>JAAYRH010000013.1 GCA_012518835.1 Aeromonadales bacterium | reverse complement strand
ATATTGAAACCGGTGAGCTTTGTTATTTTAAAGCCAAAGCGACTATTTTAGCGACCGGTGGTGCAGGGCGTATTTATCAGTCCACCACTAATGCGCACATTAATACCGGTGACGGTATTGGTATGGCAATTCGTGCTGGTGTGCCACAGCAAGACATGGAAATGTGGCAGTTCCACCCTACGGGGATTGCCGGTGCCGGTACGCTAGTAACCGAAGGTTGTCGTGGTGAAGGTGGTTACCTGCTTAATAAAGACGGTGAACGTTTCATGGAGCGCTATGCGCCCAACGCCAAAGACTTGGCCAGCCGCGATGTAGTGTCTCGTTCAATGATGATTGAGATCCGCGAAGGCCGTGGTTGTGATGGTCCTTGGGGGCCGCACCTGAAGCTAAAACTAGACCACCTAGGTAAAGACGTACTTGAGTCGCGCTTGCCTGGTATTTGTGAGCTGTCTCGCACCTTTGCTCACGTGGATCCTGTCGTTGAGCCCATTCCTGTTATTCCTACCTGTCACTATATGATGGGCGGTGTACCGACCAACGTAAATGGTCAGGCGCTAACCGTGGACGAAGATGGCAACGAGTCACACATTAAAGGCTTGTTTGCCATCGGAGAAGTGGCCTGTGTGTCAGTTCACGGTGCTAACCGCTTAGGTGGTAACTCCTTGCTCGATTTAGTGGTATTTGGTCGTGCAGTGGGTCGTCACTTAACCGAAGCGCTAGATGAGCTGGGTGAAGTGCGTGAAGCGACTCAAGAAAATATTGATGCCGCGCTAGCTCGCTACTATCGTTGGGAAAATAACCGTGACGGTGAATGCCCAGTGCAAATCAAAAAAGATTTGCAAGAGTGCATGCAGCATAACTTCTCGGTGTTTCGCGAAGGTAAAGCGATGGCCGAAGGCTTGGAAGAGCTGAAAAAAATCCGTGAGCGTCTAAAAAATGCCCGCCTAGACGATACCAGTAAAGACTTTAATACTCAGCGTATTGAGTGCTTAGAGTTAGATAACATGATGGAAACGGCCTATGCAACGGCGGTGGCAGCGAACTTCCGTACCGAAAGCCGTGGCGCGCATTCACGTTTTGACTATCCAGATCGTGATGACGAAAACTGGTTGTGCCATTCCTTGTACAACCCGATTACTGAGAAAATGAGTAAGCGCTCTGTGAATATGTCACCAAATCTGCGTGAAGCATTCCCACCTAAAGCGCGTACTTATTAAGGGGCAATCAGATGCAAGTTACTATTTCAGTTTATCGCTATAATCCTGAAACCGATGCCAAGCCTTATATGAAGGACTATCAGCTTGAAGTGGCTGAAGGCTCCGACATGATGGTACTGGATGCCTTAATTGCGCTCAAGGAACAGGATCCTAGCTTGTCATTTCGTCGTTCCTGCCGTGAAGGAGTTTGTGGCTCTGACGGTATGAACATGAACGGTAAAAATGGCCTAGCCTGTATTACTCCTTTGTCTGACTTGCTAAAGCAAGGCAATAAAGTGGTAGTACGTCCTTTACCGGGCTTACCGGTAGTGCGTGACCTGGTGATTGACTTAACCCAGTTCTACGTGCAGTGGGAAAAAATTAAGCCGTTCTTGATTGCTGATGAAAAAGTGCCACCGGCACGTGAGCATTTGCAATCTCCTGAAGAGCGCGCCAAGTTGGACGGACTTTACGAGTGTATTTTATGTGCTTGTTGCTCTACTGCTTGTCCTTCATTCTGGTGGAACCCTGATAAGTTTATTGGTCCGGCTGGTTTATTAGCTGCGTATCGCTGGTTATCTGATAGCCGTGATACGGCGACCGAAGAGCGCTTATCGGGTATGGATGATGCTTTTAGTGTATTCCGCTGCCACACCATTATGAACTGTACAGATGTTTGTCCTAAAGGCTTAAACCCAAGTAAGGCCATTGGTAACATTAAGTCTATGCTATTAAAGCGGGCAGTTTAATAAGCCTGTTAGATAATCTGCCGCCCAACAGGGCGGCATTGACTCGACGACCAAAACGACACTAATACTGTCAACATAATAAAGGGATAAAGATGCACAATGGCGTAATGCAAGCCTGGCTGGAATCTTCTTACCTGGCCGGTGCCAATGCGACCTATGTAGAAGACCTTTATGAGGCATATCTTGCCGATCCTAACTCAGTTTCTAATGAGTGGCAGACCGTATTTAATGAATTGCCTGCTCAAGAAGACGGTGTCACGGATCAACCTCATTCTCAAGTAAGAGATTACTTTCGCCGCTTAGCTAAAGACTCTTCTCGTTACTCCACCCCGGTTAGTGATCCTGATACTGATGCCAAGCAGGTTAAAGTACTGCAGCTAATTAACGCCTATCGTTTTCGTGGCCATCAAAATGCCAACCTTGACCCATTAGGGCTGTGGAACCGCAAAAAAGTAGCTGAGCTAGAGCCTGAATTCCATAACTTGACTGACGCCGACCTCGAAGCCTCTTTTAACGTAGGCTCCTATGCGATTGGTCAAGAAACCATGAAGTTGAAAGACTTAGTGGCGGCATTGAAAAAAACCTACTGTGGTTCAGTAGGTGCAGAATATATGCACATCACCAGCACTCGTGAAAAGCGCTGGATCCAAAGTCGCCTCGAGCCTGTGGTGGGCGAGCCGCAATTTAGTAAAGAAGACAAAGTACGTTTTCTTGATAGTTTAACCGCCGCCGAAGGCTTAGAAAAATACCTCGGTGCCAAATTCCCTGGTGCAAAGCGCTTCTCCCTAGAAGGGGGCGACGCCTTAGTACCGATGACCAAAGAGCTGATCCGCCATTTTGGTGAGATTGGTGGTCAAGAAGTAGTGATTGGGATGGCCCACCGTGGTCGACTCAATATTTTAGTCAACGTACTAGGTAAGCGTCCGCAAGATTTATTTGACTCATTTGCCGGTAAATACGATACCGAGAGCTCCGGTGACGTTAAGTACCATATGGGCTTTAGCTCCGAGTTTGATACCCCAGGTGGTTCTGTTCATTTGGCACTGGCGTTTAACCCCTCGCACT
>JAAYRH010000095.1 GCA_012518835.1 Aeromonadales bacterium | reverse complement strand
GATCCTGATCAATAAAAGGGCGACTTATTGGTCTTTCAGTCTTTTTAAAGCATAACCTTGTTGTTTTAGTAACTTTATTAAACCGTGCTCACCATATAAATGCAGTGCTCCCACGACTAACAAGGCCTGCTGGGGCGCCTCTTGCTGCAATTTCTTTAACCACGCTTTATTTCTAGAAAATAATAGCTCTTGCTCAATAAAGTCATCTAGCTTAGGGGCTGCTTGCTCCTGTAGTAAGTCCCATAGACTTTGTTCGTCTCCTTGCTGCCAGACGGAAAATAACTCGGCAAGATGCTCAGCTAAGTCGTCTTGCTCGTTAAGGGTGTGGCGTACAAAGTCGGCCTCTAGCCCGCGCTCGCTTAAAGAAGCCAATAATTGAAATACTTGCACCGATGACTCTAATCCTGCCACGGGCAAGCCTTGCTGCTTCGCTAAGTTTAACACCCGCATATCCACCCCTTGACTGCTAGAAAAGCCTAGGGTTTTGGCGTGAGCTTGGCTTAACTGCAATACGGCAAACCAAGGCACAAAGCCAGTTAGCCCGGTTAAGTTGTGTGTTGCTAGGGCCTGAGTAAGCTCGGTGGCTAATGGCTCACCTAAGCGCTGTTGCCAGCTGTCATTCGCTGTTAGCGCTAATAACGGTGCTAACTTAGCTTGATTAATATTCTGGGGATCAATTTCTAAATATAGCTTTTCACTGTGTTTAATCGCGTCTAATAAAGGCGTTGGCAAGTCACCTAGGCGCTCATCGGCTAAGTGAATAGAGCCAAATAGCCACAGCTGTTGCTCGCCCTTGGTAGCCGACCATAGCGCCGGTGCGGCTAAGGTATAGCTGCTGTATAACCATAAAAGTAATAAGGATCCGAATTTCATCACAATAAGTTGCCTTTAAAGTAAGCTAATTAAGCCATGATATCACTGATGTCTTTTCAATCTTACGCTGCTTAACTTTTTAAGAAGGTGTGGCAAGCCATTGAAGATGTTATATAAGCTAGCAACTGTTTGTTAAATAGTATCTAATTAACTTAACAATCATTTTTATTAAAAATGAAATTAATCGTTAGGGATATTCGATGATTTCTATTTATGCACTTAAGCCGCGCTTTCAAAGTTTGCTACGCCCGCTGGTAAGGTGGCTAGCTAATAAGGGAATTACCGCTAATCAGGTCACTCTAGCGGCGGCGGTGGGCTCACTATTAGTAGCCTTAGGGGTTGCTTGAGGGGCTCCTTTATTGTGGCCATATGCGCTGATTCCATTATGGATGTTGCTGCGCATGGCACTGAATGCCATTGATGGCATGCTGACGCGCGAATTTGGTCAGCAATCCCGTCTAGGTGCGTACCTTAATGAATTATGTGATGATTATTGTGTTGCTAGCCGCCGTGGTGGAATACGCCGGTGTGTTGGGGTTAATGGTGGGAGCCTCGCGTCGTTACGATGGCCCGATGGGCAAAAGCGATCGGGCGGCGGTATTTGGCTTGTTAGGCATGCTAGTGGCCTGGGGCGGTTTGCCGCCTTACTGGCTTAACCTGCTATTGGGGCTGGTATTACTGTTGCTTATTTACACGCTCTATAACCGAGTGCGTCATCGTCGGGGAGCCGCTTATCTTTCAACAGCAAGTTGATGCCTATTTAACGGCGCTTACCGCTCAATATGAGCGCTTACTCAATCAATGTATTACCCGAGAGTAGCTAAGGGCTGCTAATAACAGATGGCGTCTCCACCAGGACTTGAACCTGGATCGGTCGCTTAGGAGGCGACTGCTCTATCCGGTTGAGCTATGGAGACTACGCTCGTTATCATACCGCTGCCAGCTAAAGAGACACAATAGGGATGGCGTTTAACTGCCGTTAAATTATCCAATATAATGTGATTATTTGGTGGCCATTAATAAATCACCTGGGCTAGCAGCCATTTGCCTGGCGGCATTATCGGCAGGGGTTAATATACTGTAATCGGCATAGCTTTGCTGAACTACAAATTGGGCTTTAGCCGAGGTTTCGCTGTAATAACCTGCTTGTAATTGTCGTCTATGGACTAAAGAGAAACGATCGCCCGGTTTAATGCCGGCTTGGCGGCCTAAGTCCATTAGGGTGCCGTCGGCGGTTTGCTGTAAAATTCGACCTACGGCTTTCATGCAAGATTGCGCGTTGACCACATCGCGGCTAATGCGCTTAAGTAGTTGCTCTGCAGACTGGCCATAAGCCGACTGCCAAAAGCTCTGGTTATTCACATTGACTAACTCATGCTTTTTATAAGACCAAGGAGCAGCGACTTGATAGTGCTGGTCGAGTAATCGCTCACCGGTTAGGCTGTCTTCAAGAGTAATAGTTAGCGCAAATTGGCGCGGTATTTCTTTAAAGCGCCATTGGATCCAGTCGCCATCTTCGACGCTAATATCCTCGATCACACCGCTGAGTAACAACCGAGCTTGTTGTTGAGCTAACATATCGCCGCCTTGGCGTAACCCACGAGGGCGGTTAAGTTGCTCGTTAGTCGTTACTTGATGGGGCAGCTGTGTCATTAAATTGACAGCGGGCTTTAATTGTTGTGCTAGCCGAGTAGTGACCGCTTCGCCTAGCTCATAAATTTGACCAAATCGTGCTTGCTCTGGATGTTGTAGTGCTAGCTGACTCAGCGCAATACCTGGGCGATAACCACTAGCACACTGCGGAGTGACCTTTTCATTAGGCCAAATATCGGCTCTAACGGTGAGATACAAACGTCCTTGGCGACGTTTTTCATCCATGATCACATAATCCATTAACTCACCTTGGGCGGCAATATCCAGCTGCTGGCCCGAAAGAGCGCCATTCGTCACCGATTGGACTGTGGTTAATGACGCTCCCGCTTGCAAGAGGGCATCGGTCAGTGCTTGCTCAAGGGCTTGTTGGCGGGCGGTGTCGGCACCTAAACTTAAGGGCGCCGAGCCATCAGCTTGATACCAATCTGCGTGAGCACCTAACGGCATGATTAACAAGAGTGATAACAGGCAGTGCAGGGGCGGTTTCTTTTTAAAGGCGATTTTTTTTAACACTGGCGATATCCTGTCTTAATTGGCAAGCTTTGTGCAAGTAAGCTTATACGATAGTAGCTAAATGAGAATCCTGCATTTACCATGCAAATAGCTTGCCTAACTTAGGGATGCTAATGAGTGCTAGTTAAGCAGTTAGTGGATACGAGTAAAGATTATGCTGGCGCAGCCGACACAGTATTGGATTTTATTTACTTTAAGGAGTGATGCATGAGCAAGAAACCTGTATTGCTAATCACGGCGTTAATGCTCACTGCATGTTCAGCTGATAAAGAGCAAACCTTTGATGGTCAGCATCATTACTTACCTCATGATCATGCCGCTCATTATATTAATAATGAGCCACTAGGGCCGTTAGTCGAGCCCAATCGCTCACCTCGTCATAGCCAAGATGGGATCCCGATGCGCATGAGCGCCGGCTCGCGCAGTGCGTATTTGCCCTCGGCAGGACCTGCTATGGTAGGTGGCCAAACGCAATTGCAGCAACACATGTCGGCACTGGCCTATCGCTTAGTGGCCAGTGCTCATCACTTAAATGAAGATGCCGGCATTGCGGTGAGTGGTTTTGTCGATCAGCAAGATTATACGACGCAAGATGACTTTAGCCGTTTGTTATCAGAAACCATGATGTTTCAGCTAAACCAGTATGGTTTGAAAGTCATGGATTTTAAAACCCTGCCGTATATTCGCATTACCCCTCAAGGTGATGTGAGTACCAGCCGAGATTACCGCCAGTTAAGTGGTCGTATTAATGCCCAGTATATATTGCAAGGAACGGTCAGTGATAACATGGGCGGCAAGCTGGTAAATGCGCGCTTAGTGTCAATGAGTGATCATCATGTGGTGGCCAGTGCCCAGCAGTTTATTCCCGCTTATTTAGTCGCCAGTGCTATTAAAGCTCAAGGTCCTGCTCCTCGGGTAATGACCCCAGCGCAAAGGAGTCGTTATGCGAAATAGTGTATGGGGATTAGGATTATTACTGTTAACGGCGTGCTCTGGCCAAGGCGCGGGGGCGCCATTTTCTAGTGGTATGAGCGGGAAGATCACCGCGGTGGGCTATGCGCCCATTAGCTTACAACAACCCACCGATCCTGAGCTTAAATTATTGCATGCGATGCGCGCGTCAAAAATGGATGCTTATCGGGAGTTAACGGAGCAGTTAGCCGGTGTGATGACGTCTAGTTCGAGCCAAATGAACAGCCAGATCTTAGAAGATGGTACGGTGAGAAACAGCAGTCGTGGGGTAGTGCGGGGGGCAGAAGTGATCAACAGCTACCCTGATGGCGATATGTATATTACCGAGCTGTCATTAGACTTGAAGTTATATGAAAAGCTACGCCAAGGACGTTAAACTTTAAAGCCGCTGCCTTTATTAATGCCCTTGGTTTGGGCTTTTTTATCATAAGTCATACTTTGACGCTCATGCAGCCGGCTCATAATATTACTGAGCTGGCGAACCCCATTGAGTGACTGCTCTAATAGTTGCTCCGCTACTTGGTTTTGTTCTTGGCAAGTAGCGAGTAACTCGCGTAGTGCATCGACTTCTGGCTGATAATCATCACGTAAACGTTGGCGCTCAGGATGTTGCGCAAGCTCGCCATCGGTGGTTTGAATATCAATGAGCAGCTGTTGTTTTTGCTGGGCAAGGGGCGGCAATGCTAAGGCTTTGCGTTTTACAATCAGCTCAAGCTCTTGCTGGGTTAATTCTAGCAAGCGCTCAAGCTGAGACTGTTGTGTTTCTAGCAGCAGAGCAAGAGACATATTAGAGGCCTTTTAGATCCTGTTCAAAACGCGAAATATTGGCCGCTAGTCGATCGCTGTCTACCTGATAGCTACCTTCATTTACGGCTTTTTTAAGCGCCGCTATTTTAGCACTATTATCGCTAACAGGTGCATTGGCTAATGATTGCTGAGCTTGGTTTAAGCGCTTTGCCTGAGGCGACAGAGTAACCGCGTCTTGTTTGCTCGCCGCTTGGGTATTCGCCTGCTGCACCGTGGGCTTTTCTGCCGTTGCTTTGTATTTGTTGCTTTGGGTCAGCGCCGTGTGATTGCTGATCCCTGAAGGTAATTTATCGATTGCCATAATAGTTTGCTCCTCAATTCTGCTGCTCTGTATTGCTCTATCGGCCTAGCTGCTATTAACTTTAGCAGAATTTACAGGTTAACTTTAACTTGTCCTGCGCCTAGCACTTGAGCACTAATTACCCGACCAGAATTTAGGTTGCTCACCCGCACATTGTCATTAAAAGAACCATCTTCTTTGGCGATGCCGTCGGTGTTAACGGTAAGACCACCCGTTTGCGCAACAATACTCACTTTGTCACCCTTACACACTACACACAGTTGGCTGCTCCGAATAGGTTGGCCGGGGCGTAGGTCACGTTTACTGCGCGAGCCTAATAGGTCGTTCACATCACTAAACACATCGCCACGGATCAGCACTTCATCTTGGTAATCTATTGTTAAATGTTGGTTTTGCAGTAAGGTGTTGCGCGCAATCGGATCGGCGGCAGTGACTACCGGCTTTAGGATCTTAATACGCACCGGCACAAATAGCTCCCAGCCTGGTTGTTCATGGCATTGCAAATACACATGGGTATTGCGTCGCACTTCGCCACTGCCACGAATATCAGCGGTGAGCTTGCCTAAACACTCGGTGAGTTGTACCCGAGTATCAATGTTGGCGGCATTAATTTCTAGTTTATCTTCTGGCTGTAATGAGACTAGCTCTCGTACGTGATCCTCAGCATAACGACGAATATCCTCATGAATCGAAGCGTAAGCGGGTGTAGTGATCAGAAGAAGAACGCTTAGCCACCCTAAAAAAGCAGGGCGAAAGGTAAAGCGTGCGAAAGTTCCCATAAACATCCTTAGCTGATGGCCGATATATCATAACAAGGGTAAGCTTGGCGTCATTAGCGTCTGTTTGAGGTCAGTGTTAAGCTTAATACTTGCCTGACACCCTAAAACGGTTCAATGCTGGCAGCAATATGATAGAGCATAAAGCATGCCATAAAAAATAAAGTGTCCTATTCAATGGAGAGTGCGCATGGCAGGGTTACTTCAGTCGGTTAACCAAAGAACCCAGCTGGTGGGTCAAAATAGATTAGAGCTGTTGCTATTTAAACTGAATGGGCGTCAAAGATTTGGCATTAACGTTTTTAAAGTCAAAGAAGTGTTGCAGTGTCCAAAGTTAACTGCGCTCCCCCAAAGCAGCACTGTTATTGCAGGCGTCGCTAACATTCGCGGCCAGACCATTTCTATTATAGATATCAACCAAGCCATGGGTGGGCGCCCTATTAAGCAAAGAGATGACAGTTTTGTCATTATCTCTGAATATAATCGCTCGGTGCAGGGGTTTTTGGTTAACTCAGTAGAACGTATCGTTAACGTATCTTGGGAGCTCATTTTAGCACCGCCAAAGGGCGCGGGTCGCTTTAACTATATGACGGCAGTAACCGAGATTGATGGTGAGCTAGTAGAAATATTAGACGTTGAAAAAATACTTGATGAAATTATGCCGGCGCTGGTTGAGGTTAAAGAAGAGTTAGTATCAGAGGTCTCTAACTTAACCAAGCCGGATCAAAAGCCGATCCTCATTGCCGATGACTCCTCGGTGGCGCGCCGACAAATTCAAAAAACCATGAGTAACTTAGGACTAGAGGTCATTGTTACCGAAAATGGCCGAGCGGCATTAACTAAACTACGAGAAATGGCGGCGAGCGGACCTATTACTGAGCAGCTGAGTATGGTGATCTCCGACGTAGAAATGCCAGAAATGGACGGTTACACGCTAACGGCAGAAATTCGTAATGATCCTGCGCTAAAAGATTTACATGTGATCTTGCATACCTCACTTAGTGGTGTGTTTAATAAGGCGTTAATTGAAAAAGTGGGTGCCGATAATTTTATCGCAAAATTTAACCCTGATGAGTTAGCATCTGCTGTAAAGGGTGCACTCTAAAGCGAGTATAATAATTAATGAGAACTATTAGCGACGCTCAATACTCTGTATTTTGCCGCTTCTTAGAAGCAAATACTGGCATCGTGCTTGGTGAGAGCAAGCAGTACTTAGTAAAAAGCCGTTTATCGCCTTTGCTTGCGCGTTTTAATATTGAAACGCTTAGTGAGCTAATTGAGCAGTCGATGTCGATACGTGGCCGAGAACTAAAAACCGCGGTGATCGATGCCATGACCACTAACGAAACCCTGTGGTTTCGCGACAGCTATCCTTTTACCTTGCTCAGCGACAAATTATTTCCTGAGCTAGCTAAGCCCGGTAAAACACTAAAGATATGGTCTGCTGCTAGCTCATCAGGCCAAGAGCCTTATTCAATCGCGATGACCGCATTAGAATATCAAGCTCGACATCCGGGTAGTTTGCCGGGGCTGCAAATTATTGCCACTGACATCTCTAATAGCATGCTAGAGCAATGCAAAACGGGCATTTATGACAGCTTATCGTTAGCGCGCGGTTTATCTCCCGAGCGACGTAATCAGTTTTTTACTCCGCTCGACGACGGTAAAATGCAACTTAAGCCCTTAGTGCGCAATATGGTAAGTTTTCGCCATTTTAACTTGCTCGACAGCTACGCTTTGCTGGGTAAGTTCGATATTATCTTTTGCCGTAACGTCCTGATTTACTTCTCGGCCGAGAGTAAAACTAAAATTCTTAATCAATTTGCTCACGCCCTTAACCCAGGCGGTTACCTGCTGCTGGGCGCTTCGGAATCTCTCACCGGATTATCGGATAAGTTTGAAATGATCCGTTGTAATCCCGGCATAATTTATCGCTTGAAGTAATAACTGGCACGTAACTTGCTTGTATTTGATTAAAGAAAAGAGCAGTAAATACGCTTTACTGGCTCTTAATCAAATTTAACGTGAGAGGTGTCCGTGGCGATTTCTTTCGACAAAGCCTTTGGTATTCATCAGCACGCGCTAACCGCACGCTCGGGCCGAGCTGAGCTATTGGCCAGCAACATGGCCAATGCGGATACGCCGGGTTATAAAGCCAAAGACATCGACTTTCAAGCCGCGTTGCAGCAAGCGCAGCACGGGCAAAATTTTTCTTTAAGTCGCACTGATCAGCAGCATTTTTCGGTTGAGCTAGCGCCACCGGGCATGGTGCAGTTTAGAGTGCCTGACCAACCCGATACTGGCGACGGTAATACGGTGAATATGGAAAGCGAGCGCAATAATTACATGGAAAACGCCTTGCAATACCAAGCGTCTTTAGAGTTTTTAAATGGCAAGATCAATGGTCTGCTAAAAGCCATTAAAGGAGATTCAATGTGAGCCTATTTAAGGTATTTGATATTTCCGGTAGTGCGATGAATGCCCAGTCGGTGCGTTTAAACACCACCGCCAGTAACCTAGCCAACGCCGACAGCGTGACTTCCAGCGTTAATGAAACCTATCGCGCCCGCAAACCGGTGTTTGAGGCGGATATGCAACAAGCGCTGTCGAATCGTCAAGAAAGCGTCAAAGTGAAAGTGGCGGGCATAGTAGAAACCGACAAACCGCTGTTAAAAGAATATCACCCAGATCATCCCATGGCTGACCAAGACGGCTTTATTTATAAGCCCAACGTCAACGTGGTAGAAGAAATGACCGATATGCTCAGTGCCTCGCGCAGTTACCAAACCAACGTACAAGTCGCGGATGCGGCCAAGCAAATGCTGCAACAAACGCTGCGCTTAGGTAAGGGGTAATCATACATGAAGGTAAATAACGATTACTTAGACGGTCTTAAGTGGCCAGGTGAGTTAAGCCCCGCTGACAAGGCTAAAGATCCCAGCAGAGCCGAGCTCGGTCAAGAAGATTTCTTTGCGCTAATGACCCAACAATTGGCTTATCAAGATCCTTTTGATCCTGCTGATAACTCCGACATGATTGCGCAAATGACCGCTTTTACCTCTGCCGACGGCATTAATAAAATGAGTGAAAAGCTAGCAGACTTAAGTGAGGTCATGACCTCAAGTCAGGCGCTGCAAGCATCTAGCCTAGTAGGGCAGAATGTGCTACTGCCCAGTGAAGTCGCTTATTGGGATCAAGATGGCACCGTAGATGGCGTAGTGGTCGCCGGTGAAGGCGCCGATAATGTGATTGTTCGTATTGAAAATGAAAAAGGTGAATTAATACGCTCTATGGCCTTAGAAGGGCCGCAGCGCGGTAACGTCCCGTTTAGCTGGGATGGGCTGAATGAGCAAGGCGAACCGGCACCCACCGGGCGCTATAAAGTTAAAGTAAGCGGGCGCATTAATGATGCTCGTGAAGACTTAAACGCCTTAACCTTTGGCAAGGTCAACAGCGTCACACTCGGTAGTAATAGTAGTCCTACTTTAGTTAATCTTAACGGTTTGGGCGGTATTCCCTTGAACCAAGTACTGGAAATAGCTGGCCGTAACGCGGCAAAGGAGCAAAGTCATGTCATTTAATATTGCCTTAAGCGGCGTTAACGCGGCCCAAAAAGATTTGGACGTCACCGCCAATAACATTGCTAACGTGAACACCATTGGTTTTAAAGAGTCGCGGGCCGAATTTGCTGATGTGTATGCCAATTCTATTTTTGCTAACACTAAGACGCAATCGGGCAGTGGCGTAAAAACCGCCGCCGTGGCCCAGCAGTTTCACCAAGGCGCGTTTCAGTTTACCGATAACTCCCTCGATATGGCGATCAATGGCAGTGGCTTTTTTGTGATGTCCAATGAGCGCGACTCTTTAGACCGCACTTTTACCCGAGCCGGCGCCTTTCGCTTAAATGACGATGGCTATATCGTGAACTCACAAGGCGATTACTTACAAACTTACGAGGCTAATAAAGATGGCACTCCTGCAGGCCTAGGGTTAAACAGTACCAAAGCGCTAAAGATCCCTGACAAAGCGGGAATGCCGAAAGAAACGGACAATGTGCGAGTAGGTATTAACTTGCCATCTAAAGCTGATGCGCTAGATGAAGGTGATTTTGATCCCACTGACTCCGCAACTTATACCTCTTCTACCTCGATGACCATTTATGACTCATTAGGTGATACGCACACTCTGACTCAATACT
>JAAYRH010000094.1 GCA_012518835.1 Aeromonadales bacterium | reverse complement strand
CTAGAAAAACTGTAAGTTATTTTTCCTCTTAATAAAAATCCCCTGCACTGCGGGGGATTTTTTTATCTACTGACCATACTGCATCAGCTTATGATAATAAGTAGGAAAGAATTTCTACTACTTGCTCTGGGTTACGACAGGTTGCTTTAGCCGCTTCGTCCACTTCCTTTAAGGCATGGTCGTGCTCGGCATCGTGCAGTGTAACTATGGGCTTACCTGAAGCCACAGCAAAGCCGGCATCAAAGGCGGCATTCCACTGCTTGTAGTTAGGTCCAAAGCGTACCACCACTAAGTCGGCACCTTTAATATGGGTAGAAGTACGAATGCTGTTAATACCCGATGCTTTACGGTCGCGCCAAAAGTTATCTTCTTCGCTACCCAGAATATTCACACCCACCATATCACTTGCATCGTGATCGGTTACCGCAGAAGTAAAGGTAACGGCTAAACCTTTAGCTTTAGTCCCTTCGATAATACGCTCACGCCAGTCGCTGTGGATTTCACCCGACAGGTACACACTCCAGGTTTTCTGAGTCATTATGTATTCCTTATTGCTCACGAAAGTAATTAAAATAAAGTACAGTTGTTAAATTCTAGCGCATCTAAACAAGAAAATCAGCCTCTCTCTAGTTGCATTCTCTGAACAACCTCATGGCCATAAATTGCTAAAAATCGCTCCAAGGCAGGCTACTTGTCTTATTGCTATGCTACTAGTTCCCTATTATTGCTGAAAGCGGCCCTTTGATGATAAGGCTTGTGGTCGCAATCAAGAAACTGTCTGCACCTCTATTTCATAGTTAATAAGAAACATAAAAAAAGCCGGTCAATGACCGGCTTAATGTGTATGTATCAAACAAAGTGGATTAGCTATTCGCTTCTACTTTTTTTTGAATTGGTGCTTGTGCGTTATCGTCGCCGTTCATTTGGCGCTCAATTTCTGCGCGGTCGTTTGCTTCGTCTTGTAATGACTTCTTAGGCAAAATCATGTTCAAGATAAAGGACGTTAAGGCTGCGATGATGACAGGGTTAGTCAGTGACTTCAGGCTGTCTGGCAATGCAGCAACAGCGTTAGGTGCAGCAGCTACACCCATGGCCAAGGCAACAGACAGAGCAGCAATGGTCACGTTACGTGAAGACATCTCGTCTTTAACCAGCAACTGGATACCGGTCATGGTGATCATACCGAAGACGATAATGGTCGCACCGCCGATAACGGGAGCGGGGATGGTCAACATAATGGCAGAGAACTTAGGCAGTAAACCGGCCAGAACCATAAAGATAGCAGCAATTGCCAGTACGGTACGGCTGATAACTTTAGTCATAGCAACAATACCTACGTTCTGGCTGAACGAAGAAGTAGGCAGTGAACCAAAGAATGAACCGATTAAGGTAGTGATACCGTTACCAACTAAACCACCTTCCATTTCTTTGTCTTCCAGCTCACGGTTCATACCGCCAACTGCCGTTGCAGACAAGTCACCAATGGTTTGTACTGAGTTAACAATACAGATAATCACCATCGGAATGATGGCTTCGATAGGGAAGCTCAGACCGAAAGTAGTATAGGGCATTGGCAGCATAGCCCAGCTCGCATCGCCAATTTTCTCGAATGAAACCATACCGAAGAAGTAAGCTAATGCATAACCGGCCAAGATACCGATAATGATGGCAGCCAAGCGGAAGTAGCCTTTACCAAACTGCGAGCAAACCAGTACCACTAACAGCGTTAAACCAGCCACTAACCAGTTGTTGCCACTACCGTAACCTTCACTACCCACACCACCGGCCATGTAGTTAATGGCTACGTGATATAAAGATAAACCAATGACCAATACTACGGTACCGGCGACTACTGGTGGGAACAGATGACGGATATGTTTGATAACTAAACCCACAATAATCATGGCGATACCACCAATGATTTGTGCGCCCATGATCATGCCGACGATGTCATTAGGAGCCATCTCATTATTCTTACCCATGGTCGCAACAGACATCAAAGTAGGTAAGTAAGCAAAGCCTACACCGAAGATGGTGGGCATGAGTGAGCCCGCCTTTCCAACAGGGTAAAGCTGTAACAAGGTTGATAGGCCTGAGAATAACAGCGCTACCTGGATCAGTAATGCACCGTCAGCACCACTTAATCCTAGATAATTACCTAAGATAAGCGGTGGCGTAACGGCACCCATGATCATGGCTAAGATGTGCTGCAGTGATAGCGGCAGTGCTTTGCCAAAACTTGGCCTGCCGTAAAAATCGAATATTGACTTGCTTTGACTATGTTGCATTGCGAATAAGTCCCTGAGTGTTGCTCAAGTGAGTTTTAGCTTTCAGCTCTCACTATTCCTATATGCGAGAACGGGGTAACTATCATAAAGTGACGTTACCCAAGAAAGCCTGGTGAACGAGCCGACTAAGTACGGTGGTAGCAGCCTAAAGTAGATGCAAAAGAGTTCAACTAATTACTCTGATGATCCACTTTATGCTGTTACTAACGAGCGTGTTCGACTGCCAAGTTAAACACTAGGTGTAATGTATACATTCTTGTAACAAGTGAGTCAACGTTTTGTTTGTTTTTGTATGCAATGCTTTGGGGCTGATCCCATAAGTAATTTAAGTGTCTTGTGCTAAATTAAAAAATGCGACGCGGAATACCGGTACGCTCAAGGATTTTTACCGAAATCTCTTCGACGGAGTGAAAGGTAGTATCAATAAAGGGGATCGCTTCCATGCGAAACAGTCGTTCCACTTGTTCGAGCTCATATTGACATTGCTCTGGGGCGGCATAGCGGCTACCGGCACGACGGCGTTCACGGATTTCTTGTAAGCGATTGGGATCAATAGTTAAGCCAAAAAGCTTATGTCTATTGGCTTTAAGGGCGGTGGGCAAACGCATTTGTTCCATGTCTTGATCAATGAAAGGGTAGTTAGCGACGCGAATGCCAAACTGTAAGGCTAAATATAAGCTAGTGGGAGTTTTGCCACAGCGCGATACCCCTACCAAGATAATGTCTGCTTCGTCATATTCTTTGGTGGTGACACCATCGTCATTTTCAAGCGCATAGTTCACGGCATCGATACGGGCATCATAATGTTTTCGATTGTCCATGCCGTGGGTGCGATGAGTACGGGGATCGGCTTTGACCCCCAACTGCTGTTCGATGGGTGAAACGAAAGTGTTAAGAAAATCGTAACATTTTGCATCACTACTGGTGATAATCTCCCTTAATTTTGTATCCACTATGGTGTGAAACACAATAGGTTGCTTACCGCTTTGTCGATAGCTGTCATTAATTCGCTCTTTAATGCTATTCGCTTTAGCTTCATCACCCACGAACGGCATCGTCACATGCTCAAAAGGCAGCGGAAATTGACTAAGTACCGCATGACCAAATACTTCAGCTGTGATCGCTGTCCCATCAGAAACGTAAAAAACTGTATGCATAGTGTCTCCAGATCTCACTTTTAGGTATTAAATAGGTTAATGGTTTACCTGCTTTTTAGCGCTCATGTAGAATCATATAATACTTAAGCCTATTTACAGTCGTAACATAAAAACAAGACGTGAAAGCGAATATTGGTCGTGCAAGAGACACAACCCTCAAGAATACTTTTGTTGGAGACGTGGCAGTGCAAGAATATGTGATTTGGTACGAACAACTCGGGATGCAAGATGTAGATCGAGTCGGCGGCAAAAATGCCTCTTTAGGCGAAATGATCAGCCAATTAGCGGGTGCTGGTGTATCCGTGCCCGGCGGTTTCGCCACCACATCCTTCGCTTTTAACGAGTTTTTGGAGCAAAGCGGGCTTAACGCAAAAATCCATGACTTATTGGATAGCTTAGATGTCGATAACATTCCAGCGTTAGGAGCGGCGGGGCAAACTATTCGCCAATGGATAGTAGAGACGCCATTTCAGCCAGCGCTTGAGCAAGCGATTGCTACCGCTTATGCCACACTGGCAGGTGATGGGGGGGAGCAAGCCTCCTTTGCGGTGCGTTCATCAGCGACGGCAGAAGATATGCCGGATGCCTCTTTTGCGGGCCAGCAAGAAACCTTCTTAAACGTGCGCGGTTTAGATGCCGTTATGGAGTCTATTAAGCACGTATTTGCCTCTTTGTTTAACGACCGTGCTATTTCCTATCGAGTGCACCAAGGGTATGAGCATAAAGGCGTCGCTTTATCCGCGGGTGTGCAGCGCATGGTGCGCTCTGATATTGCCGCTTCGGGGGTCATGTTTACCTTAGATACCGAATCGGGCTTTGATCAGGTGGTCTTTATCACTTCGTCTACTGGTTTGGGTGAAATGGTGGTACAAGGTGCGGTTAACCCCGATGAATTCTATGTTCATAAGCCAACCTTAGCCGCCGGTCGTCCTGCAGTGGTACGTAAAACGCTGGGTTCTAAGCTGCAAAAAATGGTGTATGCCGATGGCGTTGGCCTAGGTAAGCAAGTTGATATAAAAGAAACCAGTAAAGAAGAGCGTAACAGTTTCTCATTGACTAACGATGAAGTGATGGAGCTGGCTAAGCAAGCAGTGATTATTGAGCAACACTATGGTCGCCCCATGGATATCGAGTGGGCAAAAGACGGTCTTGATGGTCAGCTTTATATTGTACAAGCGCGTCCTGAAACGGTGCGCAGTCGCCAAGATGGTAATACCTTAGAGCGCTTTGCCTTAAGTGAGCAAAGTGAAGTAATAGTAGAAGGGCGCGCTATTGGACAAAAAATTGGCGCCGGTAAAGCGAAAGTGATTAGCTCACTGGAGCAAATGGATGAAGTTCAGGTAGGCGACGTCTTAGTGACTGACATGACGGATCCCGACTGGGAGCCCATCATGAAGCGGGCATCGGCTATTGTGACCAACCGCGGCGGTCGAACCTGTCATGCGGCCATTATTGCCCGTGAGTTAGGAATTCCTGCGGTAGTAGGGTGTGGTGATGCCACTGCCCGTATCGTTGAAGGCCAAGAAGTCACAGTATCTTGTGCCGAAGGCGATACCGGTTTTGTTTATCAAGGACTGCTTAACTTTGATATCAGCACCTCAAATGTAGGCGATATGCCTGCCTCGCCTGTTAAAGTCATGATGAACGTGGGCAACCCCGATCGCGCCTTTGATTTCGCCCAGTTACCGAATGCCGGTGTGGGACTGGCGCGCCTTGAGTTTATTATTAACCGTATGATTGGCGTGCACCCTAAGGCACTACTGAACTACGACAGCGAAAGTCCTAAGCTAAAGCAGCAAATTGATGAAATCACCGCCGGTTATGATAGCCCTCGTGAGTTTTTTGTTGCTAAGCTAACGGAAGGTATCTCTACTTTGGCTGCGGCTTTTTGGCCCGAGCGCGTTATCGTG
>JAAYRH010000093.1 GCA_012518835.1 Aeromonadales bacterium | reverse complement strand
CCCGCCATTGCAGCTCTACTTTGTCTGCAAGCTCGGTGGATTGCCATAAGGTTTTACTTTCTCTGGCGGCTTCTTTACGTTCTACTTCACCCACTTGAGTGGCACGAATAAAAGCGCTGTATTCGTCAAAGTCCGCCACATCAAACTGCCGACTGCCGGGAGTACCGCTGTATCGGTGCCCTTCATTTAAGGTCAGCCATTGCCCGCCATCGCGCTCATGTAAACGACCACTGTCAGAAACCACCACACTGGGCGCCTGTTCTTGCTGGCCTTGTTGCACAACAAACAAACGATTTAACTGGCTCCCTTTATCAGCTGGATCCAGCGCTTCCACATAGGCGACGATTCGGCCACCATCTAAGCTCATAAAACGGGCTTGGCGTAAGAGAGCAAAGCCAGGATCTGCCTTAACCTGCTCTCTTATCTGGTATACTTGCGCTTTAGACCAGGGGTTGAGGAGCAGTGAGTTCGCTAACGCTAGGACCGTCCAAAAAAGTGCCAGTACCAGAGTGACTTTCATTACCGTACCCGGTCCAATACCCACAGCGCGCATCACTACCATTTCGCTGTCGGCATACAAGCGACCATGAGCAAATAGCACGCCTAAAAATAGACTGATAGGTAACATAAGAGTGGTCATATCTGGCATATTGAGGAGCAACAAGCGCCCGACTAAACCAGAAGGAATAGTACCGTCCGCTGCGCCTGCCAGCACTTCAATGAAGTTCTGACTGACAAAGATCAGCAATAGTACAAATAACACAGCCAACTGTGTTTTTAGGGTTTCCCAAAACAAATAGCGAAATGCAATCACCGTCAATCCCAGTGTAAACTTGTCTTTTTAATGGAAACGCTTAAGAATAAGCGTAAAATTACGATTTTCGCACATTTTGCGTTCGAAAATCAGCATCTTTTAGCGTCGATCAGCATTATCGTTGATCTGGCGCTCATTGTCTTCAAGCTCTAGGAGAATTCATGGAGTTCAGTGTTAAAAGTGGTAGCCCCGAGAAACAACGTAGCGCCTGTATCGTCGTTGGCGTATTTGAACCTCGTCGCCTGTCTCCCGTGGCCGAACAGCTAGATAAAATTAGCGATGGTTACCTGAGCTCTTTACTACGCCGTGGCGACTTAGAAGGTAAAGTCGGCCAAACCTTATTACTTCACCAAGTACCCGGCGTATTAAGCGAGCGTGTACTATTAGTGGGCTGTGGTAAAGAGCGTGAGCTAGACGAGCGCCAGTATAAGCAAATTATTCGCAAAACCATTAGCACCCTTAACGATACCGGCTCCATGGAAGCGGTGTGCTTTTTAACGGAGTTACATGTTAAAGGCCAAGATAGCTATTGGAAAGTTCGCCAAGCGGTAGAAACCACCGAAGCTAGCCTTTATACCTTTGAGCAATTTAAAACCACTAAGTCTGAGCATCGTCGTCCGTTGCGCAAAATGGTCTTTAACGTGCCGACCCGCCGTGAACTACCTATTGGTGAACGCGCCATTGCTCACGGCTTAGCAGTCGCCAAAGGCGTTAAGGTCTGTCGTGATGTGGCCAATATGCCACCTAACGTCTGTAATCCTGCCTATTTGGCTTCTCAAGCCCGCCAGCTAGCGGATGCGTGGGACAACATTACCACTCGAGTAATTGGCGAAGAAGAAATGGCCGAGCTAGGCATGAACTCCTACCTAGCAGTAGCTCGTGGCTCCCATAATGAAGCTATGATGTCGGTGATTGAATATAAAGGTCATCCGGATCCAGAAGCGCGCCCCATTGCCTTAGTAGGCAAAGGGCTGACTTTTGACACTGGTGGCATTTCACTTAAACCTGCTGCCGAAATGGATGAAATGAAATACGACATGGGCGGCGCGGCGGCGGTATTAGGCACTATGCAAGCCTTAGCTGAGCTACAGCTACCCATTAACGTGGTCGCTATTTTAGCAGGTTGTGAAAATATGCCCGACGGTAATGCTTATCGCCCTGGCGATATTCTTACCAGTATGTCAGGCCAAACTATCGAAGTGCTAAATACCGATGCCGAAGGTCGTTTAGTACTGTGCGACGCCCTCACTTTTGTGGAGCGCTTTGAGCCAGAAACAGTGGTCGATGTGGCCACGCTAACTGGCGCCTGCATTATTGCTTTAGGCCATCAAACCTCGGGCTTGTTAGCAAATCACAATCCACTGGCTCATGAATTACTTAACGCCTCAGAGCAAGCGGGTGATAAAGCTTGGCGTCTGCCGATGTCAGATGAATATCAGGAGCAACTAGAAAGTCCATTTGCCGATATCGCTAATATCGGTGGCCGCGCCGCCGGTACTATTACCGCCGCCTGTTTCTTAAGCCGCTTTACCAAAAAGTACAATTGGGCGCACCTCGATGTGGCCGGTACTGCTTGGAATAGTGGTAAAGATAAAGGCGCCACTGGTCGTCCCGTTCCTTTGTTGACCCAGTTTTTACTGAATCGGGCCGGCATTAATAACGTGGAAGAATAGTCATGAGTCAGGGCTGTTTTTATTTATTGCCAGCAACCGACAAACCCGGCTTTCTTGAGCAGTTAGTATGTCAGCTAACTACGGACTACTATCGACAAGGTCAGGGAGTGTTTATTTACACCCAAGATCAGACACAAGCCGAAGCCTTGGATGAACAGTTATGGCAACAGCCCGCCGACAGCTTTGTCGCTCATAATTTGCTCGGTGAAGGCCCTCGTCAGGGCTCACCGGTGATAATTAGTTGGCAAAGTCCACAGCAAAAGCGACCGATATTAATTAATCTTGCAGCCCAAGCCCCAGCGTTTGCTGGGCGCTTTAACCAAGTGATTGATTTTGTGCCAGCCGATGACGCCGGCAAACAACAAGCGCGCGAGCGTTTTAAAATATATCGTCAGGCGGGTGTGGCTCTTAGCACCGCGCCTGCACCATCCCTTCTACAAGACGAATAACCATCATGGAAAAAACCTTTAATCCCAGCGCTATTGAAGCGGCTATGTACCAGCAATGGGAAGCTAAGGGCTACTTTAAGCCCCATGGCGATACCAGCAAAGACCCTTATAGCATCATGATACCGCCGCCCAACGTGACGGGTAGCTTGCATATGGGCCATGCCTTTCAAGACACCATTATGGACACCTTAATTCGCTATCAGCGCATGCAAGGCAAAAATACCTTATGGCAGGTGGGTACCGATCACGCCGGTATCGCGACCCAGATGGTGGTCGAGCGTAAAATTGCCGCCGAAGAAGGTAAAACTCGCCACGATTATGGTCGTGATGCTTTTATCGATAAGATCTGGGAATGGAAAGAAGAGTCCGGTGGCACTATTACTCAACAGCTACGCCGCCTCGGTGCCTCGGTAGACTGGGAACGTGAGCGCTTTACCATGGATGAAGGCTTGTCGAATGCAGTTAAAGAAGTATTCGTTCAGCTGTATCAAGAGGATCTTATCTATCGCGGCAAACGCTTAGTGAACTGGGACCCTAAGCTGCATACCGCTATCTCTGATCTGGAAGTAGAAAACCGCACCGAACAAGGCCACATGTGGCACTTTCGTTATCCACTGGCCGATGGCGTGACTACCGCCGAGGGTAAAGACTATTTAGTAGTGGCCACTACTCGCCCTGAGACCATGTTAGGTGATACGGCAGTAGCGGTTAACCCCGCCGATCCGCGCTATAAAAATCTTATTGGTCAATTTATTGAGCTACCGTTAGTGGGCCGCCGCATTCCAATTATTGGCGACGAGCACGCAGATATGGAAAAAGGCACTGGGTGCGTAAAAATAACTCCGGCTCATGACTTTAATGATGCTGAAGTAGGTAAGCGCCATGCCTTGCCTCTAATCAACGTGCTGACCTTAAACGCCGAGATCCGCGAGTGTGCAGAAGTGTTTACCACTAAAGGTGAGCCTAGCGATATTTATGATCCCGCCCTACCCGCTCAGTTTCAGGGGCAAGACCGCTATGTTGCACGTCAGGCTATCGTCGCTGAGCTAGACCAGCTGGGCTTATTAGACAGCGTTAAGGATCACGAGTTAACCCTGCCCTACGGCGACCGTGGTGGCGTGGTTATTGAGCCGCTGTTAACCGATCAGTGGTATGTGCGTGCTGCGCCCTTAGCAGCAGTGGCCACCAAAGCCGTAGAAGACGGCGAGATCGAATTTGTCCCTAAGCAATATGAAAACATGTACTTCTCTTGGATGCGCGATGTTCAAGATTGGTGTATCTCACGCCAGCTGTGGTGGGGACATCGTATTCCTGCTTGGTATGACGAAACCGGTCAGGTCTATGTAGGCCGCGACGAAGCCGAAGTGCGTGCCACCTATCAGCTGGGCGAGAAAGTAAGCTTAACCCAAGATGAAGATGTCTTAGATACGTGGTTTAGCTCGGCACTGTGGACTTTTTCTACCCTAGGTTGGCCTGAAAAAACCCCTGACTTAGCCACTTTTCACCCCTCTAATGTATTAGTGACCGGCTTTGATATTATTTTCTTCTGGGTCGCGCGCATGATCATGATGACCATGCACTTTCTTAAAGATGAGCAGGGCAAACCGCAAGTTCCTTTTAAAACCGTTTATGTCACGGGCCTTATTCGTGATGAAAACGGCGATAAAATGTCAAAATCTAAAGGTAACGCTCTCGATCCGTTAGATATGATTGATGGTATCGATCTGGAAAGCCTAGTAGAAAAACGCACCGGTAATATGATGCAGCCGCAGTTGGCGGCTAAGATAGAAAAAGATACCCGCAAGACGTTTGTCGACGGTATTGAAGCTCACGGCACCGATGCACTGCGTTTTACCTTAGCTGCTATGGCTTCAACCGGCCGCGATATCAACTGGGATATGCGTCGCTTAGATGGCTATCGTAACTTCTGTAATAAGCTTTGGAATGCCTCTCGCTACGTATTAATGAATACCGAAGACCAAGACTGCGGCATGACTGGCGGTGAGCTGAAGTTTTCATTAGCGGATCGCTGGATTAAAGCTCAGCTACAAGAAACCATCAAAGAGGTACGTCACGGGTTAGATAACTATCGCTTTGACCGTGCGGCTAATGCCTTATATGAGTTTATCTGGAACCAGTTTTGTGACTGGTATTTAGAGCTCACCAAGCCGGTCCTCTGGCATGGCTCAGCAGCCGAGCAGCGTGCCACCCGTAAAACACTCATTGAAGTGCTAGAAACGCTATTGCGCTTAGCTCACCCCATCATGCCTTATATGACAGAAGAAATTTGGCAGCGAGTTGCGCCCTTAGCCAATCGCGCGGGCGAGAGCATTATGCTGGCCGCTTATCCCGAAGTCGATGACACGCAACAAGATGCTATTGCGATGACAGATCTCGAGTGGGTAAAACGCTTTATTATGTCGATGCGCCACTTGCGTACCGAGATGAATATCGCCCCTAGCAAGGCGCTATCGGTGTTGCTTCGCCCGGCGGGTGATGATGCCCGTCGGGCAACAGAAAACGAGGCCTTTATTAAGGCGATGGCGAAGCTCGATGCCATTACGTTACTGAGTGAAACAGATGAAGCACCCACTTCGAGTAAGCAACTGATTGGCGAAACTGAGCTGCTGCTACCGATGGCGGGCTTAATCGATAAAGAAGCTGAGCTCGCGCGGATCAGCAAGGAGCTTGATAAAGTCGCCGGAGAAATTAAACGCATCGAAGGCAAGCTAAACAACGCCGGCTTTGTCGCCAAAGCGCCCGCGGCTGTCGTAGAAAAAGAACAAGAAAAGCTAGCTGAATACCAAGCAACGCAGGCTCACTTGCACCAGCAAGCGGCCCAACTTGCCGACTTATAATTAATTAGCAAGCAATAAAAAAGAGGCTATCACAGCCTCTTTTTTTTATTGCTAACATAAAATATTATCTATTTTTCTTCACTTGGTTACCAATAACACCACCTACCACGGCGCCGCCTACGGTACCTGCAGTGCTACCACCGGTAAGCACTGAACCAGCTACGCCACCGGCACCGGCGCCAATCGCGGTATTACGGTCGCGCTCTGACATGTTGCCACAAGCAGACAGTCCAAGCAGGAGTATTGCTGTCGCACCCACTGTCATTATTTTTTTGCTAGTTGTCATATCTGATTGCCTCAACTGTTGGTGAATGATTAGTACAGTACCAGTTTATACGCTGCTCTGGCGAATAACACTCATTTAAGGACTCAATGTGACTAAGGCTGACGCCACACTCAAAGGCTAATCTATAACCATAACAGCCGTACCACCGCTACATTAGCAAGACTGACCACTAATAAAAAGCTCACATAGGTCATAACCAAGTAGCGAAAATAATTATGACGACTGTGAACAATCATCCCTTGCTCTTCTTGGTGCGCCCGGTGCGCCGAGGCAATCTTAGCAAATAATGTCAGCTCAAAATGCATCAGCACCAAAGTGATCAGCGCTAGCATGCTGCCTAATAAAGGCGCTATTAAAATCCAGCTTTGTAAAACTTGGGTAATTTCTGGCTTAAGATAAGGCACTGCACCAAGTAGCACCACGGCAATGGTGATCTGAAATAGCTTTTGCCAAATATGATCGTGACGATATTTATACTCGTCCCATAACAGCACATAGGGATCGTAGGGGTGTTCATACATAGCCATACTCCCCGTATAACTGCTGGCAGAGTTTGGGTTAGTCTTCGAAATAGGTGCCCCAACCGTCATATTCCACCCCATGTTTAGCCGCAATCTCTAGCAGCATTTCAATTTGCTGCATAATAGCTGCCTCATCTAAAGCACCTTCGCT
>JAAYRH010000092.1 GCA_012518835.1 Aeromonadales bacterium | reverse complement strand
ACACCGCTAAATCAGCAATCCCCACATCCACCCCAATAGTTTTACTTGCAATGGGGAGTTTTTGAACTTCTTCTTTTACTAAAATAGAAACAAAATACTGACCTGCTTTATTCTTTGAAATGGTGAGAGAGCTGGGAGTGCCAGAAAATGATCGTGACCATCTTATTTTAAACGGTTGTTTCATTTTAGCTAAAACAAGCGTTTTATTTTCCGCATCCCACTTGAAGGCATTGCTCATGTAGCTCGCGGATTGCCTTGCGTATTTATTTTTAAACTTAGGGTACCCAAAGCCAGACTTAAAGAAGGCTTTAAATCCTTTATCTAAATGCTTTAAGGCTTGTTGCAGTGGCACACTCGATACGTCTTTTAACCAAGCGTAATCGGGGTTTTTCTTCATCAAAGTTAGGCTTTTGCTCCAATCGTTATAATTGGTTTTATTACCTAACTCGTACTGCTCTTTGGAGAAGCCAAGGGCAGAGTTATACGCAAAACGGACACAACCAAACGTCTGAGCTAACAAGGTGGCTTGCTCTTTGTTTGGGTAGAACCTGTATTGGTAAGCGATTAGCTTCACTTGGCCCCCTCACTTTTTACTTACTCTACAAGCTTAATATTAGCAAACAATCGTTGGTCTATTTTATGGGTGAGGAAGTTTCTGTCAGAAAAGGCAGGCACTGCATAAGCGCATTACATGCGCACCTAGTGTTTGTCACAAAATACCGGGCAAACGTGTTTAATGGCGCTATTTTGGAGAGGTTAGAGGCAATACTAAGAGCGGTGTGTGACGATTTTGAGGTTGAGCTGACCGAGTTTAACGGGGAGGAAGAGCATGTTCATTTATTAATTGAATACCCTCCGAAAGTTCAACTTAGCAAGCTAATTAACTCTTTAAAGGGCGTTAGTTCACGACTTTTACGAAAGGAGTGTCCCGCTATTCATCAATATTTATGGAAGGGTGCTCTTTGGTCTTCCAGCTACTTCGCTGGCTCTTGCGGAGGCGCTTCACTTGACACTCTTGCTAACTATGTTGAGCGGCAAAACAGACCTAATTAGTGTTACGTCTTACATCCTCGACCTGAAGGCCGGTTTTTTTCGACTAAAATTGATAAAAAACTCGCGCCCAGGCGCAATGCAAGCGGTGTATTTAAAACATATGGCCGTTGAACGGCGCCACCGCCTGCCAAAAATCGTTTGGGTGAGTACCTCTTGTGCAACAACTGGCCAAAGCCAGTGAGCTATCGCCAGTTAACGAGTCTGGTTATTCCAAGCGCTCTACCTGTACCCTCACCACACCTGATTGGATCATATTGATGCCACGCGCGGCCTGCTCTGATAAGTCGATAATGCGCCCTTTAGCGTAAGGGCCGCGGTCATTAATGCGCACGATCACCGACTTTTTATTATTAAGGTTAGTTACCCTTACTTTACTGCCAAAAGGCAGGCTGGGATGAGCGGCAGTAAGAGCATTTTTATTAAAAGATTCCCCGTTGGCGGTGGTGCGGCCATGGAAGCGGCCACCGTAATAAGAAGCTCTACCTTCTTGCATGCTTACCACGGTAGGCGTACTGGGCGCGGCTTGCACCGCGGTGGGGCTACCACACGATTGCATTAACAACAGCAAGGGCAACCAGCCCAGTCGCTTTACAGTCAAGTTCACAAGATACACCTCTGGTTCATTATTGTTCATCCAGCCAAGCGACTAAGGCAATCGCCTCGTCGATGGTCGTCACGGTTAATTTAGCTACACAGCAAATACCTAAGCTGGCTGCATATTCTTTTAAAGAATCATTGAGCGATGCAAGCGAAACCGACGCACTGGCCGTTCGCCATTCATAACCTCCGGTAGGACTGACGTGCAGCTGGTAAAGGTGGCCGTGGCTATCAATTAATTGATCGCCTGCCACTAGGTTATGATGATCGACTTGCTCCTGCTCGGCGGCCCAATCATAGTATGATTCGCCGCAATGAACAATAATTGGCCAGTTTAAATCGGGAGGTAACGGCAAAGTCATCCTACTTTAATAAGGCAACACTAGCTCAGGAGGTAGCAAGCAATTTTCGCCTTCTAGCTCACCAAGCGTATGTTCTAAGTCTAATTTTTTACCTAAGTCGATTATGTCCTGCTGATGGCCACGACGCAATTTCTTACGTAATTTGCCCATCACAAACCGGCGAATTTCTTCTTCATTTTCTAACTGTAAACCCGCCACTTTAACCGGTGCCCGTGTTTCTTCGTCTAACGCCACCATCGTAAAATACGAAGTGTTGGTGTGTTTAACTAACCCTAACTTAAAATCTTCTGACACCACTTTAATACCGACTTCCATCGAGCTGGTGCCCACATAGTTCACCGAAGCATATAAGGTTAATAATTCACCTACTTCTACTGGGTTCATAAAATCTACTGAATCTACCGAAGCCGTTACGCAGTAGCCTTTAGCATGTGAAGCGGCGCAGGTGTACGCAATTTTATCCATTAACGATAAAATAACCCCACCATGTACCTTACCGCCAAAGTTGGCGTACGCCGGTACCATGAGTTCTTTAAGGATCACTTGCGAGGATGTTACTGTTCTAAATACCGATTCACACATGCTACACCTAACTTCTAGTTAAAAAGGTCATTCGCTAAGCAGCCGCGGCTAGCAACTGCGCGTGTTGGTTATATTGATAATGCCTATTATATCAAGACTCGGCTTACCAAGAGAACCGTAAACTGCTTTATTCTGAGTGCCTAGTATCACGTCAGCGCTTGTCTGAAACAAAGGAATAACCCCCTATTGCAGCCAAATTGCGGGTAAGCTTACGCTACTTATACTTTGGACCCAATGCTTATGACACCGTCTTCTTTCTTGATGGCTATTAATACGCGTACCGCTTCGCTGCTGATCTTGGCTACCTTAGCCAGCATCTTCTTTATTAGTTGGGCTCAAGCCGTCTTATTGCCGTTAATCGTAGCGGTATTTATTAGCTACTCTCTCGATCCCTTACTGCTGCCTTTTGATCGCCTAAAAGTGCCACGCCCTATTAGTGCTGCGGTGCTTATTGCGATGTTAGTAGCTCTCGCCGCCAGTGCCAGTGTACCGTTACAGCGAGAAGCCATGGCGATATAACCTTGATGCTAGTCATCAAATTCGCAGGGTTGGCTAACCTGTTCTTTGCTAACTCAACCCTCGCCCTCAATACAACCGACGAATATTCTTATATAATAGCGATTGTCTTTTTTTGTTTGTTTACTGCTGGAGCTCTACTTTGACGCTATCACCCGAACCGTTTACCGATCTTGGCTTAGATACTCGTTTAGTTAATGTATTAAATCACTTAGGGCTAACTACGCCTACCGAGATCCAAGATCAGGCTTTTCCCATCATAGTGAGCGGCCACGACTTGATTGCGTCTTCTAAAACTGGCTCCGGTAAAACCTTAGCTTTTTTACTGCCCGCCCTGCACCGTTTGCTCACCACTAAGGCGTTAAATAAACGCGACCCACGGGCGCTCATTTTAGCTCCCACTCGTGAGCTAGCAAAGCAGGTGTATGAACAGCTAAGAACCTTTACCAGTGGCACCGACTTGAATATTGCGCTGCTGTTGGGCGGTGAGAACTTTAATGAGCAAATTAAAGTCTTGCGTAAATATCCCCAAGTGATTGTCGCTACCCCAGGGCGATTAGCTAACCATTTAACGGCGCGCTCTATCTTACTAAACGGCCTAGAGCTGCTGATTATGGATGAAGCGGATCGCATGCTCGACTTAGGGTTTGCCGAGCAATTAAATCAAATTAATGACGCCGCCGATCACCGCCGTCGCCAAACCCTGATGTTTTCCGCCACCCTCGAACATGCCGCGGTCAACGACATGGCGAATACCTTACTTAAAGCACCAAAACGGATTGCGGTAGGCGCGGCTCATACCGAGCACGGTGATATTGAGCAGCGCTTTTATTTATGTGATCACCTAGATCATAAACAAGCGCTTTTACAGCACATCTTAACCACAGAGCCTTATCAACAGGCGATTGTGTTTACTGCTACTCGTCCCGATACCGAGCGCCTAGCCAACTGGCTTAATGCTCAAAACGTAAGCAGCATAGCTTTAAGTGGCGAACGCAGCCAAGGCGAGCGTAATAAGATTATGGACAGTTTCAGCCGCGGCCAACACAAAGTGTTAGTGACTACCGATGTGGCATCACGAGGGCTGGACTTATTACAAGTGTCGTTGGTCATTAACTTTGATTTGCCTAAACAAGCAGAAGAATATGTACACCGTATTGGCCGTACTGGGCGCGCAGGTGCTAAAGGGGTCGCGTTATCGTTAGTTGGCCCTAAAGACTGGGAAGCCTTTAAGCGCATTGAGGCGTTTTTACAACATTCTATTAATTTTGACCACTACGCCGGTTTAGAAGCAAAGTTCAAAGGTTTTAGGCCTAAAACCCGTACCCAACCAAAGCGCTCAGCCCACCAGGCTCCTAGTAAAAGCGCGGTTAAAAGTCCTAAAGCAGCTCCTAAAGTCGTTAAAGCGGCTAAAGATCGCAGTGATCGTCATAATCACGCCAACTCATTAGGCTCTAGCGATGGCATGGCGCCGCCTAAACGTAAAAAGCCTAGCTTGCAACGCTCCGATGAAGGCGAGCAGGATCTTTAAACATCTATAAAGACATCCCATAATAACAGTGCCCACGTCAGCACCATAAATACTAGCGCCACTAATACCGCAGCCGAGCCAATATCTTTGGCTCGGCCCGACAGCTCATGGTATTCGGGGCCAATCCTGTCTACGATAGCTTCTATTGCTGAGTTAACTAACTCCACGATGAGTACCAAAAAAACGCTACCAATCAAGAGCACGGTGCTCATGGCACTGAGGTTTAGCCACAGCGCCAGCGGTATTAAGATGAGCGCTAGCCACACTTCTTGGCGAAAGGCGGCCTCATTACAATAAGCGGCTTTTAGCCCTTGTCGTGAATAGCCAAAGGCACTAATGATGCGGGTTAACCCTTGTTCGGTGTTTTTCATGATTTAACCTTAGGTAGGCTGCGCTCTTCTAAGCTGACTCCATGGGGGCTTACCGCTAACACGCTGCCTTGTGTATACCAATCTCCTAACACCCACCGTCGTGCCGATGTGTCGTCTAATACAAAGTCGTGCAGTGCCGGTCGATGAGTATGACCATGAATTAACGTACGCACTTGATAATGGCGCATTTGGCGCTCTACTTCTTGCTGATTTACATCCATCACCTGCATCACTTTATGCTCTTTAGAGTCTGCACTACTACTGCGAATGCCATCAGCTATTTTCATTCTAAAAGACAAGGGCAGCCGTAAAAACAGCCATTGCAGCCAGCGCCAACGCGTTACTCGGCGATAACGCTGATAACCCGCATCATCAATACATAAGGTATCGCCGTGCATGATCAAGGTGCGCTCACCGTATAAATCAATCACGGTATGCTCGGCTAATAGCTGCACGGCGCCTTGCTTAGCAAATTGACGGCCTACCATAAAGTCTCGATTACCATGAATAAAATACACCGGCACGCCTAATTCAGTACAGGTGCGAAAAGCCGTGGCGACTTGCTCGTATAACGTACTCGGCTCATCATCACCAATAGAAAATTCAAATAAATCCCCCAGCACATACAAGGCATCGGCATGAGGGGCTTCTTGTTGCATAAACTGCAAAAAGGCATCAGTAATGTCAGGACGCTCTAGACTCAGATGTAAGTCAGAAATAAATAAGGTGGTAGCAGTCAAGGGCAGGCTCAAAAATAACAAAGAAAAAACCGGCTCCCAATAACAGGAGCCGGAGCACATTACGCTTCGTTAACCGTCACGCTGGTAATGACGACATCTTCTACGGGAACATCTTGATGATGACCACGATTACCGGTTTTTACGCCTTTAATGGCATTCACCACGTCCATGCCTTCCACTACTTCACCAAACACACAATAGCCGTAACCTTGGCTGTTCGCTGCTTTAAAGTTAAGGAAGTCATTATCGTTGATATTAATAAAAAACTGCGCGGTGGCCGAATGGGGGTCCATAGTACGCGCCATGGCTACTGCTCCCACCTTATTCTCTAAGCCATTATCTGCTTCGTTTTTGATGGGCTTGCGCGTGCCTTTTTCTACAAAGTCGGTGCTCATCCCACCACCTTGCACCATAAAGCCGTCGATGACGCGATGGAACAAGGTATTGTCGTAGTGCCCATCACGGCAATATTGTAAAAAATTAGCCACGGTCTCTGGTGCCTTGTCGGCAAACAGTTGCAACGTAATATCACCGTGATTGGTATGTAATGTCACCATAATCGTTATCCATTATCCAAATTAGCCAAGAGTGGAGGATGATTTTAGCGCAAGCAACCCCATTAGCGAACCCCTATCACGGGATAGGCTTGCACCCATGAGTGGTTAAAGGATAATACCCCCAGCTTTATTCCCTGATTAAGATGGCCAAACATGCTGAAACTCTATAATTCCCTGACCCGACAAAAAGAAGTGTTTACTCCGCTCGTCCCTGGCAAGGTGGGCATGTACGTCTGTGGCGTCACTATTTATGATTTGTGCCATATTGGCCATGGCCGTACTTTTGTGGCCTTTGATGTGATCACCCGCTACTTACGCTATCTGGGTTATGACCTAACCTATGTGCGCAATATTACCGATATTGACGACAAAATTATTCATCGCGCCGCAGAAAATGGCGAAAGCTGTGATGCCCTCACCACGCGCTTAACCGCCGATATGCATCAAGACTTTATGGCGCTAAATATCGCACGACCTGATATAGAGCCCAAGGCCACTGAGCATATTCCCGAGATTATCCAGCTGGTTGAAAACCTAATTGAACAAGGCTACGCCTACGTTGCCGATAATGGCGATGTGCTATTTGAAGTCAGCCGCTATGCCGATTATGGCAAGCTCTCTGGCCAAAACCTTGAGCAGCTGCAATCGGGCGCGCGTGTGGAAGTAGAGCAAAGCAAACGCAACCCCCTCGACTTTGTATTATGGAAGCCCTCTAAGCCTAATGAGCCTAGTTGGGATTCCCCTTGGGGGCCCGGTCGCCCCGGCTGGCATATTGAATGCTCGGCAATGAACGGCAAGCATCTGGGAACCCATTTTGATATTCATGGCGGCGGGGCCGATTTACAGTTTCCTCACCATGAAAACGAAATTGCCCAAAGTTGTTGTGCTCATCATACCCCCTACGTCAATATTTGGATGCATTCGGGGATGGTAATGGTGGATCAAGAGAAAATGTCTAAATCTTTAGGCAACTTCTTTACCATCCGTGATGTATTAAAGCATTACGATGGGGAAACCGTGCGCTACTTCTTGCTGTCGGGCCATTATCGTAGTCAGCTTAACTATTCAGATGATAATTTGAATAAAGCCCACAGTGCACTCGAGCGCTTTTATATCGCCCTACGTGGCTTACCTAAGGTGGAGGCTCAAGGTGGTGAGGCATTTGTAGCGCGCTTTATGGCCGCCATGAACGATGACATTAATACGCCCGAAGCCTATGCGGTGCTATTTGATCTGGCGCGCGAGATTAATCGCCTTAAAGCGTCCGATGTCATGGCGGCCGCTGGGCTAGCAGCACACTTGCGTGAGTTAGGAAATGTGCTGGGCTTATTAAGCCAAGATCCCGAAACTTTTTTACGAGGTAAAGAAGATAACGACACCGCGGAGATAGAGCGGCTGGTGCAGGCGCGATTAGATGCTCGTACCCAAAAAGATTGGGCTGCCGCCGATGCCGCACGGGATCAATTAACTGCCTTAGGTATTGTGTTAGAAGATGGGCCCGAAGGCACTCACTGGCGACGTAAGTAAGTGGGAGTAAGCTAGCTTATAATCCATCTTTGCGTCTTGAAAAAATTATTTAGAGCGCCATAATTTAGCGCGCTATTTTTTATTCTGGGTCCTAACGGTCCTCTCGATTGATACTGTCATACTTTAAAGGAGCTATTATGCGCGTTTTGCTATCTACCCTGCTGTTCAGTGCCCTACTTGGCCTAGCGGGTTGTGAGCCCCAAGGGCCAGCAAGCGATATTGGCGATAACATAGACCAAGTCAATAAGGCCGGCTCTAGCCAAAGTGAACCGATTAGCCGCGTTGAGGAAGAAGCTGCCCCACCCGAAGCCGAAGTCATAGAGCAACAAAAAGAAGAAATTGACAGCGAAGTGGAAGGCGCTTCTCAAGAAGCAGAAGAGCGGTTAAACGAGATTATGGAAGACACTCTAGAGCAAGACCCTCAATAAATAAAAAAGCGCCGTTAGGCGCTTTTTTATTATCTATCATGACAGTAATCGTCATATCACTCTTATTAAGGAGACGACTTATTCTTTCGCATCTTTGGATTAACCTTTGATTTTAAAAGATTTTTATAAAAAATGCGTTATTTCAAGGTCGTTCACAAGGGTGTTATTAACGTGGTTAGTGCGTTATTACTAATAGAGTAACATGACCGCAAAGGCATAAAATAAGTGCCATCTTAACTAGGAGTCTCACTATGAAAAAGCTGTGGATTAATGCCTTATTACTAACTTCAGTGGCCGCGTTTGGTTTAACTGCCTGCGATAATAAAGGCCCTGCTGAAAAAGCAGGTAAAAATATTGATGAGTCTGTTGAGACCATGAAACAAAAGAGCCAAGAAGCTGCCGATGATACTAAGAAGGCCTTGGGTCTTAAAGAGAAAGGTACCTTAGAAAAAGCCGGTGAAAAGTTAGATGACGCCGCAGATGACATTAAAAGAAGCACTAACTAAGCAATAGGAGCCCTACTGCCCAGTCGGTGGATGGGGCTCTTCTAATTCTCCCCCACAATACTTACAAAAGTCTGCATCCTCTTCATGCCCACTCTTATCGCACTGTGGACACCGTCGTTGATCCCGATGGCGCTGGATCTCTCTTCCTAAATGGGCGGTAATAATGCCGGTCGGCACCGCTATAATGGCATACCCCAGTAACATGGTGAGGGTCGCAATCGCCTGCCCTAATGGCGTTTGTGGTGTAATATCACCAAAGCCAACGGTGGTAATGGTCACTACTGCCCAATAAATGCTCACCGGAATGCTGGTAAAGCCATACTCGGGTCCTTCTACCGCATACAGCAGCGAGCCAAATAAGGTAACCAAAATAAATAAACTACTAAAAAAAACGGTTATTTTCCGTCGACTTTGCTTTAGCGAGCGCCACAATATCTGTTCTTCATCGGCATAGCGCACTAACTTCATTACCCGAAAAATACGCATCACCCGCAGTAAGCGGATCATCAGTAACAAACTAGCACCAGGGAGCAATACCGCTAAATAGGTGGGTAACACCGCCAGAATATCCACGATGCCATAGAAACTACGGACATAGCCTAAGCGTTTTTTAGCACAATACACCCGCACTGCATATTCTAAGGTGAACAGTACTGTAAACCCCCACTCTAGCCAGTAGAGCACACCACCATAATGGGCGCGCACGCTAGCGATGGAGTCGATGAACAATACCGAAATAGACAGTAAAATAACGACGATCAGAATAATATCAAAGCGACGACCCGCTGGGGTTTCGGTACCAAATATCACCGTATATAAGGTGGCTTTATCAGGCCATCGCATAAGATTTCCTAATTAAGGCTAGTCGTTATCGTGGTAACGCTCACAAGCCAACAAGGTGTTTTCTAATAAAGAGGCTACCGTCATGGGCCCTACCCCGCCTGGCACTGGGGTAATGTAAGCCGCGCGCTCTACGGCCACATCAAACTCCACATCGCCAATTAAGCGACCGTCATCCATGCGATTAATACCCACATCAATTACCACCGCGCCGGGTTTTATCCAGGCACCTGGAATAAAGTTAGGTTTCCCCACCGCTACCACTAATAAATCAGCCCCCTCCACTTTGCTTTGTAAATCTTCGGTAAAGCGGTGACAGGTAGTAGTAGTACAGCCAGCAAGTAGTAGCTCTAAGGTCATGGGGCGACCCACTATATTAGACGCGCCTACCACCACTGCATTTAAGCCGTGGGTTTTGATATGGCTGCGCTCTAATAACGTAATAATGCCTTTAGGCGTGCAAGGGCGCAGCGTAGGAATACGCTGGGCAAGACGACCGACGTTATAAGGATGAAAGCCATCAACGTCTTTATGAGGGTGGATCCGCTCGATGACTAAGGTGCTGTCGATATGCGGTGGCAGGGGCAGCTGCACTAAAATACCATCGATAGTGGCATCAAGGTTTAACTCATCTATTAATTCAAGCAACTGCTGCTGAGTGGTGTCTTTTGCTAAATCGTAGGATTTAGAGATAAAGCCCACTTCTTCACACGCGCGGCGCTTGCTGCCCACATACACTTGAGAGGCTGGGTTGGCACCCACTAATAGTACCGCTAAGCCAGGGGCACGTTTCCCCATACGGGTGCGATCCGACACGCGTTCGGTAACTTGGTTGCGTACCGCCTGTGCAATCGCTTTTCCATCGATTAGTTGAGCTGACATCTGCGTTGATTCTCACCATTAGAAACTTGCGCTAATTGTCGCATTTTTTCTGGTCTTTGGTAAGCAAGCTGCTGGCTCTTTCGTATAAAACGCTTAGTTTTACAGCAACTAACCTTCCCTTTTATATGGATACCCAGTTGTTAAGACAAAGCCATTGACCCTGCTCGCGCAAATGGGTAATATCCTGCCCCGTTGATGCATACCAACCCACATTTAGCTCCGTTAGCTCAGTTGGATAGAGCACCCGCCTTCTAAGCGGGTGGTCGCAGGTTCGAATCCTGCACGGAGCGCCACCTTAAAAAAAGCACCTACTTTGTAGGTGCTTTTTTTTATGCTCCTTGTTAATAACCAATAAAAAAGCCCTCTTCATATGAAGAGGGCTAAGTTAGTTAACTGACTAAGGATTACTTGGCTTGTGGATCGTCAGGAAAGCTACGCAAGGTTTGCCCTGGCGCGGCGACGATGGTGTCTTGGCTTGGCCGAGCGGCTCCTTCTGCAAGCGGCTCTACCATGCGCAAATCGGCCGGCGCTGCATAACCATTTTTATCGCGACCAAAGTGCAATACCGTTTGTGGGTAAGGCAACTCAATGCCCGCGGCGTCAAAATGCATTTTCACAAAGCGGTTAAAGCTACGCTGTACCGCCCACTGCATACCGGGGGTAGTTTTAATTAACACCCGAATATTAAAGCCTTCGCGGTGAATGGAGCTCACCCCTGGAATCGAGATATCTTCCAGTATGTCATTCGCCACTTCTGGATCCTTTTTAGTGTCTTCAAAGGCCAAATATAAGTGTCTAATGGCATCGTCTACTGACTCGCGCAAGCCAATACAGTATTCACCATAATGGTAGCCATAGTCACGAGTATGGTTAGCTACACAGTCGATACTAGAAAACGGCACTAAGTGATAGCCACCATCTAGGGTGCGTATCACCACCGAGCGAATGGTTAGCTTTTCGACCACACCAAATAAGCCTGCCACTTCCACCACATCGTTTTGGTTCATGCCGTTTTCTAACTGGATAAAGACGCCGGTAATAACATCTTGTACCAACTTCTGAGCACCAAAACCAATCGCCAAACCAATCACACCAGCACCTGCAATCAACGGCCCAATATCGATACCCACTTGGGATAACACAATAAGGATCGTCATCGTAATAATGATGATCGCAAGGGCGTTGCGAAACAGCAGCAATAAAGTTTTTTCCCGCTCGGTGGGCATGCGCTCACCTGAGGTGGCTAGGCGATGCTCAATTAAGCTCGCTAAGAAGGTCCAGCTCAGCGCCGATACAATTAATATGACTCCTACGCGAATAATGGTGTTTAAAATAGCCAGTCCCCGCTCTGAGCTTAACCAAGAGCGCAAGTCCAGTACTTGCCAGGCATCAAAAATGCTTAGCAAGACCCCAATCACCACAAACAGGCGTAATATTTTTAATCCAGCAGGAATATAAGAATTTAGCCGCACTTCCAGTAACGGAAAGGACTGATTTAAATGGGCCGGTAAGTAAATACGCTGGGTGACCATGCTACTTAAAAATAGGGATAACAATCCCCCCAGCACCACCGCTATTACGGTTTGCGCACTGGCATTAGCCATAAAGCCCAAGGCATTTTGCTGGTCTGCTTGGGTTACTACAAATAGCACGGTGAAATATAACAACGCTACCCATAACCATAAGCGCGCGCCCATCCGCAGCACGGTACCCATAAAGGCATTATTGGTATGTTCAGCTTTAGTTAACAAAGCTTCACTGACTGCTTTGCGGTTACGCCACAACACACGCACCGCATAGATATAAACCAGCAGTATTAATATCGCGCCTAGCACATTCGCTAATGAAGGTGAAAACACCCGATAAATGGCAGGCACAGCGACCATTAACCCATAACCACCGGCAGTCACTATGGTTGCAACCCAACGATTCCAATAAACCGCACTCTCATCACTAATGGCAATGAGGCGTAACTGCTCGTAACGGGTAGCAAATACCCCCCGACTTAAGGCTTTAACCACTTCAATGGCAAAGAAGGCGGTTAAAAAGTGCATGCTGAGCAAGGTCGCGGTAGGTACCTGGGCATTAGGTAGCGCTAATATTGCCATATACCCAACCAGCGAGGCTGCCACTATAACCAATACATCAACCACAAAGGCGACCACGACAGCTACCAGTTTGCGTAGTTTCATAAACCGAGTTGCGTAATTATGTATGCTCTCTCGGGTATTAATGGTTACGTGTTCAGGTAGTGGTGTCGAACCTTTCTCTTGCGTTGGCGTTTGCAGGTGAGCGAACTCACTACTGGCCGCCTCGGTTTGAGCGACGCTGGCCGCTTCGGCCTGCTCTTGCTCTCTTTTCGCTTCATCGGCGAGCTTTTTACGTTCTCGATTACGCTTATTTTGCTGCTTTTGAATGGCACTTAATTGCGCTTGTGTCGGCTGCTTTTTTGCCCACGTATCCAGATACTTAAATATTGGATGGGCCAGACGACGAAACAGCAAAAAACCGATGACGACCGCAATAATGGTGATCAATAAATTAAAGAGCGCCGTCTGCCAAAACTTAAGTTGCGCCACCGGCGAGCTATCACCGCTACCTAAAGACCTTAGCGAATACCACGCCTGTACTAAGTCGGCTCTTAGGTTTTGGGAAAAGTGTTGTAAGCGTAAAATGATCGGATTGGCTTTAACCGGAGTAGGCGTGGGCTCAGCCTCAGTAACAGACGAGTCAGCGACCGCTTCAGGATCGTCTGCGGCAAGCGTACGTAGCTCTTCTACTAGCTTATCGCGCACTTCATCATTGGCCAGCGCCGCCGCTAGCACATCATAACTCACCTCGTTATCTGTAGACTCGGCAAAAGCATGACTACTAGAGAAAATGCTCAAACAGGCTAATAAAAAAACGAGCACCCCCGCTCGTCTTAGCCAGGGAGTCGAGCTGGCTTCGCTCGCATTAACTGTCATTGTCATAACATGCTCTTTTTAAGGTTCATTAAGGGATAGATTGAAGTATTCCAACCGTGAACGTAATAAAGAAGGGTAGCATCGATAGAGGAAAAGATTCAATTGAGGGGCTAAAAGAGCCATCCCGCTAGGTAAGCGGGATGGGTAGCCGGGAGCTATGGTTAGCATTGCCAACCACGAACCCTTAAGACGGCTTGTCTAGATCAGAAAACGCCCGTCGTACTCGAAATTCTTCCGAGGTCAGTAACTGTTCCATTTTAGCAATTCGGCCATTTAATCCTTGTAAGCGTTGCTCTAAGCGACTAAGAGCTTCATCTGGAGTCAGCCCCGTCTGCCACGCAGTGGCCTTAATATGCTCAGCCTCCGGCGCTATCTGAACCGGCTTATCTTCTAACATCAGCCATGCAGCGATATATAAAATTAAGGTTAAAAAGCTGGTAAATAATAAGGCAGTGACCGCCAGTATCCGTACCAACCAAGGCTCTACTCCCAGTTTGTCAGCAAGCCCAGCACACACGCCCCCGAGTTTGCCCTTTTTTTTATCGCGGTATAAACCAATTAAGGTTGACGCCATCCTGGTACCTCCTGATCTAATAATCGCTCTAGGGTGTCGACCCGAGCCGTTAACTGCTCCGCTTGTGCCAGACTTTGCTCTAGCTGTTGTAAGGCCTGCTCATTTAATCCCGCTTGGAAGTGCCGCTTACTGCGATAGTGCAACACCAGCCAAACGGGCACCACGAGCAACAAAAATATTTTTAACGGCGCCATGAGCGCCCACATCAATTCACTCATTTATTATCCTCATCAGACTGGTGCATCTTCGCTTTCATTTTAGCGAGCTCCTGACTGATGGCATCATCCACGGCCAGCTCGGCAAACGACTGTTGTAAATCTTGGTTTCTACCGTGCTGGTATACATCCGCTTTGGCTTCCAGCTCATCGATTTTACGTTCCATGCGTTCAAACTTATCGATGGCCGAGGCGGTTTCACTCTGACGCACTCGCTCTTGCACATTAATACGACTTTGCGCGCTGCGCTCTCGTAGCTGCATGGCTTGCTGGCGCGAGCGAGCATCGACTAGTTTAGCTTCTAAGGCGTTAATCGCCGCCGACAGTTTATCAATGCTGGCAGTGACGATATCTTGCTCATGTTGCAGCGCGGCTAGTTGTTCGGTTTGCTTATTTTTCTCTAGTAAGGCGGCGCGGGCTAAATCTTCACGCTCGCGACTCAGCGCCAACTCGGCTTTTTGCTGCCAATCGGTAATATGTGCCTGATGACGCTCTGTTTGACGGACTAAATCTTTTTTTTCGGCTAAAAAACGGGCAAGGTTAGAGCGCTCTCTGACCAGCTCGTCTTCCATCTCTTGAATAATCAAACGCACCATTTTAGCCGGATCTTCTGCCTTATCTAAAATAGAGTTCAAGTTCGCATTTACAATATCCGCTAAACGGGAAAATATACTCATGGGTAAGCTCCTAACATGTTCAGTAAGTTAAGCTCAGCACGCATCGCTAAGCGCTAGTAAAGATAAAGCAAAGAGCGTGCCAACCCTTATAAAAAGCTAACCCTTTGTATAGTATGACTTTATTCTATTACCTTAATATTTACCTTTGACGACTAATGGTTAAAATAACTATTATTTAGTTAATTTAGCTAAACTGGTGCGCGCTATGCAAAATGAATTGCTCGGTCAATCCAATGCCCTGCTCTCAGTGATAGAGCAAGCCTCCCTCTTGGCTCCCTTACATAAGCCAGTATTAGTCGTAGGAGAGCGCGGCACCGGCAAAGAGCTTATTGCCCATCGGTTGCATTACTTATCTTCGCGCTGGCAGCAGCCTTTTATTACCTTAAACTGCGCAACCTTGGCAGAAAACTTATTAGAAAGTGAGTTGTTTGGTCATGAGGCGGGAGCGTTTACCGGCGCTAGCAAGCGTCATCAAGGCCGTTTTGAGCGCGCCCATCAGGGCACGTTATTTTTAGATGAGCTAGCTAATACCAGCCCTCGCGTGCAAGAAAAGCTGTTGCGCGTCATTGAGTACGGTGAGTTTGAACGCGTGGGTGGCAGTGAAGCAATTCGCGTCGATGTACGTTTAGTTTGTGCTACTAACCAAGACTTACCCAGCCTCGCCCATCAAGGTGAGTTTAGGGCCGACTTATTAGACAGACTGGCCTTTGATGTGATCACCTTGCCGCCGCTGCGTGCTCGCGAGCAAGATGTCATTTATTTAGCCGAGCACTTTGCGGTGCAAATTTGCATGGAGCTGGGCTGGCCGGTATTTTCTGGCTTTAGTAGTGCCGTGCGCCAGCAATTGCTAGCTCACTCTTGGCCAGGCAATATACGGGAGCTAAAAAATACCATTGAACGCAGTGTTTATCGTCACGGCCAACCGGGACTGCAGGTGGATCAGCTTTTTTTAGACCCCTTTGCCTCCCCCTGGCGCCCTATTATGGCCACTCCTTCATTGCCAGCCAAGGCTGAGCCGCCGCTGGATTTAAAGCAGTATCTTGAGCAAGAAGAAGCACGGTTAGTTAAGGCAGCATTAGCGCAAACTGGGTATCATCAGGGGCAAGCTGCCGAGCAGTTAAGATTAAGTTATCATCAATTACGGGGTTTACTTCGCAAACATCCCACGCTGCACCCCGACAGCGTTGCTAACAAGGATTAATCATGCGTTTCTGGCTTTGGGGGCTACTGGCCAGCCTAACTCTTACCGGCTGTGAGCAAGCGCCACCACAATTAGAGCACGACAGCTTGTTGTATTGTATTGCCGATGTGCCGTTAAGCTTTAATCCCCAGCTGGTGCGCTCGACAGAAACCTTAGATGCCACTGCTCATCAGCTGTATGATCGTTTACTTAACATTGAGCCCCATAGCCAACAGCTAGTACCCGCACTGGCCACTCACTGGCGCCAAAGTGCCGACGGTTTAAAATATCAATTTACCCTGCGCGAGCAAGTCAGCTTTCATGATACCCCTTGGTTTGTGCCTAGCCGTTATTTAACCGCCAAAGATGTCGCCTTTAGTTTTAATCGTATTTTAGACCCCCAGCACCCTTATCATCAGATTAGCGGTGGCCAGTACCCTTTTTTTAATAGCATCAATTGGGCTAAGCGTGTCAAAAGTGTACGCGCGCTCAATGAGCGGCAAGTAGAGTTTGTGCTAAGGCAGCCCGATGCGGACTTTCTCACCAATTTAACCACCGAATATGCGGTGATTTTATCCAGTGAATACGCTGAGCAATTATTGGCCGCCGACACGCCGCAATTATTAGACCAACAGCCTGTGGGCACCGGCCCGTTTAAATTAGAGTTCTATCGCCCTGATGAGTTTATTCGTTACCAGGCTCATTCTCGTTACTGGCGCGGCGCCCCTCGGCTTTCGCAATTGGTGTTTGATATTACCCACACCTCCTCAAAGCGGTTAGCCAAGCTGTTATCTGGTGAGTGTAATGCCATGGCCCAGCCGGCGGCCAGCCAGTGGGCCGTGATAAAACAACATCCTGAACTGGTATTAACAGAAACTCAGCACAGCAGTAATGTCTCGGTGCTGGCCTTAAATACCGAACACGCCCCCTTTAATGATATTCGGGTGCGCAAGGCCCTAAGCTTGGCACTCAACCGCGACGATATATTACAAGCGGTCTATTTTGATGTGGGCACAGTGGCCAGCGGTTTGCTCAGCCCAACATCTTGGGCATTTACTCCCAACGCCTTATTATCGAAGCCGGATCTGGAGCGCGCGCGGGGGTTGCTCGCCCAAGCCGGAGTGGCTGACGGCTTTAAGATGACACTGTTATTGCCCAGCAGTGCCCGTACTTATAACCCAGATAGCTTAAAAACCGGCCAGCTTATCCAATATCGATTGGCGCAGTTAGGAGTCAAGGTGACCTTAGTAGATCTAGAAAGACAAGTACTGCGCGAGCGAATCGATACTGGCGAACAAGATGCGGTGCTTACCGGCTGGTCTGCGGATACGCCCAGCCCCGATAATATGCTACGTAATTTATTAAGCTGTCAGGCTATTGCGGCGGGTACCAATGCCAGTCGCTGGTGCCACCCGGTGTTTGATAAACAACTCGATTTAGCACTCCTCACTGAGGATCACACACAGCGGGCCCAATATTACCAGCGGGCGCAAACCTTAGCTTACCAAGAGATGGCGGTCATCCCGCTTATCCAAAGCCAGCGCCAGTTATCTTATCATCAGCACATCACCGGCTTAGCACTGCTGCCTTACGGCGGCGTGGCTTTTTATCAGGCCTATAAGGAATAAATATGCTGTTGTATTTATTGCGCCGCTTAACGCTACTGGCCGCAACGTTATTGTTGCTCACCGTGATCGTCTACGGCTTAGAGTTTAAATTGCTTACCCAAAATGGTGGCGGGTTTTGGTCAGGTTATTGGTTTTTTTTACAACAATTGCTAGAAGGTGACTTTGGTATCTCTAGTGCCACTGGCTTGCCAGTATTAGGGGCCTTGGGCCAGTATTTTCCCGCCACCTTAGAATTATGTTTGGCCGCCTTTTTGGTGTCCCTTATTATTGGAGTTCCTGCGGGCACCCTAGCCGCACTACGAGCGGGCCGCTGGCAAGATACTCTGTTAATGAGCGCCACTTTAATCGGCTATTCAGTACCGGTGTTTTGGCTCGGCTTATTAGTGGTGATGTTTTTTTCACTACACTTAGGCTGGCTACCAGTCTCGGGGCAATTAAGTTTGTTATATGAAGTGCCCCACGTCACCGGTATTATGACTATTGATACCCTATTAACCGACAGTCCTTATCGTCAAGCCGCCTTTTTGGATGCACTGCGCCATTTATTGCTACCTACCTTAGTGTTGGCCATTGTGCCCACCACCGAAGTGATCCGCCAAATCCGCAATACCTTGTTAGAAGTGCTAAAACAAAACTATATTCGTGCCGCCCTGACTAAAGGATTTAGTGATAGTCACGTGATCTTACGGCATGGGCTGCGCAATGCCTTTCCGATTGCTATTCCTACCCTAGGGCTACAATTTGGTACGGTACTGACCTCGGCGATTATGACGGAAATTGTTTTTGATTGGCCAGGCCTCGGCCGTTGGCTGGTCACCAGTATAGCGCTACAAGATTATGCAGCTATTAAGGGCGGAACCTTAGCGATTGCCACCTTTACTATTGTCGCCAGTGCCGTAGTGGACACTTTGTCGACGCTTATCTACCCGCTAAAGAGGAAAGCCATTTATGCCCGCCAAGGGTAATATTTATCCCGAAGTTCATATCAGTGCCCCTCGGGAGCTGATATGGCGGGAGTTTCGCCATAATATTTTAGCCATGATTGGCCTCTGGGGGCTGGGGCTACTGTCTTTGCTGACGCTATTAGCGCCTTGGCTGGCACCTTATGCAGCAAACGAACAATTTAGCCAAGCATTACTAATGCCGCCTTCGTGGTCGGATACTGGAAATGTGGACTTTTTTTTAGGCACCGACGATTTGGGCCGCGATATGCTGTCGCGCTTAATTTTTGGTGCCCGCCTCACCTTTGGTAATGGTGTAGTGGCAGTAGCTATCGCCTTATTAGTCGGCGGCAGCCTGGGCATTATTGGAGGCATGAGTAAAGGCTATAAAGGCAGCATTCTTAATCACTTACTCGACACCTTACTCTCTATCCCCTCGCTATTATTAGCGATTATCTTGGTTGCCATGTTAGGTCCAGGACTATTTAATACCCTCATTGCCATTACCTTGGCGCTAACGCCCCAATTTACCCGCGCCATCTATAAGGCGGTGTCCGAGGAAATGCAAAAAGAATACCTCACCGCGCTGCGCCTTGATGGAGGAACCCGTTGGCATTTACTGCGTTACGGGGTGCTACCGAACTTAAGCGATGCCATTATTAGCCAAACGACCCGTGGCTTATCTTCGGCTATTTTAGATATTAGCGCGGTGGGCTTTTTAGGCTTAGGTGCCCAAGCGCCAAAATCAGAATGGGGCGCCATGCTCGCCGAAGCATTAGAGTTGGTGTACTTATCACCGTGGACCGTTGCCCTGCCCGGCTTGGCTATTTTATTATCAGTACTGGTGGTGAATATGGTGGGCGAAGGCTTACTGCAAGCCATTAACGAGGTGATGGACTAATGGTGCTGCTAGATATTCGTAACTTAACCATAGAAATTGAAACCCCACAGGGGCTGGTGAAGGCAGTAGATAAATTTAATTTGCGCTTAAATGCCGGCGAAGTGCGGGGCTTAGTAGGCGAGTCGGGGTCGGGAAAAAGCTTAGTCGCCGAAACCATTGTTGGCATCGCTAAAGATACCTGGCATGTCACCGCCGATCGCATGATGTTTGATAATATCGACTTATTAAGTTTATCAAGCACCGAGCGCCGGCGCATTATGGGTAATGATATTGCCATGGTGTTTCAAGAGCCTTCTAGCTGTTTAGATCCGGCGCAAAAAATAGGCGCGCAGCTACAAGAAGGTATGCCTAACCGTCCTGCTTCAGGCAAAGGGTGGCAGCATTGGCAATGGCGACGCAAGCAAGCGATTGAGCTGCTCCACCGAGTAGGTATTCGCGAACCTAAACGCATTATGAATGCCTATCCTTTTGAGCTCTCGGAAGGAGTCTGTCAAAAAGTAATGATTGCTATGGCCATCGCCAACCAACCCAAGCTATTGATTGCTGATGAACCCACCAACGCCATGGAAGCCTCTAATCACGCGCAAATATTACGATTATTAGAGCGAGTGAATACCTTATCTGACACCACTATTTTATTGATCAGTAACGATCTCACTACCTTTGCCAAACTTACCGATAGCTTAACCGTCATGTATTGTGGCCAAGCTGTAGAATCAGGAAAGCGCGAGCAAGTGCTCACCCAACCTCGGCATCCTTATACTGCTGCCTTGTTACATATGATGCCGGATTTAGATGGCAGTCTGCCTCATAAATCCCGTTTAAATATTTTACCGGGCGCCATTCCGCCGCTGCAAAGCTTGCCTATTGGCTGTCGGCTGGGGCCACGCTGTCCTAATGCCCAGCGAAAATGTATTATCACGCCGCCATTGGCTATCTATAAAGGACAACGTTACTACTGCCATTTTCCGCTTAATATGCCAGAAGAAAAAATAAAATGAGTCGTGCTCCGTTACTGAAAGTCGATAATTTAAGTAAAGACTTTGTCACCAGTGGCCGTTGGTTTAGCAAAATCATCAAAACCGCTTTTCATCCAGTTTCTTTTACCCTAGAGCGAGGCCAAACGCTGGCGATTATGGGCGACTCTGGTTCAGGAAAAAGCACGCTAGCAAAAGTATTAGCGGGAGTGCTCCCGCCCACGCAAGGCAGTATTTATATCGACGGGGAAAAAATTGAACCGGACGATGATAAAAAACGCTGTCAGCTGCTGCGCATGATTTTTCAAGACCCTAATACCGCCCTTAATCCCCGTAGTCATATCGGGCAAATTTTAGACTTACCGCTAAGCTTAAATACTCAACTTAATCCCGTAGAGCGTCGTGAGCTGGTCATAGAAACCTTAAATATGGTGGGATTATTAGCCGAGCATTATCACTTTTATCCCCAAATGATCTCCACCGGCCAAAAGCAGCGGGTCGCCTTAGCCCGCGCCTTAATTTTATCACCAAATATCATCATCGCCGATGAAGCTATTTCTAACTTAGATATCTCGGTGCGTTCGCAAATTATTAACTTATTGCTGAGCTTGCAAGAGCGCCTTGGCTTATCTTATGTGATTGTGGCCAACGACTTAAGCGTAGTGCGCCATATTAGTGACCAAGTGATTTTACTTCATGATGGTCATATTGCGGAAGCCGGCCCTACTCACAAAGTACTCACTAACCCTCAAAGTGAGCAAGGCTTGCGGTTGCTGCAAAATTACAATAACGAATACCGCTGGCATACAAAGAAAAACTGAACCTTCCAAGCCACCCCGTTAGACGTCTATTAACTCTTTAGGCGGCACACCGCTATGAAAGCGAAACTCAGTATCGGGGGTGTTAATTAATGCCGCCTCTACCTTGGCAAAGTGCGCGACTCTAGCGCTTATATCTTGCTCAGCAATTTGCTCGGCCAACGCTAAGTAATCTTGATAATGGCGCGCTTCTGAGCGCAACAAGGAAATATAAAATTTTTGGATATCTGGCGCGAGCAAAGGCGCTAACTTAGCAAAACGCTCACAAGAGCGGGCTTCAATAAAAGCACCAATAATCAACTTATCCACTAGTGCATCGGGCTCAAAGGTTTTCACCTCTTTAAACATGCCTTTCGCATAACGGCTCGCGGTCACCGGCTCATAGGTAATATCACGGCTGTGCATCAGCTCCAGCACCTGATAAAAATGGTGTAACTCCTCTTTGATCAGCAAGACCATTTTATCAATTAATGACTGACTATAAGGGCTATCGGCTCGGGCGGTGATCTGCTTAGTCACCTGACTCTTGCCGGTTAAGCTTGCCAAATCGCCTACTCTTT
>JAAYRH010000091.1 GCA_012518835.1 Aeromonadales bacterium | reverse complement strand
TGGCTTAAAAACTGTTCGGCCATTAAGCGCTGTGTCGCAAGCTCAGCATCCATATTGGGAAACCGATTTTCAAGGCTAGTTCTAAACAGCAGCTCATACCCAAGGGGATTACCGCCAGCATCTAAAATTGCTTGCCTAGCTACGAAACAATGCATAGGGATCCTGAACGTAAATAGATAAGTGGAATATACCGTATTGCGGTTACATAAACAAAAAGCGTATAAAAAAGCGCCTGTATTTAGACGCTTGAGCCTTATTATATGACTTCGCTATTCAGACTAAAAGTCGTAGTTCATCTGCAAGCCAAACAAGTAAGCGTTACCCCCGGATCTAAACTCAAAATCATCTTCTATGACGTCCACTTTTTTACCGTGTAAGAAAGCAAAGCCGCCATCAACACTTAAGTTCGGCGTGGCCGCATAGGTAGCTCCTAGGGTATACCAGGTGCGATCGACGTCGGGGATAGAAATAGAGCGGGTATCGGCGGGCACCGGTGATTGGTCGTAGGCAAGGCCACCGCGCAGTGTCCATTGATCGTTTAAGGTGTGAGTGGCACCCATGCTGACGCGCCAGCTATTTTTAAAGTTTTCATCTTTTTGAAATAGCTTTTTACCAGCACTATCTTGTGCTTGTAACTCTTTAAAGCTGCTCCACTCGGTCCACATAATGCCGTAGTGTAGCGCCCAGTCCGGCTGTATTTGATGAAACCCCGAGACCTCAGCAATGGCAGGCAGGGTTAAGTCTAATTGTCCGGGTATGGTTTGCCCCCCTGTCCCGATAGGTAAATCAGGAGCTAATTGCTGGCCTCCTAAATTAGGCAAGGCGCTAGAGTAGTCACCTTCTAAGGTTAATTTTATTTTAGAGCGATAAGTGAGTGCCCAGCGGTTATGCTCATCGGCTTCAATTAAGGTGCCGATATTCCAGCCATAACCCCAGTCATCGCCTTTAAGACGAACAAACTCATTAGTAGGGACTAACGAGGTCGCAAACGGAGTCTTTGCGGTTTGCTCGTTAATTTTGGCGCTGGCTACGCCTGAATGACGGATCAGCTCGGCATCGGCATACACGGCATTAAAACCGGCGCCCAGCGAAATATGCTCATTGGCTTTAAAGGCAATAGTAGGGTTTAAGTTAAAGGTTTTTAAGTCGGTTTTACCGGCCACGGGCCCAGCATAGTGATCGTCTTGATAAGTCGTAGACAGCCCATAGTTAGTGAACGCCCCCACCCCTGCCACCCATTGCTCGTTAATAGGGTGCACATAATAAATAAAGGGTACCCATGCATCGTCGGCAATGTCTTTAGAGTCCGTAGGCAAACCAAGCGCTTTTCCGGCGGCGACATTAGCGCCTTTACCTTCAACATCAATATCAGGGTTTACATAAATCACCCCGCCCGACAGCGCGGGTTTATCAAATAAAGTCATGGCAGCGGGGTTACGCCCTAATACCGCCGCATTATCACCAATTGCGCCTTCACCAGAATAAGCACGGCCTAAACCGGTGGCGTTTTGTTCTGCTAATTGGAAAGCCGCTGCTTGCACTTGAGTAGTGACTAAAGCAACCGAAGCCGCGAGTACCGACAGCTTTAAAGTAGATATATCCATATTCAACTCTCACTATGACGATAAACAAACGCCATCTAGGCGCAACGGCGCAAGCAATGTTGCGATCGCTTGCTTAAGGGCAATATAAGAGAGTGTTGCGAAAAAGTAAAACAAGCGTTTAAAAAAGGAGCCCTAGAGCTCCTTTTTGTAACAATTGGGATATTAATCCTTAGGGTTATAGATCTGACTCCATGCGCCGAAAGCCCAACACCACGGCTTGGCTGGGCGGGGTATCCCAGCGGCTAACAAAAATACAGGCTAAGGTACAAATAACAAAACCGGGTACAATTTCATAAAGCTCAAATATGCCAAATGGGCCGCCACTGAGCTGTTTCCAGCCAATGACGGTCAGTGCTCCTAATACAATACCGGCCAGCGCACCATTACGAGTGAGGCGAGCCCAATAGACGGATAATATAATGACTGGCCCAAAGGCGCCGCCAAAGCCCGCCCAAGCATAGCTGACTAAATCTAACACTGAAGAATTAGGGTTTAGCGCAATCACAATAGAGCAAATCGCCACAGCTAATACCGCAAAGCGGCCCACCCATACTAGCTCGCCATCTAAAGCGTGGGGGCGAAACCAGCGCTTATAAAAGTCTTCGGTAATGGCTGAGGAGCATACCAGCAGTTGAGAGTCGATGGTGCTCATAATGGCAGACATAATGGCCGCGATGAGCAAGCCCGCCACCCAAGGATTAAACACGGCGTTAGCCAGCGCTAAAAAGACGGTTTCGGCATTATCCAGTGGAGTATCGGCAAAATAGACTGCGCCGGCTAAGCCCACACCCACCGAGCCGATTAAAGATAGCACCATCCAGCTCATAGCAATCCGACGCGAGAGGGGCACCGAGTGAGGAGAGTCAATAGCCATAAAGCGCGCTAAAATATGCGGTTGACCAAAATAACCCAGTCCCCACGCTAATAAGCTTAAGCCACTGATTAAAGTAAAATCATGAAATAGATCCAGCTTGCGGGCATCCATGCCTTCTAAGGTATTGAGAGTGCTTTGCATACCACCCAGCTCATTCATCACCGCCCAAGGCAGCACGATGAGCGCGAGTAGCATTAAAATACCTTGAAAAAAATCAGTCCAAGAGACCGCTAAAAAGCCTCCCATAAAGGTATAAGCCATAATCACGCCGCCACCTAACAGCAGGGCGCTCACATAAGGCAGACCAAAGACTTGTTCAAATAAAATAGCACTGCCTACGAGGCCTGAAGCGGTATAAAATATAAAGAACACTAAAATAGTGACCGCAGAAATAACCCGTAATAGGCCACTGTGATCGGCAAGGCGATTTTCTAAAAAATCCGGAATTGTCAGCGAGTCATTAGCTTGCTCGGTGTATACCCGTAGCCGCCTTGCGACAAACAGCCAGTTTAACCAAGCTCCTATGACCAAGCCGATACCAATCCAAGCTTGACTCACCCCATAAAGATAGACAGCACCAGGCAAGCCCAATAACAGCCAGCCACTCATATCGGACGCACCTACACTTAAGGCGGCGACCGCAGGGCCAAGACGACGCCCCCCGAGAATATAATCACTTAACGAGCGAGTCGCTTGGTAGGCGATAACACCAATCAGCATAGTCAGCGCTAAATAGCCGACAAAAGTAATAAGGATAGGCACATTGACAGTCATGGTGGGTTCCTGTTGGGTGAACGGCTTGTCCTGAGAGCGAAATAAGAACAAGAGCAAATAAGTAGAATAGTGAGATAAAAGAATGTTACAACAAAAAGCTAAATAACTCCTCGCTCTTAAATATTTAGCGTGCGACTGCTGGATAAACAATCAAGAGCACCCTGTTATTAAACTAACGCCATTGAAAGGGCCCCTCACCGAAGGCGTTATGGGCCGCTACCTTAAAGCGCCGCCAGATACGCGTGTGGTACTTTGACAAGGGAAGTGGCATATTTTAAAGCAAGCGTTTGAAAAGCGTAACGTCATTGTTAAGATACGATAAGGTCCGACCACTTGCTTATGCCAGTCACTACAAGGAGTACTGAATGTCATCATCTCGGCCATTAACCACCCGCCAAGGGGAGCGTATCGCCATTGTGTCAGGGTTAAGAACGCCCTTTGCCCGCCAAGGCACAGTATTTCGTGGTTTGCCGGCACTGGAGTTGGGCACGTTAGTGGTCAATGAGCTGCTAGCACGCACGCCGATGTCTGCTAAAGAGGTGCAGCAGCTAGTATTTGGGCAAGTGATACAAATGCCAAAAGCCCCCAATATTGCCCGAGAAATAGTGTTAGCCAGTGGGCTGCCAGTATCAACGGACGCATATAGCGTCACTCGCGCCTGTGCGACGAGTTTTCAGGCCGTGACCAGCCTCACTGAGGCGATGTTAACGGGGCGATTAGAAGTAGGCATCGCGGGCGGAGCTGACTCAGCTTCTGTGTTACCCATCGGCGTATCAGAGTCTTTGGCCGAAGCCTTATTAGACTTAAGCAAAGCGAAGTCGCTACGCGCTAAATTAACTATCTTGCGTGGTCTTAAATTAAAAGATCTCGCGCCAGTGCCACCGGCCGTAGCGGAGTATTCCACCGGCTTAAGCATGGGGCAAACCGCAGAGCAAATGGCCAAAACTTATGGTATTAGCCGAGAAGAACAAGATGAGTTTGCCCATCGCTCGCATCAGCTAGCCACTCAAGCTTGGCAGCAGCAATGGCTTAATGATGAAGTAATGACTGCCTATGTGCCTCCTTTTAAAATGGCCATAGAACAAGATAATAACGTGCGTACCGAATCGCGACTAGACGACTACAGTAAACTCAAACCCGCCTTCGACCGTCACCACGGCACAGTGACCGCCGCCACGAGTACGGCGCTGACCGACGGGGGCGCCGCAATCTTAATGATGACCGAAGGGCGAGCCAACGCGTTAGGGCTTAAGCCCATCGGTTATATACGCAGTTACGCCTATGCGGCGATTGGGGTAGAAAAAGACATGCTACTCGGCCCTGCCTACGCTACACCAAAAGCCTTGGCGCAGGCGGGCTGTACCTTGGCGGATATGGACTTAATTGACATGCATGAAGCGTTTTCGGCACAGGCCTTGGCTAATATGGCGATGTTTGCCAGTGCTGACTTTGCTCGTGAGCAATTACATCAATCTCAGCCGATTGGTGAAATAGACATGGATAAATTTAACGTACTAGGTGGCTCACTGGCATATGGCCACCCCTTTGCGGCCACCGGCGCCAGAATGATTACGCAAACTCTAAATGAACTCAACCGACGCGGTGGCGGATTGGCTCTTACTACTGCTTGTGCTGCAGGTGGGCTTGGGGTGGCGATGGTATTGGAGACGGGATTATGACACAGGAAACCACTAAGGCGGCGGCACAAAAGTTATTAGCGACCAGCTTTCGTTTAACGCGCCACGACGATATTGGTGTGATCACCATTGATGTGCCTAATGAACGAGTCAATACCTTAAAAGCCAGCTTTGTTGATGAAATAACCGAATTATTGGATGAGATAACACAGGATAAACACCTTAAAGGGTTGGTTATCTGCTCTGGTAAACCTGACTCTTTTATTGTCGGTGCCGACGTTCATATGTTGGCGGCTTGTAGCAGCGCTGAGCAAGCGCAGGCATTGTCGGTGGCAGGTCAGGAGGTATTTAACCGGCTTGCTAGCTTAAAAAAACCGCTCATTGCTGCTATTCATGGCCCTTGCTTAGGCGGCGGCTTAGAGCTAGCGCTGGCCTGTCATGGTCGGGTTTGTACTGAGGATGATCGCACTCGCTTAGGGTTACCGGAAACTCAGTTGGGATTAATTCCTGGCTCGGGTGGCACCCAACGACTGCCGCAGACGGTGGGGTTGGCTCGAGCACTCGATATGATGCTAACCGGCAAGCAACTTCGACCTAAACAAGCGCGTAAAGCAGGCTTAGTGGACGACGTCGTGCCTCACAGTATTTTACTCGACACTGCCATTAAGCTGGCGCGCCAGACGATCCCTCAGCCTAAACGTGATTGGCAAGAATGGCTGCTCAGTGGGAATGCACTCGGTAGGAAGCTGGCATTTGAGAAAACACAGGCCAAGGTATTAAAGAAAACCCGCAGCCATTATCCGGCGCAAGAGCAATTATTAAAAGTGGTAAAAGTAGGTTTAGAGCAGGGCATAACGGCGGGGCTGGCGGCTGAAGCACAAGCCTTTGGTGAGCTAGTGATGAGCGTTGAGTCACAAGCCCTGCGGCACTTATTTTTTGCCACCACTGAAATGAAAAAAGAAAGGCAGTGGCAGGGCGGTAAACCTCACACCGTGCACCGAGTCGGGGTGTTAGGCGGCGGTTTAATGGGCGGTGGTATTGCGTTTGTGACCGCCACCAAAGCGGAATTGCCGGTGCGCATAAAAGATGTCGCGCACCATGGGATTAAGCAAGCCATGGCCAGTGCCCATGGTTTGTTAGCTGATAAGGTGAAAAAGCGCCACTTAACCCAACCTCAGATGCAACATCAGTTAGGGCGTATTACTGGCACGCTCAATTACAGTGGCTTTGAACGAGTTGATGTGGTGATAGAGGCGGTATTTGAAGACATTGAGCTTAAACAGCAAATGGTGGCAGAAATAGCCGAGCAATGCCCTCAGCATACTATTTTTGCCAGTAACACTTCTTCGTTACCGATCCATAAAATCGCTGAAGGTGCCGCTCGTCCCGAGCAGATAGTCGGTCTGCATTATTTTAGTCCCGTGCCTAAAATGCCGTTAGTAGAAATTATCCCCCATGCCAACACGGCACCCAACACCGTGGCAACGGTATTAAGCTTAGCCCGAGCCCAAGGTAAAACGCCGATTGTGGTGCAAGATACGGCGGGTTTTTATGTCAACCGTATTTTAGCACCTTATCTTAATGAAGCGGCGCGGGTGTTATTAGAAGGGGAGCCAATAGAGGCGATTGATCGAGCGTTAGTTGATTATGGTTTTCCGGTGGGGCCACTTACGCTATTGGATGAAGTCGGCTTAGATGTGGCAGTAAAAATAGCACCGATATTGGAAGCCGAGCTAGGGGAGCGTTTTAAAGCCCCCGAGGCGTTCGCTACTTTGTTAGAGCAGGGTCGAAAAGGGAAAAAGAACGGTCGCGGTTTTTATCGATACCGGGATGAAAAAGCAAAGCTTACGAAAAAACGGGTAGATGAGAGCGTGTATAAACAGCTAGGTATTAAGCCTCATGCGCGCTTACCAGCTCAAGAAGTTGCTGAGCGCTGTATGCTGTTAATGCTTAATGAGGCGGCGTTGGCGCTAGAAGAGGGCGTTGTCGCCAGTGCGCGAGACGGAGATATTGGCGCCGTGTTTGGTATTGGCTTCCCTCCGTATATGGGGGGCCCCTTTAATTACATGCACCAAGTCGGCTTGCCACATATTGTCGATAAAATGCGCGAGTATGCACATAAATATGGCGCGCGCTTTATGCCCTGTGCGGTGTTATGTCAAATGGTAGAAGAGGGAAGGTCTTACTATTAGTGATAATTCGGGTAGCCAGTAGGCTACCCGATAATGAGTTAGGCTTTGCTTTCTATTACATGACGAGCAAAGCCGCTGCCCGCTTCTTCATAAATATTAAAGATATCGTCCGCTCCTAATGCTCGTAGCTGAGCGCCTTCTTCGGGGTAGCTAATAATTGCCGCTACTTGGCCGTTAAAGTGGTTACCTCTTATTTGCGCTAGCGCATACAAGTTACCCGCATGGTTAGGCATGGCTAAAAGATATATTCCACCTGCTCACTGATACTAATTTTATCCCAAAAGTCGGAGTCGGCGCCATCGCCTTCAATCACGTTCAGCTGGAGGTTTTGCAGTAACAACACCTTTTTCTCGTCACTCTCAACACCTAACAATTTACCGGGGTAATCATTTTCTAGCTCCATGTAGGCACCTTGGCCAATGCGACCCATGCCCACTACTAATACTTTGGCATCACCCAACTCAATGGGCTGATCGTCGGGATGCAATAGCGCATGCTCTTTGGGTTGAAAACGCGTCATGATCTTACGGTAGATATTTTCATTGTGAGAGTTTAATGGCGCAGACACCACAAACGACAGTGCGAGTACAATAGACGCCACTACTACCCAGTCATTACTTAGTAGTCCTTGATTGGCTGCCAGCGCCGCGACAATTAAGCCAAACTCTGAGTAGTTAGATAGGGTAAAAGTAGCCAATAAAGAAGTACGGATCCGCAGCTTGCAGTGATTAAAAAACACATAATACAGCAAGCTCTTAATTGGCATGGCGAGGAGCAAAATAGCCACTATACCTAGCGTCGATAGGCTGGGTAAGCCTTTTAAGCCTACACTTAAGAAAAACGCCACTAAGAACAGCTCTTTCATATTAAAGAACGATTTAGCCAAGCTTGAGGCATGGTAGTGAGGGGCCAATAACATACCGATCACTAGCGCCCCTAAATCGCCTTTTAGGCCCACTAACTGAAAACCATTCACGCCCACCACCAGTGCTAAAAACATAGCAAACAAAATTTGCAGCTCACCGTGGCCGGTACGCTCTAAGATCTTAAAAAATAAGGGGCGCAGTAAGGGCAATAACAGCAATAAACCGATGGCCCAAGGGCTGGGCACTTTGCCGGTAGAGATACTTAAAAATGCCACGGCGAATAAGTCTTGCATCACCAACACCCCAATGGCAATTCGGCCATACAGCGTGCTCATGTCGCTGCGCTCTTCTAAGACTTTGACGGCAAACACGGTACTTGAAAAGCTAAGAGCAAAGCCCAGTAGCATGGCTTGGCGCCACTCCAGCTCCATGGCTAATCTAAAGCCAAGAGTTTTAACTGCCAGCAACACTAGAGTGAAAAAGAAGGTAGAGAGTATAATATGGCCAGAAGCCGCCCCCCACACTTCCTTTTTTAATAAGGTTTTAATATCGAGCTTAAGGCCAATGCTAAAGAGCAGCAGCGTCACGCCTAAATTGGCGACGGTCTCTAGCGTAGCGTTACTCTCATATCCCATGGCATTAAGCACAAAGCCCGCCGCCAAAAAACCAATGAGGGGCGGCAACTTAATTAAATATACCGCTAAGCCGCAGGCAAAGGCGATGGCAATAAATGTAGGATCTATTAGCGTGTCTTATTCATTATTTAAAAGAGATCAATGTCGGCGACGGAGTTGTAAATATGCTGGGGGCGAAACGGCATTTTCTCAATATCTTGCACTTGGCTTACCCCTGTTAAAACTAAAATGGTTTCTAGTCCTGCTTGAAAGCCTGCCAAAATATCTGTTTTAAGATTATCGCCGATAATCAGGGTGTTTTCTGAATGAGCACTCATATGATTTAGTGCTGCCCGAATGATCCAAGCGCTGGGTTTTCCTACATAAAACGGTTTTTTGCCGGTCATGCGCTCAATTGGTGCACACAGAGCACCACAAGCGGGGTGCATGTGCGGGCCATGAGTATCGGGATTGGTAGCGATAAAGCGTGCGCCGCCAGCAATAAACCGGGCTGCCATTTGGATCATGGTCCAGTTATAGTTGCGGGTTTCACCTACCACGACAAAGTCGGGGTCGATATCAGTAATGGTAAAGCCGGCTTTATATAGCTCGTGAGTAAGTGCGCCTTCGCCGATCACATAGGCTTTATCGCCG
>JAAYRH010000090.1 GCA_012518835.1 Aeromonadales bacterium | reverse complement strand
GAGCTGATGGCCAGTTACGAGGGGGCGGCACTTCACTATTATCAAAGCCGCTGGCAAGAGCAACGTCGCCATTATGGCCAACGACTATTACAAACCGCGGCGCTATTATTACTCCTGTATATTGTGGCTGGCGTATTGGTATTACTGCAGCGTAATCGGCAATTACGCCAAGCCAGCGAAGACTCCCTCATTTTAGCGCGTACCCAAGCGGATTTTTTAGCCAATATGAGCCACGAAATTCGCACTCCTATGAATGCCATTATTGGCTTTTCTGCTTTATTACAGCACACCCCACTGAGTGGCCAGCAAAGTGAATATTTAAAAAAGATCACCCATTCTTCCGACAGTTTACTGCTACTAATTAATGACATTTTAGATCTAACTAAAGTAGAGGTGGGTAAGTTAGAGTTAGAAAATATCGAATTTGATTTAGATGAGCAATTAGAGCGCTGGTCGGGGTTATTTGTTGATTTATCCGATCAAAAGCAATTAGAGATTATTATCGATAAGTCACCTACCGTGCCCCGACTTTGGTATGGCGATCCGCTGCGGTTAGGGCAGATAATAGTAAACCTTGTTAGTAATGCGGTTAAGTTTACCGAGCGCGGCCAAGTGGTGCTGCGTATTTTTACTAAAACCAGCCCCGATTTTTTATTATGTTTTAGCATTCAAGACACCGGCATTGGCATTATGCCCGAGCAGCTCGACCGGCTGTTTCATTCATTTACCCAGATGGATGCCAGTACCACTCGTAAATATGGCGGCAGTGGCTTAGGGCTCAGTATTAGTCACCACTTAGTGCAACTGATGCAAGGCACCCTTACCGTGAGCAGCCAACTCGGCCTAGGCTCTACCTTTACGGCGTGTTTGCCATTAACGCCCAGCGAGCGCGTGCCTGATCACGTCTCAGAGCCATTGTTTATGGGTAAAACAGTATTGTTAGTTGAAAATAATCCCCAAGCGCAGCACGTGCTGGCGCGTTTATTAAAGACGTTGGGGTTTAACGTGGTTAGTGCCACCAACAATCAACAAGCCAAAGCCCAGCTAGAAAAGCGCGGTGCTCAACTTGACTTAGCACTTATTCATTGTCGCCTTGAGCATAATGACTGTTTAGCGCTCATTAACTATATGCGCCAGCAACCCTACCTTCATCATCTAAAAATTGTGGTCACCAGTGCCTTTAGTCATGCTTCTATTCAAGCCGAAGTGGCCTCACTGGCTATTGATTACTATTTGCCTAAACCGATCACGGAATATGGACTCAGCGCCAGCTTACAGCCGTTATTTCAAACGCCCCCAGTAGCCACAGCGCAACCACCCACCAATGATCTTGAACCTTATCAAGCTCAGCTGCAGGGTAAGCATCTGCTGTTGGTTGAAGACAATAAATTAAACCAGCAGTTGGTAAAAGAGTTTTTAACTCCACTGGGAGTTCACCTTGAGTTGGCTGAACATGGCCGTCATGCTCTAGAGCTTATCGCCAAGCAGCGCTTCGATGCTATTTTAATGGACTTACAAATGCCAATCATGGGCGGTATAGAAGCCACTCGGCAAATTCGTAAGCTAAGAGTCCATCACGATATTCCAATTATTGCGCTAACGGCCAGCGCCATGCGTGAAGACAGAGAAGCCGGATTGCAAGCGGGCATGAATGCGTATGTGACTAAACCTATTCATCGACTCGACTTATATCGCACCTTAAGCGCCGCACTTTATCCCGCCCCCTTGGCGGCTAGCAACCTAGAGCAAGAGAGTAAGCCAAAGGCGGCGAGCGCTGACTCGCCACTGCACGCCGCTTTTATGGCGCAGCACCAAGATGATATTTGGTTGATAAAAGGCTATTTCGCCACCGAGCAATGGGAAAAAGCTCAGCAACTAGTAACTACTTTAATCACCCACGCTGAATGCAGCGGATTAGCCGCGTTGGCAGACAGCGCCACAGCAGTACTAGGAGCCTTACAGCAACAACAAAGACCCAGTCACGAGCAGCTTACTGAGCTAAGTCAACAATTAGCCGCTGTGGTAGGCGCTAATTAATTCGCACAATAGCGCGCAGCGCTATCTTCAATCCGGCTACGCCGAATATCGCGGCTAAAGTCCGCGGCTACAATAGCCAGAAGCCCGTTGTCAGCTATCAGTAAACCACAACTGTCAGCAATAATAGTGCTAGACGTCATGGTGTTTTGCCCTGAGTTTAACATTGCTCTTTCTTTTGCTTGGCGCAGGGCGCTCGGCGCTGATTTTCGCTCTTATCTTTATTTTTCTGTGGGTTCCGTGGCGAAAAATGGGTCATTGCGAGGAGCGCAGCGACGCGGCAATCTAGGGTTAACCTAGTGCCACCAGTAATATGGATTGCCACGCTGCGCTCGCAATGACCACAGTCACCATGCGAGAGCAAGCGTTCGCCTACCAAGGTTGCAAGAGCCGATGGTGTTGTAGGCGCAACTTCATGCGATAGATTTTTATTCTTAATTTAATCTGAAAGCCAGTATAAAAAACTAAGTTAAAGTTCAGGCTTGGTTTAACTTAAACCCCTTAGCTAAAAGGAAAGATTAGTATTTCATTTCTTAACGAATCACGTTATGTTTACGCTGTATTTCAGCAGTTTAATAGACGATATTGTGGGCAAGTAGCCATCTTGCTAGGGGAGCGTTATGAAAGTATTAGTATTAGGTAGTGGTATTACCGGTATTACCAGCGCCTGGTATCTGGCCGAGCAAGGCCACGAAGTGGTGGTCATCGACCGCCAGCCAGATGCAGCAGAAGAAACCAGCTTTGGTAATGCCGGCCAACTGTCTTTTGGTATGAGCTCCCCGTGGGCCGCACCGGGTATTCCACTCAAAGCCATTAAGTGGATGTTTCAGTCCCATGCCCCCTTTAAAGTACGCCCCAGCCTTAACCCCGCCCAATGGCAGTTTATGTTGTCTATGCTGGCTAACTGCAATGAAAAATCCTACAACATCAATAAATCGCGCATGGTGCGCGTTTCAGAGTACAGCCGCCATTGCATTAATACTCTGCAAGACCAACTTGCCCTCCCGTTTGAGCAGCGCAAGCAAGGCTTGTTGCAAGTGTTTCGTACCCAAAAGCAAATTGATGACGCCGCAAAAGACATCAAAGTATTAAACGCCTTTGATGTGCCCCACGCTATGTTAAACGTAGAGGAGTGTATCGCCCAAGAGCCTGCCTTAGCGCGCGTCAAAGATAAACTGGTAGGCGGCTTACACTTTCCTGAAGACCAAACCGGCGACTGTAATATTTTTACTAAATCACTGCGTAAAAAGTGCCAAGAGAAGGGCGTGGTCTTTAAATTTAATACCGACATTAAGGCCTTACTTAACGACGGCGACACCATTACCGGTGTAGATACCTCTAATGGCATTGAAACCGCCGATCAGGTATTAGTGTGCATGGGCAGCTATTCCCCATTTTTGCTTAATCCGTTAGGCATGCGCTTACCGGTTTATCCTATTAAAGGCTACTCGCTGACCATTGATGTTAAAGACGATGCCGATGCGCCTCAATCTACGGTGATGGATGAAACCTACAAGGTGGCCATTACCCGTTTTGATAAGCGTATTCGCGCTGCCGGCACCGCCGAGCTCGCCGACTTTAATGATGATATGCCTAAAGCGCGGTTAGCCACCATTGCCGACTCGGTCACTAGCTTGTTCCCAGAAGGGGGCAACATAGAAACCGCCGAATATTGGACCGGCTTTAGACCGGCCACGCCCGATGGCACGCCCATTATTGGTGCTACTCCTTATAAAAACCTGTGGCTCAATACCGGTCACGGCACCTTAGGCTGGACCATGGGCGCGGGCTCAGGAAAACTGATAGCCGACTTGATCAGTGGTAATGAGCCCGAAATTGATAACAGCGGCTTAGCTTATAGCCGCTATAAAAAATAGCCTAGCCCCAAACTAGACAGGCTTTGCTTTAAGGCGCCATAATGGCGCCTTTTTCATGTTCAGCATCCAGAGTCTGCGCTTTTATTATGTTAATAACGTTATTAAATATCGTGATCCCCGTGTTTGCGGTGGTGCTAGTTGGCTTTGTGATGGGGCGGCGCAGCTCGCATACCAATATGGAAATGGTCAATGTCGCCAATGTTACGGTATTTTGCCCAGCGTTAGTATTTTCGGCGCTTATCGAACACCCCGTGCGCCTTATCGAGAGTGGACCGTTAATACTGGCGGGTACCTTAGTGATCCTGATCCCTGGGTTATTATTGTGCGCACTGCGCTTTAGCGGCGTTGAGCGGCGTACCTTAGTGCTGGGTGGTATGTTTCGTAATACCGGCAATATTGGCATTCCGTTAATGATGCTGGCTTATGGCGAAGATAAGTTGGGCGCCATTATTATTTTATTTGTATTGTCGAACTTAATTCACTTTTCTCTTGGTTTGTTTATCTTGTCGAAAGACGCGGGGCGCTGGCAGTGGCTTAAAAACCCCATTGTGTGGGCGGCCATACTAGGAGTGGCGCTGGCAGAGCATAAAACCTTACTGCCCGATTTTGTGTACAGCAGTAGCCAATTATTAGGCCAAATTTCGGTGCCCTTGATGTTATTTGCCTTAGGGGTGCGCTTATCGCAAGGTGCGCTCACCGATTGGGGGCTGGCGCTAAAGGTGAATGGCAGTTATTTAATGGTGAGTACACTCAGCATGGCGCTGGTGATGTGGGTTATTCCCTTACCCAGCGCTTGGTTACAATTGCTGTGGTTATCGGTTATGTTACCGCCTGCGGTACTTAATTATTTATTGTGTGAACAATACCAATGCCAGCCCGATAAAATGGCCAGCATTGTCTTGGTGGGTAATCTAATGTCGCTGCTGATTATCCCAGTAGTTATTTATTTTACGCTCATGGCATTTTGATTATCAAAATACTTAATTAGTAATAACTTTATTGATCTACGCCAATAAAAAGCACAAAACAGCTAAACAAAGCCGGTAATGGCTTGTTTAATAAAAGCTTTTAGCAGATCATACTGTTTTTTATACTGAGTATAGGGTGAGTATGGATTGGTTCCCTCGTTGGTTAAAGACGGCGCGCTCGCCCTCGGCGGTGGGCATTTATTTGGCACAAAATACCATTGTCGCCTTAGACGAGCATCAACAAACCACACCTCACCATTACAAGGTAGACCAAGGCGCCACTATGTCCAGTGCCTTGCGACAATTAATTGAGCAGCAAGGCTGGCAGCACCGCCAGCTTTATATAGCCTTGGGTCGAAATTGGTATCAGCATACGCAATTAGAAAAGCCCAATATCCCCAATGAAGAGCTGGCTCAAGCTCTGCCGTGGACTATGCGCGATTTAGTCAATGAGCCCATAGACACCTTGTTATTTGATTATATCGACTTGCCCCCAGGCCCAGCAGGGCAGCCGCGCATGGCTGTTTATAGCAGTAATAAAGCCCAATTGGCTGAGCTGGTCGACGCCATTACGCCGGTGTGTGACATTGCCACCATTGGCGTAGACGAGTTAGCCATGGCGAATCTATTAGCACCCGAGCAGCGGGGATTATTACTGCATAAAGTGCCAGGCCAAGAGCTGACCTTAACCTTTATTCATCAGCGCCAGTGGCATTTTTCGCGCACCATTCGTGGCTTTCAAGCCCTTGATGATGAGCACATTCCCCTTGATCAGTTTGTGTTTGATAACTTATTGCTGGAGCTGCAGCGCAGTATCGACTACGCCGTCGGCCAGTTAAAACTTAACGAGCCCGATCACTGGTATTTAGCGCTGCCGCAACGGGTGACTCCCGCAGTACAAGAGGCGATTCAGCTGGTGTTTAATATTACGCCGGTGTCGTTAACCACCGATACCTTAACGCCCGAAAGCTTGCCAGCATTGGCCATTTTAGATGACAAGGTGGTTTAATGAAGCAGCGCATTGAGTTTTATCAAGCCGCCCTTAAGCCCAGCCAAGATCGAGCCAGCCTAACTACCTTGTGGCAAATCAGCTTAGTGATCTGCTTATT
>JAAYRH010000089.1 GCA_012518835.1 Aeromonadales bacterium | reverse complement strand
CGCCGCGCTATCCCTCCCCGCCCTAAAAGGACGGGTTTCCCGCGCAAAATTGATGAGATATTCCTTTGCTGCTTTACTGATCATTATGACCACAGTGACCGGCTGTACTAGTCAAGCACAAGTGCCAGTGATACCCAGTTATGCGGTGTCAGCAACCCAAGACACCCGCCTTGGCAAAGGTATCGCGCAAGAAGCGAAACATCACGCTGAGCCTTCGGGATTTCGCTTATTAAGTAATGGTTTAGATGCTTTTGTTACGCGTTTACTATTAATGGAAGCGGCTGATGAATCGCTAGATGTGCAGTATTATCTGTTTCATGATGATGTCACCGCTAAGCTATTTACCCATTACTTATTACGCGCCGCCGATCGTGGAGTACGGGTGCGAATGCTGCTCGATGACTTTGGCCATGATGGCCAAGAACCCCTATTAAGTGCGCTGGTACAACATCCCAATATTTCGGTGCGACTCTTTAACCCCTTCGCAAATCGCGCTGTGCCTTATTTAGATTTTTTAACCAGCTTTTCGCGGGTCAATCGGCGCATGCATAATAAATCTTTTATTGCCGATAATCAGGCAGCCATTATTGGTGGTCGTAATATCGGCAACACTTATTTTGCCGCCGATGAATATACTAATTTTTCCGATTTGGATGTATTAGGCGTCGGTGACTTCGCGCCTGAAGTGTCACAGGCCTTTGATGAGTATTGGAACCATGCGCTCTCGATCCCAGTAGAACAATTTGCTCGCGCACATCCCACCGCCTTAAATGCAGTAAGAGAGCAGCTAGTTGCCACTAGTAAAACCGAGCGCAGCCAAGCGTATTTAGCCCGCTTAGAAGCGGTAGAGCTAGTAGAAGAGTTAAAACGAGGAACTGTCGATCTGTACTGGGCTAAGTCCAGTTTAGTGTATGATAATCCTGATAAAATTCTCAACGACACCAGCGACGATACGGGTCATATGGCGCCAGCATTGCAGGGCTTACTCAATGAGGTCCATAGCGAAGCACTCATTGTATCGCCTTATTTTATTCCCGGAAAAAATGGCGTCGCCAACTTTGCGCGCTGGGTGAATACTGGCGCCCAAGTGAGTATTTTAACTAACTCGTTAGCCGCCAATGATGTGCCGGTGGTGCATGCTGGCTATGCGAAATATCGCAAACCACTCATTCAGGCCGGCGTTAACTTATGGGAGCTGCAGCCCAGTGGGGCTGCGACTAAAAAGCGGCAAAAGAATAAAGACCTCCCTGGCTCATCAAAAGCCAGCTTGCATGCTAAAACCATGATCTTTGATCGCGACACCATGTTTATTGGCTCTATGAACTTAGATCCTCGCTCAGTGAATTTAAATACCGAAATTGGCGTGCTGATCTATAGCAAGCCACTGGCGGAGTTTGCCAGCGAAGCCTTTTTAGCTGAGCTGCCTGAGCATGCGTGGCGCTTAGATATTACCAAGCAGCCCCAGTCGTCGGAGCAATTAATTTGGTTAGATGAAGCACACGATCCCGCTGTGGTAGTGAGTCGTAACCGTGAACCCGAAGCTAGTCGCTGGAGCCGCTTTCAAGCGTGGATTCTTAGCTATTTGCCACTGGAGTCAATGCTTTAACTCATAAAGAGGAGTGAGGGGTGAGACGTGAAAAGTGAGGAGAATGCAAATAGAGCGCGAGCTTGATTACGCCTGACGCTTTACACCTCCCCCCTTACAAGAACTTAACGAAAACGACGAGACTTGCGGTTCACTTCATCTATTTGCGAGTTCAGCGTTAAGAAGTCGTACAAATACCCTAACAAGAATAAGCCACCGGTAAAAAACCAAATAATGGCGGTAACCCACTTACCCATATACAAACGATGCACACCAAAAACACCCAGAAAAGTCATCAGTATCCAGGTGATATTGTAATCAGTGCTGCCAGTGGTGTAGCGCTCATCGGCATCTCGGTCCATACCGGGGATCAAGAATAAGTCCACAATCCAGCCAATAAAAAACAATCCCAGTGTAAAGAAATAGATGGTACCCGAGATGGGGCGGCCATAGTAAAAGCGGTGGGCACCCATGAAGCCGAAAATCCACAGGATATAGCCAATTACCTTACTGTGTGTCCTGTTCATTTCGCTCACTCCCTGCATAGTTACTGTAAACGCTAAGCTTAACGACTCTGTCTAGTCAAGGCTACATTTTAATCTGCCATTCGGACGAGAAGTGTCACGCCAGCGCCATGCTGCCTTCCTCCTAAATAGCCTCACAACTCAAAATACTCTTCCCAACCTAACGTATTTCTAACTAATGCTAAGTAACCGTAACGAGATCACTTTATTTAATGCTGCTTTGTGTAGGATCAATAAGTTAATATTAAAAATAATTATGCTTATCAGAAAGAGATGGTTAAGTGCTAAAAACATTATTAGGTGTATCTCGTGTTAATTTTTTAACCTTAAGTTTGGTTTGTGTCCTCGTCGCATTGGCCTTTAGCTTCTATCAAGGCGCCAGCTTAAACGGGCTAGATATGGTGTTAGTACTTATTATTGCACTAGCCGCCCATATTAGTGTTAATGCGTTTAATGAATACTTTGACTTTCGCTCTGGGCTGGATTTTTTAACTCCTAAAACGCCTTTTAGTGGCGGTAGTGGCACCTTAGTCGCCCAACCTAAACACGCCAGTCTTGCACTCGCCGTGGCATGGGTTACCTTAGCTCTGGTAATAATAAGTGGCTTAGTATTGATTGCACGTTATGGCTGGCCGCTATTGTGGATTGGTCTACCTGGGGTGATTATTATTTACACTTACACTCAGTATATTAATCGCCAACCCTTTATTTGTTTATTTGCTCCAGGTATTGGCTTTGGTTTGCTAATGACCATGGGTTCGATTTGGGTGTTTCAGCAATCATTACTTCCCGGCGCTTGGTTGTTAGGATGCATCGTTTCTTTGCTAGTCAGTAATTTACTGTTATTAAATCAATTTCCTGATGTAAATGCCGATCAGCAAGTTGGGCGCCGTAACTATCCTATTATCTTAGGGCTAGGTGCCAGCACTATCATTTTTTCTCTATTACACCTCAGTGCCCTGCTATTAGTGATATTGGGCGTTAGCCTAGATTGGCTTCCACCTCAGGTATTAGTAGCGCTATTGGCGGCAGCGTTATTGGTTAAGCTATTGCCTGCCGTGGCTCGCCATCATCATGATGTCACCACACTAACGCCCTATCTTGGGCTAAACGTTGCTTTTATTCATCTCTATCTATTATTAATTGCCGCAGGCCTATTTTGGGCTGGACTCTAATCTCTGATGGCCAAGGAACTTTTGACTGCTCCCCTCCCTAAAGGAAGGGGATCCCCAATTCACCGAGAACAGGATACGGAGACTGACCCCATGCCACTTACATTCTCTCCAAGGGCTAACACCGCCAGCCCGGCGGCTTTAATGTTGGTCGCGGCGTTGTGGTCCCGGTCATGGTCTGCACCACATTCGGGGCAGCTCCAGTTCCTGACCGACAACGGCAGCGACGACAAGGTATGCCCGCAACCCGAGCAGCGTTTGGTGCTCGGGAACCACAGGTCAATGGCGGCTAGTGAGCGCCCAGCCCATTCCGCCTTGTACGCCAACTGGCGCACGAACTCGCCCCAGCCTGCATCGGCAATGGCGTTGCTCAGCTTTGGGTTGCGGATCATGCTTTTCACTTTCAGGGATTCGACGCAGACCACTTGGTTCTCGTTAATCAATCTGCGGGACAGCTTGTGCAAGTTGTCCTGTCGACAATCGGAAATTTTAGCGTGAAGTTTCGCCACCTTCTGGCGAGCCTTAGCGTGATTAGCCGAGCCGAGCTTTTTCTTGCTCAACCGGCGCTGTGCTCTGGCCAGTCTTTTGGCGTATTTCGCAGTATGGCGGGGATTGCCGACCCGCTCCCCCTTGTCGGTGATAAACAGGTCTTTCAGACCCAGATCAATGCCGGTCATGTTAGGTATCACCGGCAGCTTGCTGGGCTCGAACTCGCACAGGCAGCTCACAAAATAACGGCCTGCCGAGTTCTTGGAAACGGTTACGGTGCTGGGCTCGCCTGGCAGCGCACGGCTCCAGCGAATATCCAGCGGGGTTTTGCTCTTGGCTAGATACAGCTGGCCGTCTCGGTATTTGAAGGCCGAGCGGGTGAACTCCGCCGACTGGCGGTGCCGCTTGCTCTTGAAGGCCGGGTACTTGGCGCGGCCTTCAAAGAAGTGTTTGAAGGCGGTTTGCTGGTGGCGAAGGCATTGCTGCAAGGGCACACACGACACCTCAGACAGAAACGCCAGCTCAGGGTTTTTCTTGATTTCGGTCAGTCGGGCGCTGGCTTTTGTGTAGTTGATTTTTTCCTGACGCTGATAAAAGGCATCGGTACGCCAGCGCAGTATTGCGTTGTAAACAAAACGTACACAGCCGAAGGTCTGGGCCAACAGCTCAGTTTGTTCGGGAGTGGGGTAAAACCGATATTTATAAGCGCGTTTTGTCATGTGCTTAGTTTAGTAAACCACTGTATAGATAGCCAGTTTAAAAGGAGAGGCGGGAACAGGGGCGGCTGACGCCGCCACGCTATCCCTCCCCGCCCTAAAAGGACGGGGTTTCCCGCGCAAAATTGATGAAACAACATGACTTTGATGTGCTGGTGGTAGGGGGCGGTGGCGCCGGCTTAAGAGCCAGTATTGCCGCCGCTGAGCAGGCTAAAATAGCGGGGGTAACACTTAAGATTGGTTTAGTCTCTAAAGTGTATCCCATGCGCTCTCATACAGTGGCAGCTGAAGGTGGCGCAGCGGCCGTCACCCGTGAGGATGACAGCTTTGCCGCTCACCTTGAAGATACTATTGCTGGTGGCGATTGGCTGGCCGAGCAGCCAGTAGTCGACTATTTTGTGCGCCACGCGCATCAAGAGTTAGTGCAAATGGAGCGCTGGGGTTGCCCGTGGAGTCGCAAAAAGGACGGCTCAATTCAAGTGCGTCGTTTTGGCGGCATGAAAATAGAACGCACTTGGTTTGCTGCCGATAAAACCGGCTTTCATATGCTGCACACTTTATTTCAAACTTCATTGCGCTTTGAGGAAATTCAACGGCTCGATGAGTTTTTTGTCTTAGACTTGCTGGTAGAAGAGCAGCGTATTGCTGGCATAATTGCCCTTGAAATCGCGACGGGTGAACTACATTTAGTGCGTGCCAAGTCAGTAATTTTAGCGACCGGCGGCGCTGGGCGCTTGTTTCGCTTTAATACCAATGGTGGCATTGTCACCGGTGACGGTATGGCACTGGCCTATCGTCACGGTGTACCGCTGCGCGATATGGAGTTTGTGCAGTACCACCCCACTGGCCTGCCTGGCTCCGGCATTTTAATTACCGAAGCCTCGCGCGGCGAAGGCGGGCTTATGCTCAATAAGGAAGGATATCGCTATCTGCAAGATTATGGCCTAGGCCCAGAAACGCCCCGCGGCCAGCCTAAAAACAAATACATGGAATTAGGTCCTCGAGATAAGTTATCGCAGGCCTTTTGGCATGAGCAACGTGCCGGTCGTACTGGAAAATTTGGCGACAGCGATGTGGTGTATTTAGACTTGCGTCATCTGGGCAAAGATTACTTGCATGAGCGCCTGCCCTTTATTTGTGAGCTGGCTAAGTCTTACGTTAATGTCGACCCCGTCACTCAGCCTATTCCCGTGCGCCCAGCGGTGCATTACACCATGGGCGGCATTACCACAGATGCGCAATGTGAGACGAAAATTAAAGGGCTATATGCCGCCGGAGAGTGTGCCTCGGTGGGACTGCACGGCGCCAACCGTTTAGGCTCTAACTCCCTGACTGAATTGTTAGTGTTTGGCCGGCTGGCTGGCGAGCAAGCCGTTAAAAATGCCCTGACCCGCGACCAAAGCCCATCCGCTCCTTTAGCCGAGCAGTTTCAAGCACAACAGCAAAAACTGGCCGCCTTGCGTACTCATACTGGTCAAGAAAGTTGGGTAGAAATAAAGCGCGCGTTATTAAAAACCATGGAGGAAGGATGTGGTATTTATCGCGATCAGGCGGGTATGGAACAAACGCTGGCCACTATTCGTCAATTAAAATTACGTTATCAAGATGTACAAGTGCAGGATAAAAGCCGCGGCTATAACACTGAGCTACTGCAATGCATAGAGGTCGGGTTTGGCTTAGATATTGCCGAAGCCACCTGCTTAGCCGCACTAGAGCGACGGGAGTCGAGAGGCGCACACCAACGCCTAGATGAAGGTTGCGATACGCGCAACGATACCGACTACTTACAACACAGCTTGGTTTATTTTCACACCAATAATGATGCCACCTTAGCTTGGCAGCCGGTGGATACTTCAATACTACCGCCAGCGGTGCGGGCCTACGGCGATGCCGCAAAAGGAGCCAAGTTATGATGACTATTACTCTCGCCCGCTATTTACCAGAGCAGTCCCCCACCCCTTTTACCCAAGAATTTCAGGTGCCTTACGACGACAGCACTTCTATCTTAGATGCACTTAATTATATTAAGGAAGAATTAGACGCCTCAATAAGCTTTCGTTGGTCATGTCGTATGGCGATTTGTGGCTCTTGTGGCTTAATGGTTAATGGTATTCCTAAGTTAGGCTGTAAGGTGTTTTTGCGTGATTATCCTAATGGGGTATTACTGGAGCCTTTAGCGCACTTGCCGGTAGAGCGCGATTTAATCGTCGATATGGAAGCCTTCTTAACGCACCTAGAAGCAGTAAAGCCTTACTTAATCAGTGAGTCTGCCAATGAAGCACAACCTAATAAACAAACGCCTGCACAGCTTGCTAAATATCAACAGTTTGCCAACTGCATTAATTGCGGCTTATGTTATTCCGCCTGTCCGCAATTTGGCTTAAACCCAGCGTTTTTAGGCCCGGCCGCCATTACGCTCGCGCACCGCTATAACCTTGATAGCCGGGATCAAGGTAAAGCCCAACGCATGCCGTTGCTCAACACCGAGGAAGGCCCTTGGAGCTGTACTTTTGTGGGCTTTTGCTCCGATGTCTGCCCACAACAGGTGGATCCCGCTGCCGCCGTCAACCAAAGCAAAGTGGCTTCGGCCAAAGACATGATGATCCAGCTTTTTAGGGGGAACTTATGAGTTATCGCCCAACCCTTTCTCGAACTTGGTGGCTTAAAAACAATGCTTTTAAATTGTATATGCTGCGCGAAGCCACGGTATTACCACTGACCTTCTTTTTACTGTGTTTTACTGCCGGCTGCTACAGCCTGTGGCAAGGAGAAGTCCAATGGCAACACTGGCAAACCTTTATGGCCCACCCTTTGGTGCTGGGGCTCAATGGCCTCGCCATGCTGGCCAGCTTATTTCATGCTTGGACCTTTTTTGAGCTATTTCCTAGAGTGATGCCGATACGTATTGGGGGAGTCGTCGTGTCGCCAAAGCTAATAGTAGGCGCTCAGTGGTTAGGGGTGCTCGCTATGATTATCTTATTTAGTCGCTTGTTTGGAGCCCCATAATGAAACCTACAACTCATAAGAAAAGTGTGCTCAAAACCAGTGATGAGCCCCTTTGGTGGGCCCTATTCAGTGGCGGTGGCGTCTGCTTTGCGCTATTTTTACCGGCAATTATCCTGTTTTTTGGCTTATTTTTACCCTTAGGGTTAATTGAGATTGGCTATCAAACAGCACACAACTGGCTGTTTAGTATCTGGGGATTGTTAGTGGTCGGCGCTGGGGTGGTGTTGCCGGCGTTTCATGCTGCGCACCGTATTCGTCACGGCTTACAAGATTTAAAGGTACAACGCCATGGCCGCATAAAAATGATTTGCTATGGTTTAGCCGCCCTATTGAGTGTGTTAGCGCTGGGTATTTGGCTATTAGGTGTGTGGTAGTACGCGCTATAAAGGCCGCTTCGGCGGCCCTTATAGCGTATGGAGATGATTTAAGTATTCGCAAACGAAGTCAGCGGACTCGTGGCTTTAGCATACTGACTTTTGCTGGGCAGTCCGGCTAAATAAGCTACTCGACCTGCTTCTACTGCCAGCTTATAAGCGTGCGCCATCTTTGCCGGATCCTTAGCAGTAGCAATACCAGAGTTTACCAAGACAGCATCAGCCCCGAGCTCCATCGCAAAGGCCGCATGACTAGGCGCACCAATACCGGCATCGACAATTACCGGCACATTCGCTTGCTCAATAATAATTTGTAAAAACTCATGAGTAATCAAGCCCTTATTAGTGCCTATCGGTGCGCCTAATGGCATTACTGCGGCACAGCCCACTTCTTCTAAGCGCTTGCATAGCAAAGGATCAGCACTGCAATAAGGCAACACAATAAAGCCTTCTTTCACTAACAGCTCTGCTGCTTTAAGGGTTTCTATTGGATCAGGTAGCAGATACTTAGGATCAGGGTGAACTTCCAGCTTTAGCCAGTTAGTTCCTAGTGCTTCACGCGCTAAGCGTGCAGCAAATAAGGCTTCTTCCACAGTAAACGCGCCAGCAGTGTTAGGCAGTAGGTGTACTCCTAGTTCTAACAAGGGCGGTAAAATATCGTCGCTATGATTTACTAAGTCGACCTGTTTCATTGCCAGGGTTACCATCTCGGAACCACCGGCATAAAAAGCATCTTTCATTTGCTGGGGGCTGGCAAACTTACCGGTTCCAGTAAAGAGACGAGAATTAAAAGTTTTATCGGCAATGGTAAGACTCATATTAGCCTCCGGCTATAGCTTGGAATAAAGTAACTTTGTCATTAGGTTCAAGTTGTTGAGTAGACCATTGGCTGCGCGCTACTACTTGTTGGTTTAACGCCACCGCGACTCCAGGTTTATCTTGCTCAATTTTTTCTAGCATCTGAGTCAATGTGGTGCCCTCAGCCAACTCCAGCGTATCGTTATTTAACGTTATCGTGATCATGATTTTCCTCCTTAACACCACATACCGGACAAGCCGGATCCTTAGGTACCTGCAAACTATGCCAACGATGTTTTTTTGCATCAAACAGCTTCAGCTCCCCCCAAGGGACTGTGCCGGTACCGGTAAAATATTTAATCGCTTCTAGTGCCTGCAACAAGCCGATGGTGCCGACCACAGGGCCAATCACCCCAGAATTATTACAGTTAAGCTGCACGCCAATGTTCGGCTCATACAAGCAGCGATAGCAGCCATGCTCATATTGCGGATTCAACGCCAGCAGTTGGCCTTCAAAGCGAATTGCCGCGCCAATAAATAAGGGCTTACTCGCCTGATAGCAGGCTTGGTTCAGCTCTTGTCGGATCAAGATATTGTCGGTGCAGTCCAAGACTAAATCGACTTCCTGCACAAACTCCACTAGGTTATCTGCACCCAGCTTTTGGTTGATAGCAATCACTTCTACTTCAGGATTTAGCAGGTGCAGTTTTTCCCGAGCAGTTTCAGCTTTGCTGTGCTTTAAGTTATCCATGTTATACAGCGTTTGACGCTGTAAGTTGCTGAGCTCAATGTGATCAAAATCGGCCAGCCATAAGGTGCCAACACCAGCCGCTGCTAAGTATTGCACCGCCGGTGAGCCTAGCCCCCCTAAACCCACAACTAAAATTGAGGCTTCTTTGAGCTTTTGTTGACCGGCTTCGCCAACCTCTTCCAACAGCAGATGGCGGCTATAGCGCATAAACTCGCTATCACTTAACATATTAGCCCTCCACCAACGCCAGCAACTCTTTGGTCGCTTGCTCAGGATCGTCTGCTTCGGTAATCGCCGTTACCAATGCGATGCTACCAATACCGGTTTCTGCCACCAGCGGCACTCGATCGCGGCTAATACCGCCGATGGCTACTAATGGAAACTCTTGCTCCATTAAAGCCACATAACGATGTAAGCGAGCTACCCCCTGTGGGCGAGAAGGCATGTCTTTGGTCTTGGTAGGGAAGATATGGCCCAACGCCAAATAAGAGGGCTTAAGCTCCCGAGCACGTAACATTTCATAGTAACCGTGCGTAGACAGCCCTAACTTAAGGCCAGCAGCCCGAATAGCTTCGAGATCTGCTACCTCAATATCTTCTTGACCTAAATGCACGCCATAGGCGCCATGTTTTATGGCTAAGCGCCAGTAATCGTTAATAAATAAGCGAGCATTAAAACGCTTACCTAATTCTACCGCGGCTTTAATGTCCGCTTCTACTTGCTCATCGGTTTTATCTTTAATACGCAGCTGTAGCGTACGCACCCCCCAGTTCAACAGCTGCTCTAGTAAAGCCACCTTGGTGACCACTGGATATAAGCCGAGCTTTAAGGTATCCATGGCGGCAAACTCACCCTTAGGGTGGGGGCCACTGATACCTAATTGCTCGGCCAAGGCAGAGCCTGGCATCACTACCGTGGGGAAGTCATTTAAATCCGTAGGCCAGCCTAAGTGGGCCACCGGGCCTGCGCCGGCACCGATACCTTGGGCGGCTTTTAGGCCTTGCGTGACATAAGCTTTCGCCAATACCAGCGCATCTTCGATGGGGTAATCCAACGCGATGGCGGTGGCAATCGCCGACGACAGCGTACAACCGGTACCGTGGCCATGAGGCGTTTCTACTCTGGGGCTGGCCAGCCAAATTTCCCGCTCACCGTCGGTATAAAAATCGATGGCCTGATTAGCGGACCAGTCCAGATGACCGCCTTTGACCAGCACCGCTCGAGCGCCCATTTCCAACAGCGCCGCGGCACCGGCACGAACCTTGGAGGGTGAGTCGGGCGTAATGCCCGACAAGGCTGCTAATTCTATGGCATTAGGCGTGATCAAGTCGACTTCTGCCATCAAATGCTGCTTAATAGCGGGCAACAAGCTGGCTTCCGCCATAGCCTTGCCAGTACTGGCAATGGCCACCGGATCTAGCACCACATAGGGCTGCCACTGGCGGCGATATTCGCGCAAGTAGCGCGCTAGCACCTCGGCACGCAAGCCGCCGGGCAAGAGGCCAATTTTAATGGCTTTGGCCGGCATATCGCTGGCTAATGCCACCAATTGTTGGCTAAACGCCTGCATCAACACCGGCTCTACCATGGACACGGCAAGCGAATTTTGCGCGGTAATAGCGGAAATAACCGAGCAGCCGTGGCCGCCCAAGTTATGAATAGTGTGCAAGTCGGCCTGAATACCAGCGCCGCCGCCCGAATCAGAACCGGCAATGGTCCAGACTATGGGTCTTGTCATATTGATTATTTCTCCAATTGATCCGCTTGGTGATAAAGCTCACCGCCGCGCTTTTTAAATTCTTCTGACATCTGGGCCATGCCTGCCAGCATTGTCTCTTGATTGCCTTCTATGTCCACCAACTTTATGGCGATGGCTTCTTGTGCTGCTGCATACTCTCGTACTTCTTGAGTAATCTTCATCGAGCAGAACTTAGGACCACACATAGAGCAAAAGTGCGCCACCTTACCCGACTCTTGCGGCAAAGACTCGTCGTGATAATCGCGGGCCGTTTGCGGGTCTAGCGCCAGATTAAACTGATCTTCCCATCTAAATTCAAAACGAGCCTTAGATAAGGCGTTATCACGAATTTGTGCACCAGGATGGCCTTTGGCCAAGTCGGCCGCATGGGCGGCTATCTTATAGGTGATTAAGCCTTGCTTCACGTCTTCTTTATTGGGCAGGCCTAAATGCTCTTTCGGCGTTACGTAACACAACATGGCGCAGCCATACCAACCAATCAAGGCGGCACCTATGCCGGAGGTAAAGTGATCATAACCCGGCGCTATATCCGTGGTTAACGGGCCTAGCGTATAAAAAGGCGCTTCGTGGCAATGCTCAAGCTGCTCTTCCATGTTGCGCTTGATCATATGCATAGCCACATGGCCCGGCCCTTCTATCATTACCTGTACATCGTATTCCCAGGCGATTTTGGTGAGCTCGCCCAAGGTATAGAGCTCAGCAAACTGTGCCTCATCGTTAGCATCGGCGATGGAGCCTGGGCGCATACCATCACCCAAAGATAAGGACACATCATAGGCGGCGCAAATTTCACAAATATCGCGAAAACGTTCATAGAGAAAGCTTTCTTTATGATGAGATAAGCACCACTTTGCCATAATAGAGCCGCCACGGGAGACAATCCCAGTGACGCGCTTGGCTGTCATGGGCACATAACGCAGCAAGACACCGGCATGAATGGTGAAATAATCCACCCCCTGCTCCGCTTGCTCAATTAAGGTATCGCGAAACACTTCCCAGTTTAAGTCTTCGGCTACGCCATTGACTTTTTCCAGTGCTTGATAAATAGGCACAGTACCAATGGGGACGGGGCTGTTGCGCAAGATCCATTCGCGGGTTTCATGAATATTACGACCGGTGGACAAGTCCATCACGTTGTCGGCACCCCAGCGGGTGGCCCAAACCAGCTTCTCTACTTCTTCTTCAATCGACGAAGTCACCGCCGAGTTACCGATATTAGCGTTAATTTTTACCAAGAAATTACGACCGATAATCATCGGCTCAGATTCAGCATGGTTAATATTAGCGGGAATAATAGCCCGCCCTGCTGCCACTTCTTGGCGCACAAATTCAGGGGTAATGTTCTCGGGAAGATGAGCGCCAAAGCTTTCACCCTTATGCTGTTGCAGCAACATTTCATCCCGCACCCGCTCGCGCCCCATGTTTTCACGAATGGCGATATATTCCATTTCGGGGGTAATAATGCCTTTGCGGGCATAGTGCATTTGGGTCACCCGATGCCCGGGCTTGGCTTTACGCGGTTTGGGCAGCTGCTCAAAACGCAGATGATCTAGGCCATCATCGGCCAGGCGCGCTTGAGTAAACTCTGAACTCACTCCTGGCAACTCGACGGTGTCGTTGCGCTCTAAAATCCACTGCCGACGCAACTGCGGCAAACCTAAGCGTACATCTAGCTTAGCCTCGGCATCGCCATAGGGGCCGGATGTGTCATAGATAGGCACTGGCGCATTGGCCTCAAGGATAGGGTTTTCTTGAGTGCCGCCTTTAAAGCTGTCGGCAAGATGAACCTCGCGCATCGCAACGCGAATATCCGGCCGAGAGCCTTGAAGATAGATGCGCTTAGAATTAGGAAATTGTTCGCCTTTGAGATTATCGATAAAGGCTTGCGCTTGAGAGCGCACTTCGCGACGGTTTATTTTTTTAGGTGATTCATTAAAAACGTTAGTTGGTGCTTTGGTTGACATAGCCATCTCACTTTAAATCCATATTGGGTGAAAAAGCTTGCCAGGAGTGTTGAAAAGAAATTGGCAGAGGAGGTCAAACGCCAACTTCTCACTTGCTTCCCTTACGCAGGTATTAGCCTGATCAGGTTCAACGGATCCCACTTTCGTGGTCTCAGCTCTTAATAGAGCACTCCGACAAGATAGCGTTCAGTAAAGCAGAACTAGATCACAAAAGCAAAGTCCAACCTGAACTGTATAATGGGTCCAGTCATAGCGTTGTTGCTTCACCTCACCACTTGGACTCACACCGCTCCACGCTAAGGTTTGCTTGGCATCACTGGGGTAAATCCGTATAGTCTGAAGGATATTTCGATAGGTTTATAACTATGTTTCAAAACAACCCCCTGCTAGCTCAGCTTAAGCAACAAATACGTGAAACCCTTCCTATTAAAGAAGGTGTCGTTAAAGGTACCTCTAAAGGGTTTGGCTTTCTTGAAGTTGGCGAAAAAGAAAGTTACTTCATTCCCCCACCGCACATGAAAAAAGTGATGCATGGCGATCACATCACCGCCATCTTGCGCACCGAAAACGAGCGGGAAATGGTGGAGCCAGAAACGCTGCTCGAGCCTGGAGTAACCCGTTTTGTGGCTCGCGTTAAATGGTTTCGTGACCGTCTCAATATTGTGCCCGATCACCCATTAATGAAAGACGCTATTAAAGCGCGCCCTAAAAAAGGCATTGATGAAAAAAGCCTAAAAGAAGGTGACTGGGTACTGGCCGAACTGACTCGCCATGCGCTAAAAGACAATGGTTTTTTTGCCAACATTGTGGAAGTGATCGCCGGGGTTGATGATCCCATCGCCCCTTGGTGGGTGGTATTAGCGCGAAATGAACTTGCCAAACAAGCACCCGAAGATACCCAAGATTGGCAGCCCATCGAAGAAAGCATTGAGCGTCACGATCTTACCGACGTGCCCTTTATCACCATAGACGGGGAATCGACCCTCGATATGGACGATGCGTTAAGTATTAAAAAGCTAGACAATGGCTGGGAGCTGCTGGTTGCCATCGCCGATCCTACTGCGTACGTCGCTCCTAATAGTGTGATGGATAAAGTGGCAGCTGAGCGTGCTTTTACCGTGTATTTACCCGGACGTAATATTCCAATGTTGCCTCGCACCTTGGCCGACGAGCTGTGCTCTTTACAAGAAGGTGTAGAGCGCCCAGTACTGTGTGCTCGTCTGTTTATTGACCAAGACGGCAAGGTAGATGATAAAGCTGAATTTTTTGCCGCCACTATTCGCTCTCAAGCACGTTTAACCTACGACCAAGTATCCGATTGGATAGAAGGTATAGGCAACTGGCAGCCCGCCAATGAAATTATTGCCGAGCAACTAACTCAGCTTAATGCCTTTACCTTAGTGCGCAGTGCCTGGCGTACCGAACACGCGATTGTGTTTAAAGACCGACCCGATTATCGCTTTGCTCTCGATGAAGACAGCAATGTCACCGCTATTTTAGTGGACTACAGACGCATCGCGAACCAGATGATCGAAGAGTCCATGATTGCCGCTAACTTAGCATGTGGTAACTGGTTACAAGAACATGCTAGCACCGGTATCTTTAACGTACATACCGGTTTTGATAGCGAAAAAATGGACGGTCTTTTGGAATTGCTAGCCGCCCATGAAGCGCCTTTTGACCCAGAAACCTTAACTAACTTAGAAGGCTTTTGTGCGCTACGCCGTTGGTTGGACCAGCGCGAAACCTCTTATTTAGACAGTCGCACTCGTCGTTTCCAATCGTTTGCCGCTATGAGTGCCCAACCCGGCCCGCACTTTGGTTTGGGCTTAAATGCCTATGCTACTTGGACTTCTCCGATCCGTAAGTACGGCGATATCATTAATCACCGTCTCATTAAGTCGATATTAGCTAACCAAGATCATCAGAGTCATGCGCCTAGCGATGAGCTAGCAGTGCATTTGTCTGAGCAGCGTCGTATGCATCGCCGTGCCGAGCGAGATATCGCCGACTGGTTATATGTCCGCTATTTGCAGCCCGCCGTAGCCGAAGGCAAGGTGTTTGATGCAGAAGTCGTCGATATTGGCCGTGGTGGTGTCAGACTGCGCCTAAAGGAAAACGGTGCAGGGGTATTTATGCCCTCCTCGCAGATTTTAGCTAATCGTGATCGCTTGGAGTGCAGTTGGGATGATGGCCGAGTTTATCTAGATAAAGCCCCCTTATATGAACTCGGTCAGTCGGTGCAAGTTATTATTACTGAAGCCATTGAAGATACTCGCTCGCTGATTGCTAAGCCCGCCGAACCTATTGCGGTGGCGACCCCTGAATAAACAACGATATTAACTAATGATTTATTAGGCCTGCTCTTGCAGGCCTTTTTTATGCTATAGATCCGTCCTTAATCACATATAGCCAAATGGTATATAAAGCACCTTATCAATCACTTGTGGATCTATTAGTATCATCATCAACAAGTATCCTTTCCTGGAGTATCACCATGCGTAAGTCACTCATCGCAACCTTACTATTATCGGCCGGCTTAACGGTCGCTGTCCCGCTTCAGGCCAAAGAACTGCTTAACAGCAGCTACGACATTGCCCGAGAAGTATTCGCTGAAATTAACCCAGTATTTGTTGAGCACTGGAAAAATGAGACCGGTGAAGAGTTAGAAATCAAACAAACTCACGCCGGTTCATCGCGCCAAGCCCAAGCCATACTGCAAGGTCTGCGCGCCGATGTGGTGACCTATAACCAAACCACAGACGTGGATGTACTATATGAAAAAGGCAAGCTGATCCCAGAAGATTGGAAAGCCCGTTTGCCTAACGACAGTTCACCTTATGTCTCAACTATGGCGTTTTTGGTGCGCAAAGATAATCCAAAAAATATTAAAGACTGGAACGACCTCACTCGTGAAGACGTGAAATTAGTATTCCCTAACCCTAAAACTTCAGGTAATGGTCGTTACACTTATTTAGCCGCTTGGGGCGCCGCTCATCAGCAGTTTGATGGCGATGAAGAAAAAATTCGTGAACACATGGGCAAGCTTATTAACCAAGTCGCGGTGTTTGACACTGGCGGACGTGGGGCTACCACTACCTTTATTGATCGTGGTATCGGTGATGTGTTGATTACCTTTGAGTCAGAAGTAAACAATATTCGTGACCTCTACGAAGCCGATGGCTATGAAGTAGTAGTACCACCGGTTGATGTGTTGGCAGAATTCCCTGTTACGTGGATTGACCGTAACGTCAAACGTAACAAGACCGAAAAAGAAGCTAAAGCGTATTTAGAGTTCTTATATAGCCCAGACGCACAGCGTATTTTGGCTAAACACTACTATCGCGTAAACGATAAAGAAGTTGCTGCAGAAGTGGCGGATAAGTTTCCTGAGACCGAGCTATTTAAAGTAGAAGATGTGTTTGGTAGCTGGGAGCAAGCGATGCAAGACCACTTTGTAAATGGTGGCTCCTTGGATCAGCTACAGGCTAAAGGACGCTAAGGTATGGCGGCGCTGTTGGGATCATCTAAGCGAGTATTACCCGGCTTTACCCTAAGCATGGGCACCAGCCTGTTGTTTGTGAGTTTAATTATCTTACTGCCGTTAACCGGCTTGATATTAAACACCAGTCAAATGGGGTGGTCACAATACTGGCACGTGATTAGCGACCCACGAGTGGTGGCTACTTACAAGGTCACCGCCAGCGCCGCTGCCGCCGCGAGTTTATTTAATATGGGTTTTGGCCTGCTGATGGCGTGGATTTTAACCCGCTATCGCTTTCCTGGCCGTGCCATTCTAGATGGTTTAATGGACCTACCCTTCGCTCTACCGACGGCGGTAGCCGGCCTGACCTTAGCTTCCTTATTTGCAACTAATGGTTGGTATGGCGAATGGTTAGCACAGTTTGGTATTAAAGTTTCTTACACTTGGTTGGGCATTGTTATTGCTATGGTGTTTACCAGCGTGCCCTTTGTGGTACGCACGGTACAACCGGTGTTAGAAGACTTAGGCCCCGAATATGAAGAAGCTGCAGCTACTCTTGGTGCAAGCCCGTGGCAGGCATTTAGTAGAGTGGTACTGCCTGAATTAAGACCCGCATTAATTAGCGGAACCGCCCTGTCCTTTACTCGCAGCCTAGGCGAGTTTGGCGCTGTTATCTTTATTGCCGGCAACATGCCGTGGCAAACCGAAATTACTTCTTTGATGATTTTCATCAAATTACAAGAGTTTGATTATGCAGCGGCCAGCGCCATTGCCAGCATCATCTTACTCGCGTCATTTATCTTATTATTTTTAATCAACGGTATTCAAAGCCGCTTTATGCAACGAGTGCGAGGTAACAGCTAATGGAACAAACGCTGACAATTGCCACCCCTCGCCCTTGGGGTCGTTGGCTGCTAATTACTACCGGCGTGGTACTTACTCTACTGCTGTTGGTGGTACCGTTGTTCGCCATTATCGCCGGTGCCTTTGCCGCCGGCGTGGGTGGGGTAATAGAGAACCTAAACGAGCCAGACATGTTACACGCCATTGGGTTAACCCTGCTGGTAGCAGCGCTCACGGTGCCGATTAACTTAGTATTTGGCACTCTTTTAGCGTGGTTAGTAACCCGCTTTGAGTTTCGGGGTCGTCAGTTTTTATTGACCTTAATGGATGTGCCCTTTGCGGTGTCGCCCGTCGTGGCCGGTCTCTTATATTTACTGATGTATGGCGTCAATGGTCCCGTGGGCGGTTGGCTGGACGGCTATGACCTACAGCTAATGTTCTCTTGGCCCGGCATTGTCATGGTCACAGTATTTGTAACCTGTCCGTTTATGGTGCGCGAGCTGGTGCCACTCATGAGCAGTCAAGGCACCGACTCCGAAGAAGCAGGCGTGTTATTAGGTGCCAGTGGCTGGCAGCTGTTTCGTAAAATTACTTTGCCTAATATTCGCTGGGCCCTGCTGTATGGCGTGATCTTAACCAACGCCCGCGCCGTAGGCGAGTTTGGTGCCGTATCCGTCGTGTCGGGTGGTATTCGCGGCGAAACCAATACCTTATCACTGCACGTCGAGCTACTTCATGAGGACTATAACGCCGTGGGCGCTTTTACTGCCGCCGCGCTGCTGACCTTAATGGCAATACTGACCTTATTAGTGAAATCTTATCTTGAATGGCGCCTGCAAAGCGCCGAAGCACAGGAGTAACCCAGCATGAGCATTCATATTGAGGGTATTAACAAATCCTTTGGCAAAACTCAGGTGCTGCACGACATTAACCTCGACTTGCCCAGTGGCCAGCTAGTGGGATTATTAGGGCCATCGGGATCAGGTAAAACTACTTTACTGCGTATTATTGCTGGCCTAGAGCAGGCTAATACCGGTCGTATTCATTTTAATGGCAGCGACGTAACCGACTTACACGCCCGTGACCGTAACGTGGGTTTTGTCTTTCAAAACTACGCACTATTTCGCCATATGACGGTATTCGACAATATCGCCTTTGGCCTAAGCATCGCCCCTAAAGCGCAGCGTCTGAAAAAAAGTGCCATTAAGCAAAAAGTAGATAACTTATTGGAGATGATCCAGTTATCCCATGTTGCCGATCGTTTCCCTGCTCAGTTATCCGGTGGTCAGCGTCAACGGGTCGCCCTCGCGCGCTCATTAGCCGTTGAGCCCAGTGTTTTGCTGTTAGATGAACCCTTTGGTGCCCTCGATGCTCAAGTACGAAAAGAGCTGCGCCGTTGGTTACGTCGGCTGCATGATGAGCTGCACTTTACTAGTGTCTTCGTCACCCATGACCAAGAAGAAGCGCTAGATGTGTCGGATCAGGTAGTGGTGATGAGCCAAGGACGCGTGGAGCAACTGGGTACTCCAGATGCCATCTGGGAAGCGCCGGCCAGCCGCTTTGTGCTGGAGTTTTTAGGCGATGTAAACAAAATTAGCGGCGAAATCAGCGGCAGTCGCTTTAAAGTCGGTCATTATCCACTGCAACTGCCCGTAGCCAGCCATAAGCAAGGCCAAGCAAACTGGTATTTACGCCCTCATGAAATAAGCTTGACCGAGCACGCCGATGCTCAGCATCCTTTGCCAGTGTTAGTCACCGACGTCAATAAACGAGGCGGCCTAACTCAGCTTGAGCTCGAGCCAAAAGATTGGCCAGGTCAGTTAATGGAAGCTCAATTACCTCGCCACCATTTACCTAACGTCAGCCGTGGCCAGACCTTATATTTAGGCAGCCAAGGGGGCCGTCTTTATGTAGGCGAACAACAGCTAACTGAGGGCAGCCTGGCACTAAGCGCTTGAAAGACAGCGCTCAGCCTTGAGCCATAAACTAACATTACAAAAGCTATTTTTGCCACAGAATCCACGGAACCCACAGAAAATAGTGCCCAGATCTGAAAGGGCCAAAAGCTATAAGGGTAAGAGCTAACAATCAAAACATCATATATTGTTAGCTCTTACCAATAAAATATTTTTTACTTGTCGATGTTATCTCAAGTTAATTTTTCTGTGGATTCTGTGGGGTCCGTGGCGAAGAGATCTTTAATCACTGTTACCCTTCACAGCAGTTAACCAAACACCCCCGACGATAAATAACGGTCACCGCGATCACAGACAATGGCTACAATAATCGCGTTATCCACTTGCTCAGCTAGCTTGAGCGCACCCGCTACTGCCCCACCTGAGCTAACACCACAAAAGATACCTTCTTCTTTTGCCATGCGCAGCATGGTCGTCACCGCTTCAGCTTCACTAATATCGAGCACCTGATCGACACGGCTTTGCTCAAAGATGCCCGGCAAGTAAGCCGCAGGCCAACGACGGATCCCCGGAATATTACTGTTTTCGCAAGGCTGCAAGCCCACAATTTGTACCTCAGTGGTTTGTTCTTTTAAATACTGAGAGACGCCCATGATGGTTCCTGTAGTTCCCATACTAGAAACAAAATGGGTGAGTGTGCCCTTGGTTTGCTGCCAAATTTCGGGTCCGGTAGTTAAGTAATGTGATTGCGGATTATCGGGGTTATTAAACTGGTCTAAAATAACGCCCTTACCCTCGGCGGCCATTTTATCAGCCAAGTCACGCGCACCCTCCATGCCCTCTTGCTTACTAACCAAAATTAATTCGGCACCATAAGCAAGCATGGATGCTTTGCGCTCTTCGGTGGCGTTATTAGGCATGATTAATATCATCTTATAGCCTTTAATCGCCGCTGCCATTGCCAGTGCAATACCTGTATTACCGCTGGTGGCCTCAATCAGTGTATCCCCAGGTTTTATCTCTCCTCGCAGCTCAGCTTGATGGATCATATTTAAGGCGGGGCGGTCTTTAACTGAGCCTGCTGGGTTATTACCTTCTAACTTCACCAACACCTGACTATTAGTATGAGTAGCCAAACGCTGCAGGCGCACCAATGGCGTCTTGCCCACAAAATCCTCTATGGTTGGGAATTGCATCTTTAATCCTTCACAGCTAAATAAGACGTTAACAACCATATCAGTTTACCTGATATAAACGGCTTAAATCTAACATGGCATTTAACACCAATCTGTAAAACTAACTGAACAAAACTTTTTTGCCACGGAGTCCACCCTTCGTCCGTGCCTTCTGTGTTCTTCCGTGGCAAATATGGTCTTTAGTTTTTGCTTTTGCCTTAATGTAAACTGATCACCTACTTACTTAGAATGGGATAACATCCATCCTTTATAGTGATGCTGAGCTAATAAACGACATCGCTCAGCTAGCCTTGGTAGGTTACTAAGATGCGGTCTGCTACATTGCTATTTGCAGTCGGTCATCTTAGGAGTCGCAATGTCACAGCATGGATTAGATAGCCTCTTTAAACCTACCAGCATCGCGGTTATCGGAGCTTCTCACCGGGAAGATAGCGCAGGTAAGAAAATCATGAAAAATCTGCTAGCCGGTGACTTTGTAGGCCCCATTATGCCGGTCAATCGCAAGTATCAAGCGATTGCTGGCGTCATGGCATATCCCAAAGTGAGGCATTTACCCCATGTACCTGATCTGGCTATTTTATGTACCCCTGCCCAAAAAAACGTCTCACTGATCAAGCAGCTTGCTGAGCTAGGTTGTAAAGCAGCCATTATTATTGCCTCCGGCACTACGCCCGAGCAACAGCAACAAATGGATCAGGCGGCGCGCCGTTACAAAATGCGCATTTTAGGTCCTAATAGCATGGGCATGATCTTGCCCCACGTAGGATTAAACATTAGCTTCTCCCCCTTCTCCGCTAAAGCAGGACGTATTGCCTTTGTCTCTCAGTCTGCCGCCGCTTGCTCTACCATTTTAGATTGGGCTCGGCACAATGAAGTCGGCTTTTCTCACTTTATTTCTTTAGGCGATGCTTGCGATATTAGCTTTGCTGCTATCTTGGATTACTTGGCACGAGACCGACATACCAGCGCCATCTTACTGTATATGGATAGAGTGCAGGAGGCGCGCGCGTTTATGTCGGCAGCAAGGGCTGCTTCGCGCAATAAAGTGGTGTTAGTGGTTAAAACGGGAAAAAGCCGTGTAGGCGCGCAATTAAACCGCTTATATGCAGATGAACCGCTAGGCATGGACGCCGCTTACGATGCCGCTATTCGTCGTGCCGGCATGCTAAGAGTACATGACAGTCACGATTTATTTGCCGCCGTAGAAACCCTCAATCATGCACCCACTTTACGCGGCGAACGTTTGGCTATTTTAACTAACGGCAATAGCCCAGCTATTATGGCTGTAGATGCGTTAATTGCTCGCGGAGGACAATTAGTTAATTTAAGCGAGGCTACTACCACAGCACTATCGGCGGTACTGCCTCAAGCTTGGTCCCATGCTAACCCCATCAATATTATTGGTGATGCCTCGATTAAGCGCTACTTAGATAGCTTAAAAATACTAATAGAAAGCAATGAGTTTGATGCCATTCTTATTATGCATGCGCCTTCAGCCATTGTGTCTAGTTTAGAGCTAGCACAACAGCTTACTCAGTTTATAAAAGAGCATAGCGCGGCTCGTCACGTTAGCTTTCTTACTAATTGGCTAGGCGAAACCAGTACTTTTGAAGCAAGACGCTGGCTAACAAATGCAGGCCTTCCCACCTATCGCACCCCAGAAAGTGCTGCTAAAGCTTTTATGCACCTAGTAGAATATAAACGTAACCAAAAACAGCTAATGGAAACTCCTGCCAGTATTTCTGATCTTCCAAGTGATCGGGCGACTGCAGCCCAAGTGATTGAGCGAGCGTTTACGCAACAGCTTAACCAACTAGACACTCATCAAGTCAGCGAATTAATGACCGCTTATGGCATTGATATTTTACCTACCTGGATTGCCGCCGACAGCGTGGAGGCCGCCCATATTGCTGAACAAGTAGGCTATCCAGTAGTGCTTAAATTACGCTCTCCCGATATAAAGCATAAATCAGAAGTGTCTGGAGTGGCCTTTAATTTACGCTCAGCCGCAGAAGTGGCTCACGCCGGCGAAGCGATATTCGACCGAGTGCAACAAGACTATCCCAGTGCACGTATTGATGGTTTATTAGTACAACCCATGGCCAGACGTGCGCGATCTCAAGAGCTACACATAGCGGTGCGCTCAGATGCCATTTTTGGCCCTGTTATTTTACTAGGTGATGGGGGTATTGACTGGCAAGGAGAAGAAGAGGCCGCTGTTTCTCTACTGCCCTTAAACATGACTTTAGCTCGTTACTTAATTGTACAGGCTATAAAAACCGGCAAGATAAAAGCGACTCGCTCTCAATGTCCCTTAGATATAGAAGCATTAAGCCGAGTTCTCACTAAGTTATCTCATCTTATTATTAACCATCCCCAGATAACGCAGTTAGACATACACCCACTGTTAGTCACCGATAAGGAGCTAGTGGTAGTAGATATCAGCGTAAAGTTGGCGCCATTTACCGGCGATGGCCAAGCAAGGTTAGCCATCCGGCCTTATCCGGTAGAATGGGAAGAGCGTACTCAGCTTAGCAATGGCCAATCAGTATTGTTGCGCGCTGTGCTCCCTGAAGATGAGCCTGCTCACCAAGCTTTTCTTCTTCAAGTATCTGACCAAGATCGCTACAACCGGTTTTTTTCAGATGTAGTGATCAATCATGAAAAGCTCGCCCATATGATGCAGATCGATTATGACCGCGAGATGGCTTTTATTGCCGTCGCAGATAATAAAGAAATCTTAGCCGTAGTAAGAGCGATTCTTGACCCCGATACCAATATTGCAGAGTTCGCTATCTTAGTACGCTCCGATCTAAAAGGGCTAGGGCTAGGCCATTTGCTAATGGAAAAAATGATCCACTATGCCCGCACTAAAAGCATACAAGAATTAAGTGGCATTACGATGCCAACTAATCGCGGCATGATTACTCTGGCTCGTAAGCTAGGCTTTAGCGTAAAAGTACAGTTAGAAGATGGCATTGCCGAGCTAAAACTGGAGTTGAAGAAAGAAAATATGGATTAAGGTAAGCCAAGTTAGCGATTGGCGGTACCCAGAACTCTTAGTCGTTAGGGCAGAGTTTTTAAAAGATTTTCGCCTACGGCGAAATGCGAGCACCACGTTCGCCTACCACAGACGGTCTCTGCCTTGGCTGGTCCTTTCACTCTTTACGCTTTGCCCTTCCCATTCCTACAGACGTAAAAAAGCCCTTCACATTGGTGAAGGGCTTTTTGAATTTGGCGCCTGGCAGTGACCTACTTTCACATGGCATCT
>JAAYRH010000088.1 GCA_012518835.1 Aeromonadales bacterium | reverse complement strand
TCACCCTTACTCATAAAATGTTTTTTCCGTGGATTCCGTGGCAAAGAGATTTTGGTTTTGCTTTTCACTCACAACTCAACACTCACAACTCACAACTCACAACTCACAACTCACAACTCACAACTCAACACTCACCACTCACCCCTATCCTTCCCGACTAATACCGTACTTCTTCATTTTCTCAACCAAGGTAGTGCGGCGCATCCCTAAATGCTTAGCCGCACGCGCCACTACATTCTCGTTAACTTCTAGTGCTTGGCTGATCATATCCATCTCAATATTGGCGAGCATTTCTTTTAAATTCACTTCTTCACTAGACAGTAAATGCGCAGTCAGATCTGGTAACTCATCGGCATCGGCAGTGAGTTCGTCTAACTCACCTTCTGCTTGAAAATTAAAAAAGTCGGCTTCCTCTTCTTCTACTCCCTCGCTCGAGCGAAAAATAGCCGACAACGCCGCTTGCTCATCTAATTCATCAAACGGCGTTTGGCTTAACTGTTCATTATCATAACTACGGTACTTGCCCGGCAAATCCGCTAATTGCACCCGTTGGTTAGGGCATAAAATAAACATCCGCTCCACCAAATTAGACAGCTCGCGCACATTTCCTGGCCAATGCCATTCTTGCAATGAACGCACCGCTTCGGCAGAAAACGAAAGCTTAGCTTGATGAGTTTGCTGATGACGTTCAATAAGCTCTGCTAATAACAGCGGAATGTCTTGTTGGCGCTGGCGCAGAGCTGGCGCTTCAATCGGAAACACATTTAACCGATAATATAAATCTTCACGAAACCGCTGCTCGGCGATCATCTGCTCAAGATCGCGATGGGTTGCGGCGATCACCCGCACCTTAGCAGTAATAGAGCGGGTACCGCCGACGCGCTCAAAAGTGCGCTCTTGTAATACCCGCAGCAACTTTACTTGCATCGGCAACGGCATATCGCCAATTTCATCTAAAAACAAGGTGCCGCCCGCTGCCATTTCAAAGCGCCCTTTACGGGCCGAGATCGCGCCAGTAAAAGCCCCTTTTTCATGACCAAATAATTCGCTTTCTAATAGCTCCGCCGGAATCGCACCACAGTTAATGGGCACAAAAGGACCTTGTGCTTGCAGCGATAACAAATGTATTGCTCGTGCAATCACTTCTTTACCGGTGCCCGACTCGCCCAGCAATAACACGTTCGCCGGTTTATTGGCGACTTGGCGAATTAAGTTTTTTACTTCCATCATCGCTGGGCTGTTGCCAATTAATAAGTTATGTAACTGGCACTCGGCATCGGGCACTTCACAGTGCGGCTGCCACTGCAGGGCTTGTTGCAATAACGAGGTTAACGCATCGTAAGTCAGCTTGGGTAAGGTGCCCAGCAAATTCGGTGCCGCGCTAGTGGTGGGCTCTAAACTAATAAATGCATGCTGAGGAAAATCCACTAATAACTGCGCAAGTGAAGGCTGAATATCACCCACCAACACCGTGAGCGGGCCTGCTTGCTGCTGCAACCAGGTTAGGTCTTCTTGGCGACTACCACTGCGCCACGTTACTTGCATAAAAGAAAGGATGGCTTCAAGCCGTGACCGTCGCTCCTGCTGGTGGTCCATAATTAAGACACAGCCATTAAAGCCCATAGCAAGATATCCTTATGTATACATCGTATCTTCTAAATAACAGATAGAAAGCTAAATGATTTAATCCGATCGTGGACGATCGCACTCCAATGTCGGGAGCATACCATTCTAAAGGTACCAAAATGAAGCCAATAGTCGAAACTCTGACACTAGTGTCAAAAAACCTACAGCCTAAACCCTGCTGTTAGCTAAAAAACCTTGATCTTAATCAGCTTTATCATAATAAAAACGCCCATCAGGCAGAATATTGGCGCTATGCGACAGTGAAGAGAGGTGTGAGGTGTGAGGTGTTATTTGCCCGATATGCAACAACGTAAACCCGCGCGAATAATACATTAGTCTTTGCGAGCACAGCGAAGTAATCCATATAGAGATTGCCGCGTCGCTGCGCTCCTCGCAATGAC
>JAAYRH010000087.1 GCA_012518835.1 Aeromonadales bacterium | reverse complement strand
GCTTACGTAACTCCGATTTACGAACAAGGTAAGATCACTGGTTATCAGTCGGTACGTACTCAGTTAGATGCCAAAACCCGCGCCATTGCCACCCAAGCATATCGCCAATTACGAGCCCAAGAGCAGCACAAGAAAAAGCCCTCAGCCTGGCTTAGTACTCTTAATCGCTACTTACCCCTTGCGGGCCTGCTCGCTCTCTTAGCAAGTGCACTCGCCCTGGGTGGACCGAGCCAATTATTATGGAGTCTAGTGCCCTTAGTCTGGCTGGGGGTTTGTTACTATAAAACGCTGCTCGGCAACCAGCGTTTTTTTAAAGCACTTACTCAAGAATACGATAGCCTCTCTCGGCTTGTTTACTCAGGCAGTGCGCCTCATGCAATTGCTGATTATCATTTAAAAATGTGGCAGGCACGCACTCGTACTATATTAGGCCGAGTCGATGATGCGACCGGCTCGTTAAAAAACTTAGCCAGCAGCATGTTGCAGTCCATGACCCAAGCCAGACGGCAACTAAGTCAGCAAGACGATGAGACACAACAAATTGCTGCCGCTATCAATGAAATGTCGGCTAGCGCTCATGAAGTCGCACACAATGCACAGCAAGCAGCTAATAATGCAGAAACTGCTCAGCAACAATGCCAACTCACGCAAAGCCAGCTAGCAGAGACCGAGAGTAAAATTGCACGATTAGCAACCGCAGCCGAGCATGCCGCGAGTAGCACACAAACCCTAACCGATGAGTCTAATCGAATTGGCACCCTCATGCAGGAAATCCAAGGCATAGCCGATCAAACCAATCTGTTGGCCTTAAACGCCGCTATTGAAGCGGCGCGAGCCGGTGAGCATGGGCGAGGCTTTGCCGTGGTGGCAGAAGAAGTTCGTGCACTTTCTACGCGCACCCATGGCGCTACCGAGCAAATACAAAGCAGTATCACTCAAATTCAACAAACACTCATTCAATGGCAAAAAATGATGGAAAGCAATCTGCTTTATAGCCAAGACTGTGTACAAGCCGCGAGTGCCGGACGAGAAAGTCTGCTACAAGTCGTCAATGAAATTAATCATATTGTCGATATGACTGTGCATATTTCATCGGCAGCTGAGCAACAACAACTGGTAGCAGAGGAGATTAGTCAGAACGTTCATCATATTTCTGCCAGCTCCTCTGCAAACTTAAGCCAAGTAGCGCAAGTAGAAGAAGCCAGTGAAGCACTGCTTGAACGCTCGCAAGGATTAAATGATCTTAGTCGTACATTTTCATGAGCTTAAACGCCCAACCGGTATTAACCATCTTGGCGTTAGTGCCCTGTGGTAAGGTAGTAAGTTATGGTCAATTGGCTGATCTTGCCGGCTTGCCTGGCAAGGCGCGCTGGGTAGGACAGGTATTGCAACGACAAGACACCACACAGCTGCCGTGGCATCGGGTGGTGGCCAGTGATGGCCGTCTCTCGTTAGCGAAAGGCAGCGAAGGGTGGCAAGAGCAGCGCCAGCGCTTGCAAGCCGAGGGCATTATATTGCGCGGCGATCGCGTGCCCATGGCTCAGTATCGTTGGCAACCCGACTTAGCGGCGCTGCTGATGCTGATGGAATATTAAAAAAGCTAACCAGCGGCATCGTCGTCGGTTAGTAGCTTACTGACATGCACCTGAAAAGGCTGATTGCTATCACCGGCTTGCAGCCACACCAGCTCAGCCTGCGTGTCTACTTCTACTACATAGCCAGAGCCGCGCTCGGTATGACACAACATACCTGGCCTTATCTCTTCAATGTCCATCCTGACTCCTTGGCGCCGTTAAGCGTGTGACTCAGCGTTTATTAATGCAGATAAGGGGCACTTTGGCAAGAAAAAGGCCAGCGTATTAAGCTGGCCTCGGTAGATTATTTTTTACCTTTTTGTCGCTGCTCCCACTTGCCGTCTACATAGTGGGCAGTCCAGCCAGTGGCTTTTTTATCTATTTCGGTCATTACATACTGCTCTTTATTCTTACGACTAAAGCGCACTACAGCTTTATTGCCCTCAGGATCTTGCACCGGCGCTTCGGTTAGATAATGGAACTTCGGCGAAATCCGATCTTTAAAGCGTACCAGCTCTTCGACCAGCGGTGCGCGGGTTTCCCGCGACTTCGGAAAATTGCTGGCCGCCATAAAGATCCCCGCTGCACCATCGCGTAACACAAAGTAGGCGTCGGTTTGGCTGCAAGGTAGCTCAGGCAAGTGCACCGGATCTTCTTTTGGTGGTGCCACTTCACCACTTTTTAAGATCTTACGGGTGTTTTTACACTCGTCGTTAGTACAGGCCATGTATTTTCCAAAGCGACCCGTTTTTAACTGCATCTCGGCGCCACAGCGTTCACAGTCAATTACCGGACCATCGTAGCCTTTTAGTTTAAATTGTCCTTCTTCTAACTCTACCCCATCACAATCGGGGTTTTGTCCACAGACATGCAATTTGCGCTGCTCATCAATTAGGTAAGCATCCATAGCGGTGCCACACTTCTTACAGCGGTGCTTGGCACGTAACGCCTCGGTTTCAGCAGCATCATCATTGGCTAATTCAAACTCATCGCCCGGAATAAGGTTAATGGTTTGCTTGCAGCGCTCTTTAGGCGGGAGCGCATAACCGGAGCAACCTAAAAACACCCCAGTGCTAGCGGTACGAATGCCCATGGGGCGCCCACAAGTAGGGCACTCAATATCAGTAAGCACCATGTCATTCGTACGCATTCCGCCCTGCTCGGCCGGCAACTCAGCTTTTTCTAACTCCTCACTAAACTCGGCATAAAAAGCGTCTAACACCTGAGTCCAATCTAGTTCGCCATCGGCAATCTCATCGAGCTTGCTTTCCATTTGCGCGGTAAAGTCATAGTTCATCAACTCCGCAAAACTTTCTTGCAAGCGATCGGCAACTATCTCGCCCATTTTTTCTGCATAAAAGCGACGGCTTTCAACTTTCACATAACCGCGGTCTTGAATGGTCGAAATAATAGAGGCATACGTAGAAGGACGACCAATACCGCGTTTTTCTAGCTCGCGCACTAAGGCGGCTTCAGTAAAACGTGCGGGTGGCTTAGTAAAATGCTGCTTAGGTTCAAGTTTTTCTAAGTTCAATATTTCACCCGCTTGTACCGCAGGCAGCTCAGTATCTTCTCCTTTACGCCCTTGAGGTGGTTGTACTTTAGTCCAACCCGCGAAACGTAAAATGCGGCCACGGGCTTTTAAGTCATAATCTCCAGCGCGCACGGTGATGGTGGTGCTATCGTACTGAGCGGGTACCATTTGGCAGGCTACAAATTGGCGCCAAATTAAGTCATACAAACGCTTAGCATCGGCTTCCATCCCATTAAGCTTCTCTGCTGATATCGCCACATCAGAAGGGCGGATCGCCTCATGGGCTTCCTGTGCATTGGCTTTAGCACTATAGCGAATGGCTTCTTGAGGCAAATAATTGCTGCCATATTGCTCTTCTATATATTCACGCGCACTGGCCACCGCTTCTTCGCTCAAGTTAGTCGAGTCGGTACGCATATACGTAATATAACCCGCTTCATATAAGCGCTGCGCCAGCATCATGGTACGTTTTACGCCAAAGCTTAAGCGCGTGCTTGCCGCCTGTTGCAGGGTAGAGGTAATAAACGGCGCCGAGGGTTTACTTTGCGTGGGCTTGTCGTCTCGCGACAGCACTTCAAATTGACTGGCCTTTAACTCACTCACCGCCGCCATGGTTTGGGCTTCGTTAACGGGCTTAAAGTCTTTCCCTTGATATTTAGCTACCGCCATTGCCAACTTCAGTCGGTCAGCGTTACTAAGCTCGGCTTGAATATCCCAGTATTCCTCAGGCACAAAGGCTTTAATATCGCGCTCTTTTTCCACCAGCAAACGCACGGCAACTGATTGCACGCGCCCTGCCGATAAGCCCCGAGCCACTTTTTTCCACAGTAACGGGGACACCATGTAACCCACCACCCGATCTAAAAAGCGGCGCGCTTGCTGCGCATTCACCCGATTTTGATTGAGCTCAGAAGGCTGACTAAAGGCTTCTTGAATGGCAGTTTTAGTGATTTCATTAAATACTACCCGCTTAAAGCGCTCATCGTCACCGCCGATCAGCTCTTTTAGGTGCCACGCAATGGCCTCCCCTTCGCGGTCCAAGTCCGTCGCGAGATAAATAATATCGGCTTTTTCCGCTAGGCTCTGTAGCTCCGCCACTACCTTTTCTTTACCCGGAAGCACTTGATAGTTGGCCTGCCAATTATTATTAGGGTCGATACCCATGCGCGCAACGAGCGCCTTTTTTTCGCGTTCTTGCTTTAACTTGGCTTTTTGTTCAGCGCTTAAGGTTTTAGTATCCACTTTTTTAGGGGCCGTTTTTTTGGCCGAAGAAGAGCCAGCGGTGGGCAGATCCCGCACATGGCCGACACTGGATTTGACAATAAAGTCTTTTCCCAGATATTTATTGATGGTTTTCGCCTTAGCGGGCGACTCCACGATAACCAAAGATCTACTCATAAAGCGCGTATCTATCCTTAAGATCTGGCCCCAGTGTTGGGGTCCGGCGGCAAGGTAATGACGGCTGTATAAGTGAAAAGGCCGTAAAAAGCAAACTTGCCAAGCAATTGCCGGAATAATTAAACGAATATAATGCTACTTATTAACACCTTGATATTAATAGGAAGCAACCGCTTTTTTAGTTAAGCGGGGTGAACGCGTGCTTTTTGTGCGTTATGCTCAGCTAAGCACGCTCTTTGTTAAGCGTAAGTTAGCGCAGCTCACAGCGACGCTACAATGGCATACTAGCCACCGCTGATAATTTTTACCTTATATAAGGAATAACGTATGGCGCAGTGGGAAGCAAATTTTGATGGTTTAGTGGGTCCAACTCATCACTATGGGGGGCTATCCTATGGCAACTTAGCTTCCCAACAACACGCTCAAGCGATTTCTTACCCCAAGCAAGCCGCCTTACAAGGCTTACATAAAATGCATAAGCTCAGTGAGCTGGGATTAATGCAGGGGGTAATTGCCCCACAAGAGCGCCCCGCCATCGCCGTGCTACGCCAGCTTGGATTTTGTGGTAGTGAAACACAAGTATTAGAAAAAGCCTACCAAGCCGACCCTTTATTATTGGCCGCCTGCAGTTCAGCTTCTAGTATGTGGACCGCTAATGCTGCTACGGTGTCTCCCAGTGCCGACACGCAAGATGGCCGCATTCATTTTACTCCCGCCAATTTAGTCAGTAAGTTTCATCGCGCTATTGAGCCCAATACTACCGCTCGCCTCTTAGCCCGCACCTTTGCCGATGAGCAGCACTTTTGCCATCATCACGCGCTGCCGGCCACCGCTTTATTTGGTGATGAGGGAGCCGCGAATCACACCCGCTTTTGTGCCGGCTATCAGACGCCGGGAGTAGAGATGTTTGTATATGGCAGACATGCTCTAGCACACCAAAACCTAGCACCACAGCGTTTTCCAGCGCGACAAACTCTAGAAGCCAGTCAAGCAATCGCTCGCTTACACGGTTTATCACCGGCGCGAACCGTCTTTGCCGCCCAACACCCTACTGTTATTGATCACGGCGCCTTTCATAACGATGTGATCGCGGTAGGCAATCAGAATGTCCTTTTTTATCATGAGCAAGCGTTTCTTGAGCCCGATAAAGTCCTCACCGAGCTACAACATAAGCTCGGTGATACTCCTTTGCACCTTATAAAGGTGACGGCCGCAGCCGTGCCGCTCAATGACGCTATTCAAAGCTATCTGTTTAATAGCCAACTAGTGACCTTAAAAAATAACCACATGGCGCTAATTGCGCCCAGTGACTGTGCCACTATCCCTAGCGTAAAGGCTTATTTAGAGTATTTACTTACCCTAAATACGCCCATTAAAACCGTGCACTACATCGACGTAAGACAAAGTATGCGCAATGGCGGCGGACCGGCTTGCTTACGCTTACGGGTGGCGATGAACGCCGCTGAACGGGCAGCCACTAATCCTGCTTGCTGGCTCAACGAAGGTTTATACCAGCGCTTAAACCAGTGGATACACAAGCATTATAGCGAACAGCTAACCCTTAACGACTTAAGAGACCCCGCCTTACTGGAGGAGTCTCGCCGCGCGTTGGATGAGCTAACACAAATACTTAATTTAGGATCGGTTTACCCTTTTCAAGGAGCGACTTATTGAAAGGGCTGCTGAGCCTGGCTTAATAGTTTCATTACGCTGCGGCTCACGCCAGCTTCTACCGCTTGCGTTAACTTGTGCTTGAGGGTTTGTTTGGGCTGATAGCGCAATTGGATCACTCTTTTTTCTTTACTCTGTGCTAGTAAATAATCACTACTGGTGCCTAGTTCATCCACTAACCCTAACGTTTTAGCATCAGAAGCTAGCCAGTGCTCACCGGTCGCTACCCTGTCTACGTCTAGCTCGGGGCGATTGCTGGTAATAAAGTCTTTAAAGCGCTGATGGATCACTTCCAATTCTTGCTGAAACTTCACCCGCCCCTGTTCGTCATTTTCACCAAACACAGTCAAGGTCCGTTTATAGTCTCCCGCGGTGTGCAATTCCACGTCAATGTTTTTATTTTTAAGAAACTTATTAAAGTTAGGTAGCTGCGCCACTACGCCAATAGAGCCCACAATGGCGAACGGCGCAGCAACAATACGCGACGCCACACAGGCCATCATATAACCGCCACTGGCGGCTACTTTATCAACGGCAACGGTTAAGGGTAAGCCGCGCGCTTTAATACGCTCTAGCTCGGCTGCACCTAAGCCATAGCCATGTACCACCCCACCCCCAGACTCTAAGCGCACCAAGACTTCATCTTCAGGTGTAGCTAACTGTAATAAACCGGTAATTTCTTTACTAAGACCGGTCACTTCATGGGCATCCATGCTGCCCTTAAAGTCCAACACATATAGTCGAGGCAGCGTGGTGGCCGCTTTTTTATCTTGCTTAGCCAATTGTTTAAACTGCGCTTTGAGTGCTTTGCGCTCGGCATCATTGCTGGCACTGGCCAGTTGCAATCCTTGGTGTTGCTGGCGCAACTGGGCACTAATATCTTCAACTAATAATTGATCATTACTACGCTTGTGGCGCGCAGCGCCACTGATCAACGCAATCACAATACCAATCGCCACCACTGCGGTTGCGACTTTGGCGGCAAATAAGCCATATTCAAATACAAATTCCCACATATTCATTCCTTGCAACTGCATCGTTTGTGCATAAAGTCGCTATTGTAAGAGTCTGGTCGCCAAACGCCAGTAGGCTTTTTTGTCTTCACTACCGGCATCATGGCTATCAGTCTGGTTTGAACATGATAAGCTAGGGTTTTTTAATCAAAGAGAACTCACCAATATGCACGATTATCAGGCTCCTGCTGGCTTACTTAACGATAAAGTGATTTTAGTGGTTGGTGCCGGTGCTGGCATTGGCCGCCAAGCAGCTCTTGAATATGGTGCGTCGGGCGCCACGGTTATTTTACTGGGACGCACCACTAGCAAGCTGGAAGCGGTTTATGATGAGCTCGTCGCCAATGGCGCACCTGAACCCGCTATTATTCCGCTAGACTTACAAGGCGCCACTAAAAGTCATTATCAAGACATGGCAGAAACGCTAAAGCAACAATTTGGCCGTTTAGATGGGGTATTGTTTAATGCCAGTCACCTAAGCGTGTTAGGTCCTTTTGAGATGATCGGCGAAGATGAATGGGACAAGGTAATGCAAATTAATCTTAAATCCCAATTCTTGCTCACCCAAGCCTTGTTACCGCTGCTAAAATCCACGCCGCATTCCAGTATTATTTACACCAGTTCTGGTGTGGGTAAACAAGGACGTGCTTACTGGGGAACATATGCTATTTCTAAGTTTGCTACCGAAGGCATGATGCAAGTATTAGCGGACGAGCTAAGCAACACCCAAGTGCGAGTGAACTGTATTAACCCCGGTGCGACCCGTACTGAAATGCGCGGCCGTGCCTATCCTGCCGAAGATGCCAGCACCTTGCGTACTCCGGCTGAGATTATGCCGCTGTATCTGTATCTAATGGGTGCCGACAGTCAACAGGTAAATGGCCAGTCGCTTGACGCCCAGCCTGACAAAGTACGCCCCGCTTCATCATAATTGACAAGGAACCCCGATGTTTGATTTTGATCAGAGGATAGATAGACGCCCCACTCGCGCCTTAAAATGGTTAAAATACGAAGGCACCGATATTTTACCCATGTGGGTCGCCGACACCGAGTTTAAAGCGCCACCAGCGGTTATAAAAGCACTGAGTGAGCGAGTAGATCACGGTATTTTTGGCTATAGCCGCCCTAGTCCTAACTTGACTGAGCTACTCGTCAAGCGCATGGCTGAGCTTTACGATTGGCATATTGAAGCCGACTGGCTGGTTTATATGCCAGGCGTGGTGCCAGCCTTAAACTTGGCCTGCCAAACCTTTAGCCAGCCAGATAGCCCTATTATTACCGTTAAGCCTATTTACTACCCGTTTTTACAAGCGCCCGGCTTTCATGGTCGCAAAGCCGCTTACGTAGATATGGTAGAGCAAGACGGTCGCTGGGTACCCGACTTAGCCCAGTTAGAAGAAACGGCTAAAACCAGTGATCTGCTGCTACTGTGTAACCCCCATAATCCGGGCGGGACTATTTATACGAAAGAAGAGTTGTTGGCCATCAATGACATAGCTCAGCGCCATGAGGTGATTGTTTGCTCTGATGAAATTCATTGTGATTTACTGCTCGATGAAGGTAAACCGCATATTCCTTATGCCAGCTTAAATGACGATGCAGCTAATCGCAGTTTGATTTTAATGGCCCCCAGCAAAACCTTTAATATCGCCGGCCTGTGTTGCTCATTTGCTATCGTGCCAAACCCCGAACTTCGTAAACGCTTTACTCGCGCCGCCCGCGGCATTATGGCTGATGTAAACCTATTGGGCTTTGTCGCTGCCGAAGCTGCTTATCAAGACGGAGCTGACTGGCTTAGCGCACAATTAGACTATCTTAGAGCTAACCGCGACTTATTAGTCACGCGCCTTAATAAGGTACCCGGCGTTAAGGTATTACCACCAGAGGCTACTTATCTGGCGTGGATTGATATTAGTGCCTTGCAGTTAAGCGATCCGGTGGGCTTTTTTGAGCAAGCCGGCGTGGGCTTATCTTCTGGGGGACAGTTTGGCGGCAGTGACTTTATTCGCCTTAACTTTGGCTGCTCGCGCGCCATGTTAGAAGAAGCCCTCGATCGTATGATCACAGCCATCGAACAGCGCTAATACACTAGACAATTATACCAATCGCACTAATTAATAAGTCTGTTTTTAGTGTCATTACAAGTCGGATAATCGGCCTACTCCACCGACACGCTGCAAGCACATCCCTGTAGCGCTCAAACACATGACCTCCCTGTCAGGTGACGGTCGCTGGAGCAGTGCCTTCATCCTCTCGCGCTGCTTGTTGACTTAGCTAGTATTTAATACCAAACGGTAAAATTAACTGATCACCTCTGTCATCCTGACGAAGATCAGGATCTTTTCAAAAAGATACCGGGGTAAGCCCGGTATGACGATGGGTAAGAAGGGTTCAGGAAAGCCGCAAGCTAACCGCTAAGCTCACGTGCGATAAATGGATAAAGGTTTGCTCGCCTTATTCAACCTAGGGTAGGTGGCCCTTACTACCCAGAGCCACATTCAGATCTGATCATTATATTTCCGTGTTCTTCTGTGGGTTCCGTGGCGGAAGATCTTGATAAGTTAGTTTTCCAGATTGATATAACCGCGGGCGAATAGGGTACAAATACTGACTAAACTCTATATTTAACAAAGCAAAAAGCCCGCTGCAATGCAGCGGGCTTTTTAATGTGGCGGAGGAGCAGGGATTTGAACCCTGGATGGGCTATAAACCCATGCCGGTTTTCAAGACCGGTGCATTCAACCACTCTGCCACCCCTCCGAACGAGACGCATAATACTGTGCCTTATCCGCGCTGTAAATAGCTGTTGTTTCAACTGCTGTCTAAATCAGCACAATGCTGTTTTTTTAACTTATTAATGGGAGTTTTACTAAAATACTCACGCAAAAAGGCTTCGTCTAGCGGCGATAAGTCATAGCGGCGGCTCACTTGCTCAATAAGCTCAGTACTCACCTTCCTTTGTGTTAGCAACCAAGCAAGGGCGTGACGTAATGGTTCATGACTGCCCATATATCCCCCTGCGCTAAGTTATTATTTTAGAGTAGCAGGCGGTGCTGTTCTTTATTGAATATTTTTACTACACTTTTGCTAACTTTTTCTCCTATTTTATCTAACATTATTGAGGTTTAAATGCTTTTTAAGCACCGACTACGTGATGCCACCCTCGCGGGCATCGCCGCCTTTACCGCCGTGATCCTGCTCAGCTATTTAAAACACTGGACTCACTTTATGGTACTAAGTGCCCCTTTGGGCGCCACTTTAGTTCTGCTGTTACTATTGCCCTCGGCGCCCTTGTCTCGCCCTAAGCACGTTATTTTAGGTCACCTGCTGACCACCTGCTTAGCCATTGCCGGCTTAGCCTTAGTGCCGGATCCTATGTTAGGGCTAGCGCTGTGCTTTGGCTTAGGTATTACGCTGATGGTGCTCACCGATACTTTGCATCCGCCTGCTGGGGCCAATCCTATTTTAATTTATTTATCCGGCGCTGAACTGGCACCGTTAGAGTTTATTCTACCCACTCTATTTGGCACCTTATTTATGGTGGCATTCGCTAGTTTATATCACTATATTTTTACTCATCGTCGCTATCCCTTTGGTCCTAAAGTACCTAAAGCCGCCAAAGCTAAAGCCACCGTTCATAATACTCCTGTAACGGCATCAGCTAAGGGAAAACGCTAAACTAACACTATAAGTCAGACACAAAAAAAGAGCGCCGCGGCGCTCTTTATTATTTCAGCATTAACAGTAAGCAGTCACTTTCTTAGAAGTGGTACTCTAAGTTAAAAGTAGGAGCGTTAGTTTGGGTACCTGGACCTTTCTGGTTACCAAATTTATTGTGCCAGTACTCGTAACCTACACCGGCCCACAGTTTATTATCAGCATCAAAGGCCAGCTTACCCACATCGACCATTAACGAAGTACGAACTAGCTGCTCATTAGTGGTGCCTTTACCTTTAGGAGTAATATAGTTAGCAAAACCTTGGAACTTCATGGGCATGACGCCCAGTTCGAAGGGGATGCCCCATGTTAGGTTATAGATAGCATGATCTTCAAAGGTAATATCTCTTTCTCCGGCCGGCTTGAAGCTATTATGGTTTCGCTCATGGCCATACATTATTGAGAAGTCTAAGAAACCTTTTGGCACCGCAAATTTAACAGTCGGACCAACCACTACCAATTGTTTACGTGGCGCAAAGGCGGTGTTTTTAGTATTTAAGTCTAATCCCGCGGTTAAACCAAAGTCGCTGACTGGACCAAAGCTTAGATCGGTATCAAAGACTTTACCTAAATGCAGCTGGTGGC
>JAAYRH010000086.1 GCA_012518835.1 Aeromonadales bacterium | reverse complement strand
CCTATTGTTTGGGGTTTACTTGTAAATCAGCCATAAATACCCTGTCTTTTCTTAGTTGCTCACCATTTATTTTAATAAAGGTCATTAAACGGGCTGATTTATTCCGGTGGATGAGTGCTGGACAATAAATTTATGGTGGGTGTCATGTTGTTTGTTTAATGGATGTTTTGTTGTTTCTAATGGATGTCATGTTGTTTGTTTGTGATGGATGTCTTGTTGTCTTGTTGTTTTGTTTTGTTTATGGATGTCTTGTTGTTTTTTGTTGTTTTTTGTTGTTTTGTTGTTTCTTCGTTTGGCTACAATACGTGGTTAAGTTCACTTATCTAGGAAGCATATATGACCGTCTCATTGCCTTGTTTATACTCATTTCGCCGCTGTCCTTACGCGATGCGTGCGCGTCTCGGGCTGTTGTTTGCTGAGCAAAAGGTGGAGCTGCGGGAGATAGAGCTCAAAAATAAACCCGAGCAAATGCTAGCGATTAGCCCTAAAGGCACGGTGCCGGTATTAGAGCTACGCGATGGCTCTCAGCAACAGGTGATTGAAGAAAGTAGAGAGATAGTGGAATGGGCGCTGCAGCAAAACGATCCGCATGGTTTACTAGACACCGACTTAGCGGGCGCCAATGCATTAATTGATCAAAACGATAATGAGTTTAAACATTGGCTCGATCGTTACAAATACGCCGATCGCCACCCAGAGCTGAGCAAACTAGAGTATCGCCAACAAGGGGAGGTGTTTTTACAGGTGCTAGAGCGCTTGCTGGCTGAGCATACTTATCTGCTGGGAGAGCGTATTAGTGTTGCGGATATTGCCATCATGCCGTTTGTACGCCAGTTCGCGCATGTGGATCGAGAGGTGTTTTATAGGCTGTCTTATCCCCACTTACAGCAGTGGCTAAAAAGTTGGCTAGCGCATCCAGTATTTATGCAGGCAATGCGCAAATACAAGCCTTGGCAAGAAGGTGATGAAGTAACTGTTTTTTCAAATTAGAGGCAGCTAATTAGTGGTTAATAAGGGGGGCATCTTGCTTAAAAAATAAGGCCATAAGTAATACCTTAAAACTAATGTGGATTATGTCGCAAGCTTGCTTTTAAAAGCTTAAGACATCTTCGCCACGGAATCCACTGAACCCACGGAAAAAGTCAAGATCTAAATGAACAAATACTGGGTAAGATCTTAGATAAAACAAGCTTTTTCCTTATTGCACTTCGTCCGTGGTTTTTGTGGATTCCGTGGCAAAAAGCTTTAAAAATTAATTTTTCTTTGCTACTTAGTAGCAGCATAAAACCACGCCTATTACGCAGAACTACTTAGTTCATGATGATTAAACCTCAATAGCTTTGAGTAAATAATTAAAGAAGGTGTCTTATTCGCCAGTAGTGGTAGGGTTTGGCATGGTAGAGAGGAGTCTAGATGCCGGTAGTTGATGATTTTTGGCTATTTTTAAGCGCTAGCTTTTTGCTGTGGATCACGCCTGGGCCTGATACCTTATATATTTTAGCCAGAACCCTCTCTCAAGGGCGTTTAGCGGGTGTGTTGTCGGTATTAGGCATCAGCACCGGTATTTTGGCGCATACCTTGTTTGCGGCCATTGGCTTGTCGGCGATCTTAATGACGTCGGCATTGGCATTTACAGCGATTAAACTAGCCGGAGCCGCCTATTTAATTTATTTAGGCGTGCAGGCATTACGCTCTCGGCCAACCTCTAGCTCGCCCACGCGTATCGCCGCTCAGTCCCGTTCCAAAATCTTCTGGCAAGGTTTTGTAACTAACCTCTTAAATCCCAAAATCGCACTGTTTTTTTTGGCTTTTTTGCCACAGTTTGTCGATCCCAACAGTGCGAGCCATCCAGCCGGTCTATTTTTGTATTTAGGGGGCATGTTTGTAGTAGGCGGCAGTCTGTGGTGTTTATTGCTAGTGGCAGTGGCGCAGCGGGTTCGCACTACAATTAAGCCTTCGGCCATCATAACCAACATCACGGGCCTAGTTTACATTGGCTTAGGCTTAAACCTGCTGCGCGCTAAGTTATAATGCAGCATCTTGTAGTGCCAACTAGCCTGTGCGCTTCAATGTTAACAGAGCTTTACCGGTTGGCGATGATGGCGCTTAACAAAGCGTTCGCGGTTGAGCGTGTTAGCTATATTGACTACAATAATGCACTTTATTTTAATCAGGCTTTTAACATGAACGATACTAACTCGCAGCCCGCCTTGCCGGATCGCCTTTCGGTTAATCCTCGTAGTCCGCATCATGTGGCGGAAATCTTTGAGCACAATATTGGTATTCGCCTTAATGGCAAAGAGCGCACCGATGTTGAGGAATATTGTATCAGTGAGGGCTGGGTAAAAATCGCTGCGCCTAAAGCGCTTGACCGTCGCGGCCAGCCAATGCTGATCAAGCTCAAAGGCACAGTGGAAGCTTTTTATAGCTAATCTGCGGTTCAGCATTAGAAAAAACGCCCTTATTCACGGTGCTAGTGGCGCTGTGAAAGGGCGTTTTTTATTGAGTAACTTAAGGAGCCTTACATGTTTAATCAATTAAGCGAGAAGTCTATTGGTTGCCCTTATTGTGGTGAAACCATAGAGGTGTTGTTAGATCCCAGCGATGCGGGTCAGCAATACATTGAAGACTGCCAAGTCTGTTGTAAGCCCATTAACTTTTCGATTGTTGAAGGTAGTAACGGTGAGCTTGAGGTGAGTGTTGCTAGCGATGACGAAGGCTTTTAGTCAGGCTCGCACTTTCTATAGACGCGGATCATAAAATCAGCGCTACACATAAACTGCGCAGCGCCAGCGAGCTGGCTGCGCACCATGGCATTGGCCTTCCAAGCAAACGGCGTCATTTGCAATAAATCATCGGCTTGTTGGCCGGTCAAGGCCATATCGTAGCTAAGCTTTGACTCTTCTATTAGACTAAAACCCGCTATCTGCTCTGGTGTTTCATCGTGCAAATGCACTTGTTGATACACTCGTTCTTTTAACTGATAAAGATGGCGCGCCGCCGGTGTTACCGTAATTACTATCCCCTGGTCGGCTAACGCGCGCGCCAGCTCTTGCGCGTGGCAAGGAGCGTAAATGCGCACTATGGCATCTAAACTACCATCAGCAAAGGGCAAGCGCTGGCTAGAGGCCACACAAAACTGCATTGCATCAGAGGTGTAGCGTTTAGCCGCATAACGAATCGCCACCTTTGAAATATCTAATCCATAACAAATGGATTGCGGCTGCTTAGCGAGTAATTGCTCGCCAATATAGGCAGTGTAATAACCCTCACCACAGCCAATATCTAATAATTGTCCTGTAGTGCCTTCGGTATAGGTAATACATAGTTTAGCAACCGCTGCACGTAGCGGATGATAGTGGCCGGTAGCTAAAAATCGCCGCCGTGCTTGCATCATCTCGACATTATCGCCGGGTTGCTTAGAGCGCTTATGCTGCACCGGCATCAAGTTCACATAGCCTTCTTTAGCTGAATCAAATTGATGATTGTTTTCACATTCAAAACCGCCATAACGGGCGATGAGGGGCAGCGAGCAAAGCGGACATTGATAAGACATGAAAACCTGCAGATGAGATCAAGCACAATAAAGTGTCGGCAGTGTAATGATTTTTAGCGCGAGATGAAAGAGAGCACGCGCGCAAGGGCTGCGCCTTCACCTAGTTAAGGTTATTTAATCGCTAACCCTAATTAACGGGCATGGAGGATGCCTTGCTAGGTGTGAATTCAACCATCGATTGACTCGGTTTTATTATAATAAAACACTGTGGTTTATTTTTTTTTGGTTTTTTATTTCTTATTGTTGATATTAAGCAAGGTTTAGCTCTGCAGGATAAGTTAGTATTCGTTTATGAAATGTGGATAGGCGAAAAACAAACACTCATACATTAAATAAACTTTAAATACGCATAAAAAACTCCTATTTATAAATATTTACCCTAGCTTGCTGCACTTATTTTATTGAAGCGGTTAGCTAATAAGGATAAAAGATATGAAGAAGCGATATATAGCCATGATCGTCCTAGTGGGCGTTATCATTGGCTGGGCTACTCTAGGCGGAACCCAGGCGGTATTACATGCCACTTCGACGCCGGAGTTTTGTGTTTCTTGCCACACCATGGATACGCCCTTAAAAGAATACCAAGGTTCAGTGCATTTCAGTAACGCCAAAGGCATTCGTGCCGAATGTTCAGATTGTCATATTCCGACCCACACCATTAAAGACTATTTATGGGCAAAAATTCGTGCCTCAAAAGATGTTTATCATGAATTTGTGACCGGAAAAATTGATACCGATGAAAAATACGAGCTACATCGGCTGGCCATGGCAGAAAGTGTATGGGAGCAGTTAAGAGCCAATGACTCTGCTACGTGTCGCTCTTGTCATAGTTTTGCCGCGATGGAGCTATATCAGCAGTCCAGTAGCGCCCGCGAAATGCACATGACTGCCGAGCAATCGGGACAAACCTGTATTGATTGTCATAAAGGGGTAGCACACATCGCCCCCCAAATGCAGTTAGATACCTCGGCGTTTGAGCATTTATATGAGCTGGCTAACAACACGCCACACGATATCAAACAGGCGTATCCGTTAGACTATGTGCAAATGGGAGAGTTAGCCACTATTAACCCTACCGTCGAGTTAATCGTTGAACAGTCTGATGCCCAGCAGCGCACAGTAACCGTCGCCGGATATCAGATGACCGGAGCCGAGTCGGTTATTTATCTAGATAAAGGGAAGCGGGCAGTAGTAGCGACCTTAACCGAGCAAGGCCAAGAGCAACTCGCTTTAGGTGATAGCCATACCGATGAATATGGCAATGAATGGCGTAGCGCGCGTCTCACTGGGCCTATTACTGCGCCGGTATTAGCGTCCAGTAAAGCGATTTGGGAATACGGCGAGAAACTAGATGACACCTATTGCTCTACTTGCCATGCCAAGATCCCAGCCAGTCATTTTACCGTCAACGCTTGGGGTCCAATTGCTAAGTCAATGGGCGATCGTACCGATATCTCGGCGTTAAATTTAGAGATCTTGACTAAATATTTACAACACAGCGCCAAAGACGCTGTTAATACCGCGCAAGAGGAGCAGTGATAATGTCTATTATCTCACGTCGAAAATTTTTACAAGGCTCGGGTGCGATGGCGGTGTTGTCGATATTGCCTCTTTCAGTACAAGCGCAATATCCCGTGGGACGTAGCGATGGCAAAATCTTAACTGCGGGGCGCATGGGCATATTATTAGCCGAAGTAAAAGAAGGTAAATTAGTCTCCACAACCAATGCCTTGCCGCAAACGGTGGTCAATCACTTGCAAAGTACTGGGCCGTCTCAAGTGCATACTCAAGCTCGCATTAAGCATCCTATGGTGCGTAAAGGCTATTTAGCGAACCCCTTGCAGCCTGAAGGTATAAGGGGAAAAGACGAATACGTGCAAGTGTCGTGGGCGCAGGCCTACCAACTGGTGCATGAACAGCATCAGCGTATTCGCCAACAATATGGCGCCGAGGCAGTGTTTGCCGGCTCGTATGGCTGGCACTCGAGTGGTGTATTGCACGATGCCCGTACCTTATTACAACGTTATATGGAGCTAGCCGGTGGCTACACTGGCTCGTTGGGCGATTACTCCACTGGCGCGGCGCAAATTATTATGCCGCATGTGGTGGGCTCAATCGAAGTATACGAGCAGCAAACAGCCTATCCGGTGGTGTTAGAGCACAGTGACGTTATTGTGCTGTGGGGCATGAACCCCATTAACACCCTAGAAATTGCTTGGACCGCTGCTGATGGGCAAGGGTTAGAATTTTTTCATCAGCTAAAAAAATCTGGTAAAACCGTTATTGCCATTGATCCGATCCGTTCAGAAACTATCGACTTTTTTGGCGAACATGCCCAATGGATTGCGCCGCACCCCATGACCGACGTCGCATTGGCGATGGGCATTGCCCACACTTTAGTAAAAAATAACCAGCACGATCAGGCCTTTATTGAAAAATATACCCATGGTTTTGATAAGTTTAATGACTACTTGCTCGGTAATAGCGATGGTGTAGTGAAAGATGCGGCCTGGGCGGCAGAGATTAGTGGCGTTAGCGCGAAACAAATTGAAGTGTTGGCCGATATATTCTCAAAAAACCGCACTATGATTATGGCGGGCTGGGGCATCCAGCGCCAACAGTATGGCGAGCAACCGCACTGGATGATAACTACCTTAGCGGCCATGTTAGGGCAGATAGGTCTGCCCGGTGGCGGCTTTGGTTTCTCTTATCATTATTCTAACGGGGGCAACCCGGCGCGGGATGCGGGTATTTTGCCGTCTATTTCCTCAAAAATTGGTACGACGAGCGATACCGGTGGACGCTCCAGCTCTTGGCTGGAGAATGGCCAAGGGGTGGTTAATGCACTGCCGGTGGCGCGGATCACCGAGGCTTTAGAAAACCCTGGGAAGACCTATCCACATAATGGCCGTATGCTGACTTTTCCTGATATTAAAATGGTGTGGTGGTGTGGAGGCGGTAACTTTACTCACCATCAAGACACCAATCGCTTAGTGAAAGCTTGGCAAGATCTTGAGCTTTCTGTGGTGTCAGAGATTTATTGGACCGCGGCCGCTAAGCATGCCGATATAGTATTGCCCATTACTACCAGCTTTGAGCGTAACGATCTGACCATGGCGGGGGATTACAGTAATCAGTACCTTGCGCCTATGAAACAAGTGATTGAGCCGCAAGGAGAAGCCAAAAGCGACTTCGAGGTATTTGCTGACTTATCAGAGCTGTTATTTGAAGGCGGTAGCGCTGTGTATCGAGAGGGACGCGATGAAATGGAGTGGTTAAACCACTTCTATAATATTGCTCAAGCCAGTGGTCGACAAGCGCGGGTACCGATGCCGAACTTCACCTATTTTTGGCAACAAAACCAACCTATTGAAATGAAATGGAATGAGAAGAATGCGCAGTTTGTGCGTTTTGCCGATTTTAGAGAAGATCCAATACTTAATCCGTTAGGCACGCCCAGCGGGAAGATTGAAATATTCTCTAACACCATTGCCAGCTATAACTTGCCCGATTGCCCGCCGCATCCTACTTGGATGGAACCAGACGAATATAGAGGCAATGCCGCGCCCGATGAATTGCAGCTAATGACGGCGCATTCTGCTTATCGATTGCATAGCCAATTTAACTATGCGGATCTCCGTAAAGAGTACGCGATTGCTAACAAAGAGCCGATCTTGATTAATACGCAGGATGCACAAAAGTTTGGTATTACTAGCGGCGATATTGTGCGTGTCTATAACCAACGCGGCCAAGTATTAGCGGGTGCAGAAGTTACCGCAGGCATTAAACAGGGCAGCGTGTGTATTCACGAAGGCGCTTGGCCTGACTTTGACCCTAAATTAGGGATCTGTCGCAACGGTGGGCCTAACGTACTCACCTTAGATATTCCTAGCTCACGGTTAAGTAATGGTTGTGCAGCGAACTCAGCGCTCGTGAAAGTTGAGAAATGGACTGGAGCACCGCTAGAGACTCAAGCGTTTGAGCCACCCGCTGGCGCGTAGAGCTAACAATAGTTTTATCTAGCCATTCAACCCTTGTCTAAACAACACCTTAAACAGCATACTGCCTGCAGTATGCTGTTTTTTTATAGGCGAAGTCGGAGGGCAGGCTATGGCATGGGGATTTTCTTGGCTGGTACTTGTTTTTATATTATTAACCGCATGGCTGCTAGTTAGGCGACAGCGCGCTCAACCAAGCGAAGCGGAACAAAGAACTCAATTTTCTTTACCCGTAACAAGTGCTGCGCAACAGCAAGTACTGGATACCATAGAAAACCTACGTGTCAGTGCCGATGATGTTCAAGGCGTGAAGCGCTTAGCCGTGTTACGCCAAGCGATGGACAGCTTAAGTGATGAGCTCATATTAGACTCCAAGATCCGGCCTAGCGAAACACCTGCACCAATAGGCGAGTGGGTCATTGCGCCTAATGCCAAACCCAATCGGCGGCTTCTTTATATTCATGGCGGATTTTGGGCCGCTGGCAGCCCTAAAAGTCACCGAGCGATCACCGACCGGTTATCGAGGCTAACCGGCGCGTGCGTGTTTGCGCTAGATTATCGACTGATGCCCGAACATGGTTATCAAGATGGCATTCTCGACTGCCGAGAGGCTTATATTTGGCTGCAAGAACAGGGTCCAGAGGGCCCAAGTAAGGCCGACTTTATGGTGATAGCAGGCGACTCTGCCGGCGGCACGCACACCTTAGGCTTAATCGCTTGGCTGCGCGACCAGCAGCTTCCGCTCCCTACAGCGGCGATAGCGCTGTCACCCTCTACGGATCTCACATTGCGATCGTTGCGCAAACAACCTAATTTTTATACCGATGTGATGCTTGGGTCTACTATCGATAAGTTGGCAGCGATTCCGTTTCCGCTATTGTGGGCCGGTGCGGCTTTTGCCATGCGCGCCTTACCGAGTAATCCACTAGTCTCGCCAATACAAGGCGACTTAAGCGGGCTGCCACCGACGCTGATCCACGTCAGTGAAGCCGAGTTACTCGCAGAAAACGTGCAGCGCTATGTGACGAAAGCCCAAGCCCAAGGCACGCCGGTTGAGATGCGAACTTGGCCTAACATGGTGCACGTCTGGCATTTGTTTACGCCTTTATTATCTGAAGCAGAAGCGGCTTTTCAAGATATAGGGGCGTTTTTAGACCTGATAGAAAATGCTAACTGTTATCAGAGTCGTTAAATTTCTTCGTGTACTTGACCATAGGTGAGCATGGCAAACAAACCGGTACCGCCCAAAATATTACCAAAAAGTACCGGAGTAATATGAAACAACAGAGCTTTAAAAAAAGGCAGCTCGCTATACAGCACCAGCGTAAATATTTCATGAGAGCCGGCAATCACATGGGTAAATTCCCCCGCGGCAATCAGCCAGGTAAACATCACAATCACTAATACTTCGGCATTTTTAGCCGAGGGCAACATCCAGACCATAGCGGCAATAAAAAAGCCTGAGGGAATGGCGCGTAAAAACGCTTCCGATGGACTGAGCTTGGCAAGATGATGCGATATTTCTAAGATAGCGCCTAGCGTTTCAGCGGGCAACAGTCGACCATGCACACTCAGGGCGGCGGTTAAAAATGTGCCCATCAAGTTCGCCAGCAATACGATGCTCCACAGGCGAGCGGTACGATAAAAATGCTGTCGATTAGGCTCGGCAAGCACGGGTAGCACCACGGTAATGGTATTTTCGGTAAACAATTGCAGTCGACTTAAAATAACCAGTACAAAGCCAAACGAATAACCTAGGCTTTGAATTAAAGTGAGATAGGGGTGCCCTGCGCCTAAGTTGGCCCGAATAATAGCTTCTACTAATACCGAAGTAGAGATACCAATCCCTGCCGCAAGACCCGACCACCACAAGGATATTTTGGGACGGCGCAGCTCTTGCTCGCCTTCGCGCAGTATGATGGAGTACACCGTGAGCGCCGAGAGCTTGCCATGCTCAGCCACACTAGCGCGCTCTTTTTGCGTAAGGGACTTTTCACTGGTGGTAGGGGTTTGCTCCAGCGCTTCGCGATCTTTTACCTTAGCCCGCTGCTCTTGCTCTTCGTTGGCGGGTTGCTGTAATGCATCAGTGTGATCTTCACTCATTTTATTATCCTTTTATGGCTTATCCCTTAATGCATGCATTGCTTACACGTATAAGCAGTAAGCTTCAGAATAAGGTGAATGAGGAGATTAAATCCAGTCGCAATACAGTTAAGTCGCCATTATTTATTTCAAAAAAAGGTAACATAAGTGAGTGGCAAGCGCTTAACCGGGCTTTACAGGTTTTACGGTGAGGAACAGTATGCAAGAACTCAACAAAGCTTCTCCACAACCGTCCAGCTCACCGGAGGAGAATAATAACTCAGCGGTCGTAAAACCCAAGCGGCGTGTTCGACCATGGTTATTGCTGAGTGTGCTGCTATTACTGATAGCGCTATTAAGCGTGCGTGACGATCTGCGGGAAACGGCGCTAACCAGCAGCCAGCAAGCGATGCGCTTTGTAGCCTTTGAATTACTGGACTTTTCACCCCGCGACGTTTTTGTGTGGCGCTTGCGCGTAGCGGGTTTGGCCCACCGTCCGCTTGGCCAGCGATGGATAACCGCCGTAGAAAAAGCCAGTCAGCAGCCGGTATCAATTACTCATCAAAGCTATATTAATGCATCGTTTGCCGACGATGAAGTAGTGGCCCATGTTTATCAGTTGTCTCTTCAACAAGGGCAACAGTTGCTATGGCAGCTGACTCGCCTAACATCTTCTTCAGATAACCTGTATGCAAGTTTAGAGCGAAAAGGCCCTAATGCTAACGAATGGAAGAAGGTGACCGCGCTCAGTGCCGATGGTACCGAGCATCGTCACTTTATCTCTCAATCTGGAGACTATCGATTGGTGTTACAGCCCGAGCTATTTTCTTCCATTAACTACTCGCTGGCCGTTGCTCATGGCGGCTCCCTCCCTTTTCCGGTGAAAGGCGGCTCGCATCACGACATTGGCGGTGGTTTTGGCGTTGCGCGCGATGGGGGTGCTAGAGCACATCATGGCGTCGATATTTTTGCTAGCAAAGGCACACCAGTGACGGCGGTCGTAGATGGTAAAGTGCGCATCGGTCGCGGTGGGTTAGGCGGTAATTACCTTTGGCTGAGCGATAATAAGTTTGGTTTGAGTGGTGTCCGTTATTATTATGCTCATCTTGACAGCTTTGCCGTGGCGTCGGGTGATAGCGTTAAACAAGGCGATACTTTAGGTTATGTAGGTAACACCGGTAATGCGAAAAATACCCCTCCTCATTTACACTTTGGCGTGTATGCCAGCGGGCCGGTTGATCCCGCACCGTTTTTAACCGCCAAACCGGTATTACCTACCCGCTAATTCGTAAGTAATGCCTTAAAACGAATGTGGATTATGTTGCAAGCTTGCTTTTAAAACTTAAGACAACTTCGCCGCAGAACCCACTGAACCCACGGAAAAATTCAGATCTAAACGAACAAATACTGGGTAAGATCTTAGATAAGATAAGCTCTTTCTTTATTGCGCTTCGTCCGTGTTTTTTTGTTACTTAGTAGCAACATAAAACCACGCCCGTTACGCCGAACTACTTATCTGTTTTTATTATCTAGCATTAAACGCTATTTCATTTTTATCCATCATCTAATTATGGATAAAGAGAAAGATATTGCTGCGTATATTGCTCGGCACTAAAACTAAGGCTGCCAAATTGCAACTGACTTCCTGGCTTTGGGATAGAAAAGAACGCAAAAGAAAACCGTTCCTGCTGGCGGTCTGCTGGTAAATTAACCTGATGCTCTAATGCGGGTACTGCCCCTTGTGTTATTACTTCTAGTAAGTAGCCAGGAAAAGAGACTATTTGTGTCTGCTGACCAAGTTCTACTAGATAAGCAGAAGTGATAGCCCATATCATGCCTACCAGCCAACCCGCTCTTTTTTCTTGGGCTAATAACACCAGCCCCAGCACCCCAGCCACGGTCCCAATGATTTCTAATGGCTCTTGCCCTAGAAGATGTCTCCATTGAATTGCGGTTAGCCACTCACCAATAAGCATTAATAAATCCATAGGGATTATTCCTTAGCAGAGGGCGGCGCTAGAGTGGGGGCAAAGCAGGTTAACGTTCGGTTTAGTATGATCATCTCAAGTCTCCATCTATATGAAGACCCGGTAACAATGCGAGAAAGGCAGGGGGGCAATCTTCCTATTCCTACGCCGGTGTTAACCGGATCAGGTTCAAAGGGTTCGCACTGTGTGCATCTCAGGCAGTTAGCACTGCCACCCCTTAGGGCTTATTTCATTTGGTTATATTAAAGTGTAATTGTATTTATTTTGCAATACATGACGACGAGGAATAAGTAATAACTTATAACTCTTAAGGTGGCAGACTTCTCTAATCTCAGTCCGAGCGAATAAAATTAAAGCTTTTAAAACAAGCACTTAAATACAGATTCATTCGTTACTCAATCAGCATTAATCTGCAAAATATAATGTGTATTTACGATACTGCACTATGCTAAAAGCTGGCTGTGCGCGTGCGCTGGTCGAATGTTAGATGATAGGTGCAGCCACTGGCAGGGTAAATAAAGGCATACCAAGGATGGTTGCACGTCACATGGAGGTGATTTATGTCCGCATCTGAACACCCTTTGTCACACGCCAAGGGAGGAGGACAAAGTGTGTCTAAAGAATATGCCTGTTTTCGTCACGTGCTGGCCTGTGTTAAAGGGGCTTGCTGTGCTAGAGCGGTATTAACGCACGCTGCAACGATAGCGAGCGCGGTGGGGGCAAAAGTAACGGTGTTGCATGTGCTGGAGTCGTCAACGCCGCAAGAGCCCATGGATCCCGTAGAGTGGAGCTTGCGCCACTGTGATCAAACGGAGTTTTTACAACAGTGTTTGTCCCACTTTAATAACTTACATGCGGATATCGTTATTGTAGCCGGTCCGCCAGCGGAGCGAATTACCGACTGGGCACAAGAGCATGAAGCAGATTTAGTGG
>JAAYRH010000085.1 GCA_012518835.1 Aeromonadales bacterium | reverse complement strand
ACGCGTAATAAGGGGGCTAATAACCATTGTACTAATAAGCTTATTAACACTGACGCCACTACCACTACCAAAGCGGCAATGCCTAACTGTTGTAATAGCATAGGGGTGAGCGGTGCTTCCAAAGCGTTTTTATCGAGCACCATCAGTAATTGCCAGTCGGTACCAGGGATGGCTTGGTTATAAAGTAACTTATCTTGGCCCATCAAATTAACAGGGTGCAGCGCATTGCTTGCCAGCCAAGTTTGTTGATTGCGCACTGTAATATCATCATCAATGCGGGTCGCGGGTTGTAGAATTTTTGACTCATCATTAAAGGCGATCACGGTACCATCTTGGCTGACTATCATGGCATAGCCATTCGCCGGTAGTTGAATGGCATTTATATCGTTAATTAAACGACTAATAGCAATATCTCCGGCGATAACGCCTTGGAGTCGACCCGAGGCTTTCACGGGTGCTGCTAACGAAACTACCGTGCCTAGCCCGGACGCATCTTCATAGGGGGCAGTAATAATAGCGCTATTTTTTTGTACGGCCGCCTGATACCAAGGGCGAGTACGTGGATCATAGTTGTTATTTTGCTCAACAAGCGTGCTATAGCGACTTTCACCCTGAGTATTAGTAAAATAAGTCACTGCAAATTGGCCGCCATCTTGCGCTTGTATTAAAGAGGGCACTGGCTCGTCAATAACCTGCTTGCCGGCCGCCATCAGCATACGGTGTCTTACTTCAAACCACCGAGTAATTTTTTCGGCCTCAAGCTTACTTAAATCAGCCAGTAGAATGGTGTTATCTTCGTAGAGTTGTTTTTTAAGGTTATGAAAGCTGATGGTGCTGAGTGCCGCCACCGTAATCACAATGGCAGCAATGAAGCTGAGCAAAATTTTGTGCTTTAATTTTAATTTATTCATAAGTTTTATTTCACAGCAGGCGAGAAGGGCTGTATCGACTGTAGCTAATAAAACCTTAACAATATCTTTAGTTTGCTGATAAATAAGATCATAAAGGTACCCAAGACAAATGTCGTTAAACACTGCTGCGTTTATGCTCGGCTTTCGGTAGAATTAACCCCCTGATATAGGTTAATCGCTATATCACCCTCATTTAGTACAACAGAGAGTCCCTTGACCCATGTTTGAAGTAAATCCTGTGCACCAGAAACTTAAGGAGTTGGCTAAGCGCGCCGAAATCCTTAGGGGGTACCTTTGACTATGACGCCAGAAAAGAGCGTTTAGAAGAAGTTAATGCCGAATTAGAACAGCCCGACGTGTGGAATAATCCCGAACGCGCCCAAGCTTTAGGTAAAGAAAACTCCGCTCTAGAAGCGATCATTAACACCTTTGAAGAGCTAGAAGTGGGTGTTCGGGATATTCGTGAGCTAATTGAGCTGGCCGTAGAAGAGCAAGACGAAGACACCTTTGAAGAAGCTAAAGCCGATCTAAAAATATTAGAAAGCAAGCTGGCGGACTTAGAATTTCGTCGGATGTTTGATGGCGATCATGATGACGCCGATTGCTATCTAGACTTACAGTCGGGCTCGGGCGGTACCGAAGCACAGGATTGGTGCAGCATGGTGTTGCGCATGTATTTACGTTGGGGCGAAGCGCGCGGTTTTAAAACCGAGCTGATTGAAGTTTCCGATGGTGATGTGGCGGGTATAAAATCGGCCACCGTTAAATTTAGCGGCGAATATGCTTTTGGTTGGTTACGCACCGAGTCGGGCGTACACCGATTAGTACGCAAGTCGCCTTTTGACTCGGGTGGCCGCCGCCATACCTCGTTTTGCTCGGCATTTGTGTATCCCGAGATAGATGACAATATCAAGGTGGATATTAATCCTGCCGATATTCGTACTGATACCTATCGCGCCTCGGGGGCGGGTGGTCAGCACGTTAACCGTACCGACTCCGCGGTGCGCTTAACCCACGTACCCACGGGCATAGTGGTACAGTGTCAAAACGACCGCTCGCAGCATAAAAACCGCGATCAAGCGATGAAACAGCTAAAAGCTAAGTTGTATGAATATGAATTGCAAAAACAGAATGCCGAAAAGCAAGCCATGGAAGACAGCAAGTCCGATATTGGCTGGGGCAGTCAAATTCGCTCTTATGTGCTAGATGACTCGCGCATTAAAGACTTACGTACTGGCGTGGAAACAAGCAATACCCAAGCGGTACTCGATGGTAGCCTGGACCAATTTATTGAAGCTAGTCTCAAGTCCGGCATCTAAACAAGATTTACACAAGGCAAAATAATGACAGAGCAGTTACAAGACGAAAACAAGCTAATCGCCGAGCGCCGCGCCAAGCTAGACCATATTCGTAAAGAGTGCCCCGCCAATGGCCACCCTAACGATTTTAATCGCGAGCACTTAAGCGCCGACTTGCAAGCTGAGTTTGGTGAGCACGATAAAGAAGCGCTAGAAACCCTAGGTAAAGTGGTATCAGTAGCGGGCCGTATTATGGCCAAGCGCGGTCCCTTTTTAGCACTGCAAGACATGAGTGGCCGCATTCAAGCCTATGCCACCAAAGACGCGCAAAAAATTATTAAAAGCCAATATAGCGGCCTAGATATTGGCGACATTATTGGTGTAACCGGCGTTTTGCATAAGTCTGGTAAAGGCGATTTATATGTGAGCATGGATCAATTTCAACTGCTCACTAAAGCCTTGCGCCCCCTACCTGAAAAATTCCACGGTCTATCTGATCAAGAAACCCGCTACCGCCAGCGCTATCTTGACTTGATCACCAACGAAGACTCGCGCCGTACTTTTCAGGTGCGCTCACAAGTCATGGCGGCCATTCGTCAATATATGAATGACCACGGCTTCATGGAAGTAGAAACCCCCATGATGCAAGTGATCCCTGGCGGTGCATCGGCACGTCCTTTTATTACTCATCATAATGCGCTCGATATGGACATGTATCTGCGTATTGCCCCCGAGCTTTATTTAAAGCGCTTGGTGGTGGGTGGCTTTGAGAAAGTCTTTGAAATTAACCGAAACTTTCGTAACGAAGGCTTATCGCCCCGTCATAACCCAGAATTCACTATGATGGAGTTTTACTGGGCCTATGCTCGTTACGAAGACTTAATGACCTTTACTGAAGACATGCTGCGCACCGTAACCACGCAAGTGCTAGGCGACAGTAAAGTACAATACGGCGAAGAAACTTTTGATTTTGGCCAGCCTTTTGCCCGCCTGAGCATGAAAGACTCTATTTTGGCATACAATCCAGAGATCACCGCCGAGCAACTGACTAACTTTGACAGTGCCTGTGAAGTAGCAAAAGACTTAAAAATCAGAGTAGAAGCTGGTTGGGGCTTAGGCCGCGTGATCACCGAGATCTTTGAAGAGACGGTTGAGCACCGCTTGATCCAACCCACCTTTATTACTGAATACCCAGCAGAAGTGTCGCCGCTGGCGCGTCGTAACGATAAGGATCCGAGCATTACCGAGCGCTTCGAATTCTTTATTGGTGGTCGCGAAATTGCTAACGGCTTTGCCGAGTTAAACGACGCCGAAGATCAAGCCCAGCGCTTTAAAGATCAAGTGGATCAAAAAGAAGCCGGCGACATTGAAGCCATGTT
>JAAYRH010000084.1 GCA_012518835.1 Aeromonadales bacterium | reverse complement strand
TATTTTTGTAATTTATTTAACTGATCGTTGGTAATTTCCTTTCCATCTACAGCATCAATAAATTCAAACTCTAATTCTAGACGTTTCATTTGTTTTGTTATTGATGCTCTTCGCTCTATGCTACGTGTTAAACTAATTACAAAAATAGGCAACATATTACTTTTCTCTTTTCCTAAAAGTATAATTTCCTCTGACCTTTCTCCACAGGCCGAAGACATCGGTGCGGGGGAAGATGGCGATGCGTCGAATTTGATATTTATCTTCGTGCATAGCAAGGGGGCCGCTATTGGTGGCGACGGCGAAGGGGTAGCCCAATTCTTGGGCCAGATCCTTGCTATCGTGGTTATGGCTGCCAAAAGGATACGCAAACGAATATAAGGACTTGCCGATTAGCTGTTCTAGTTGCGTCTTGTTTTCGGCTATTTCAAAGCGTTGGCTATCTTTATCTAAAGTATCTAAGTGTGGATGAGTCAGGGTATGACCACCAAATTCGACTAGACCTGAGTCGGCCATTTCTTTAATTTGCGCGGGGCTCATGAGCGGTACGCGCTTTTCGGGGTTATCCGCTTGCTCTACGTCCCAGCGATTAAACTCTTCGCCAGTTACTGCGTATATTACTGCCTTAAAATTATATTTTTTTAACAGCGGAAATAACAGCTCATAGTTATCTTTATAGCCATCATCGACGGTGAGCATAATGTATTTTTTATTCGGGTTTAATCGCTCAGCAAAACCTTGTTCGGCAAGGTTGGCAAAGGTCAGGGTTTGATAGCCTAAGCGTTTGAGTAATTTAAAGTGCTTTTCTAGCATATCAACGTGCATATAGGTGCCATGAACGCCTTTTTCGCTATCGTCTTTAATAAAGCGATGATACATGATGATTGGCATTTCACGGCGTTGTTTATACACATAAACGCTTTGATAATCTTGCTCTAGTTGATCGGTTACTGCGCGTAAGTCGTATTGTGCTTTAACTTGCTCAATTAGCTTAAGATCTGGGCTATTAGCCTGCAATGCATCTGCTATGCGTTGGGGAAGCGTAGCAAAGTCGATATCGAGATCCTTAGGTCCAATATCACCGAAGTTACTGGCCATAGCTTTGTTCAGATTATCTAAGGTAATTAATCCGGGGGCTAATGCTTCACCAATAGCGAAGATGGGGCGCTGCATTAAGATGGCTTCCATCGCCACGCGACCGGCGCCGATCACTAAGTCAGACTCGGCAATGAGCTGTGGCACATCTTCTACATAACCTAAAAATTGAACTTGTTCTGTAAAACGTAAAAAGCGCTCAGGCACGGCAGAGCCGGTAGCAATTTGCACTCGATAGGCGGTTAAGTCTAAGCATTCATCAAGCAGGCGATAACACAGCTCCCCTTTAGGGCCTGTAAGGCGACCAATAATACTAATAACCGGTTTGTCATTAATGGGGGCAGGGCAAGGCTGATATTGCTCGGTATTAATGCCATTACGGCCAATACTAATCAGCTCGGGCGCCACCCCAAGCGCGGTTATCAATTGCTCGCGTACCGCTTCACACACCGCTAGTGCTTTATCACCCAGCGCATGAAATTTTTTGCGTGAGCCATGAACCGGCTGGCGGCCGTGCACACTGGTGATCATGGCGG
>JAAYRH010000083.1 GCA_012518835.1 Aeromonadales bacterium | reverse complement strand
TAAACAGTGACGCATCAAAGCCTAGGCCATATTTTAGGGGCGTAGGAAAAGCAAACGCCGGAATATCATCAAATTTTGCTGGCGGCACTTTACCTAAGTACATAGCTAATAAGGTGCCAACCACCATGGCCACCAAAATAGAAGATAAGCGAACGTAGGCGTTAGGGATACAGTTCATGATAATGATGATCCCGAGCACGGTGCCTGCTAATGCGAGGTTTTCTAATGAGCCAAAGCTGCCATCGCCCATGGCACCAAAGCCTCCACCCACTGAGGTGAGACCAATCTTAATTAGGGTTAAGCCGATTAAGGTCACCACAATGCCACTCACTAACGGCGAAATTACTCGGCGCGCTAAATGGAGAAAGCGCGACAAAATAATTTCAGTGGGTGCGGCCAGTAAGGCGGTACCAAAAATGGCGGCCAGCATCGCCTCGGTGGTGACACCCCCGTCTTTCATAGCCAAGCCACTGGCAATAATAGGACCTAAGAAATTAAAGCTGGTGCCCTGAATTGATAATAAGCCGGTACCTATGGGGCCAAAGCGCTTAATTTGAATAAAAGAGGCCACCCCTGTAATAAACAGTGACATGCTAATAATATGCGCGGTATCTTGAGTAGGAAGACCTAACGCTTGACTGATGAGTAAGGGCGGCGTAATAACGGCGATAAATAAAGCTAGTAAATGCTGAACTGCAGCAAACAGTGCCTGGAAAAATGGCGGTTTATCGTGGAGTTTGTAGATAAGCTCGCTTTGAGCTTGCTGGGTCTGAACATTATTACTCATGGTGTCTGCGTTCCAATGAAGTGTAAGGAGATTGCCTTGTTAACTAGATGTTTAATTATTGTTATATTAGGCGTTATTTTTCTTTATGTGAAGAGGTTTCCGCTTCTATTTAGTGTTATGACATTCAAGGCGCGCATAGGATACGGGAGATAAGTAGCCTAGGCTAGAGACTCTGCTGCACTAGGGCAGGTTAATTGTAAACAAAGCAGTTAGATTAAGAGAGCAATACTGTGGAATATGAGTTTTTTCGTAGTGTAGAAGGGCAATATCGTGCCCAGTTTTCGATGGGCCATGAAATGATGGGGCCTTGGTTAACCGATGAAATTGATAAAAGGGAGGCTGAGCATTTGCTGGTGCTGCTAGCGGAGGTAGGCACAGGCGAGTTAGCAGAAGTAAAACGACAATATAGTGACAGTACGCTGTTGCTTAACCGCGATGAGGCCGAGCTAAAAGCCCATGCTCTGGCATTTGAGCATCATGACTTAGAAGAAGGTATGGTGTATTACGATGATGAACAGCAAGCCGGTTGTGGATTAGAAGATTTAGCCTATCTGCTGCGCCAATGGCATGACTTTATTAGTGAATAACGCCTACCTTTTATAGTTTAACTTTTCCTCGGCCACTTTTTATCCTACCTCTATGGGTTTTGTTATCGAGGCGCTTACGTTTAGCGGCTTTGCTGGGTTTGGTTGGGCGACGTACCCGAATTGGCTTACCAGCTTCTTCTAATAGCGCCACCAGCGCGGCTTTAGCCTGGTCTTTATTCAGCAACTGACTGCGGTGGTTCTCGCTGCGGATCATAATCCATCCCGACTCTAACACTCGATTATCTCGCATGCGGCCCAGGCCTATCTTATAAATCGCGGGTAGGCTTGGGCTATTTTTATAATCAAATCTAAGCTGCACCGCCGAGTCGGTTTTATTGACGTGCTGGCCACCTGGGCCGCTGGCGCGCATGGTAATAAACTCTAATTCTTGTTCGGGTATTTGTACGCGGTTCGATAATGTCAGCATGGGCCTCCTTAAGGGTGACACTAAAAAGTAAGCACAATCTAAGGTTAAGTGTACCATTTTACGGCTATTGACGGGATCTGCGTGGCGAGAAAGAGTAACACTGCTGTTGATAAGTGATGAATAATTAGCGCTAGCGCAAAGAAATCTTCCTAAACCTCGTTATGATAATGACGACAAACCTTCCAAATGAAAATATTTATCATTTAGATGTGGTTTTTCGTTGCTTAACTAACGACGCTGAGTATACTTCTAAACGTTAATTGTTCTCACTCAACATTTTATACAATAAATGGATGCTTTTATGTCACGTAAATTTGCCTTGTCTGCGGCCGCATTATTGGTGACCAGCTTTGCTAGCCAAGCCTTTGCCGAAGAAGTTAATGTCTATTCAAATCGCCAAGACTTTTTGATTAAACCTATCATCGATACCTTCACCGAAGAAACCGGCATTGATGTGAATGTGGTGTTTATGAAAGATGGCATGGGCGAGCGTTTAGAGCGAGAAGGTCGTTTATCTCCCGCCGACTTGGTGCTGACCGTAGACGTCAGTCGTTTAATGGATGTGGTAGATAAAGATCTGACGCAAAGCGTAAGCAGCGAGATATTAG
>JAAYRH010000082.1 GCA_012518835.1 Aeromonadales bacterium | reverse complement strand
TACTGGCGTTGCTGCTACTTTAGTCACTGGCTCAGCGGCAGGTTTAGCTGCAACGGTTGGCACTTCAGATGCTGGCTCAGCGACAGGTTGAGCTGCAACGGCTGGCACTTCAGATGTTGGCTCAGCGGGAGGGTTAGCTGCTGCTTCCTCTACTGTCTCTGGGGTCGCTTCAGCTGTGGTAATTACTTCTGGCTCAGCAACAGGTTTAACTTCGACCAGTGGCTCGCTTGCTACTTCAGGTGTAATGAGGGGCTGCTCGGCCACTGGTTCAGTCGCTTTTGCTGGCGCGCTATCTAGGGCGGCATCTTGCGTCGCTTTGTGTTCAGCACTGGCTTTGGCATGAGCAATGCGCTCTTCAACACCATTATTAACGACTTCTTGCGGCGTATCTTCAGAGGCAACCCATTTTTCTTCACCTTGGCTGGCAATTAATGCCGCTACGGTCTCTTCACGGCGGCGACGACGCATATCTTCGTTAATGCGCTTACGCTTAGGTAACTGACTACGCTTATGCGCAGAAGGCGTGGGCTTGGTCTGCGTTGCTTGCGACTCTGTTTCCTCTTTTGCTGCTTCATTGGCGTTAGCCACTGGGCGAGCTTCGCTGTCAATGCGTACTTGCTTGCGCAGTTCACGACGTTGACGACGCTCGGCGACGGTTTGTTCTTTACGCTCATTTTGCACAGCCGGTGCACTGGCTACTTCCAGAGGTTGTTGTTTTTCAACGCTAGGCGCCGCTTGTTGCTGGGGCTGCTGTTGACGAGGCTTACGACGATCGCGACGGGTGCGATCGTTACGGTTACCGCTGTCGTTAGCAGTTGCCGCTGGGGTCTCGATCTGGGTTTGTGGCTTAGTGTTGCGCTCATCTTCTCGAGGACGGCGAGTGCGGTTATTACTATTACGGCGATCGTTACCGTTACGCGGCTGAGAGTGACGCTCTTGCCCTTGATTACGCTCATTTGAACGTGGGGCCGCGGTGACCGGAGCAGCTTTTACAGGCTCAGGGGTAGCAGGGGCTGGTTGCGGCTTGGCAGATTTATCTAACCATTTAGCGAGAGCACTAAACATGCGGCTAAGAAAACCGGGCTGAGGGCACCCTTGAGTGACAGTGGCGGCCGCATGGGCAGGGGTGGGGGCAGTAAAGCCTTGCAGCACCGGTTGCTCGCTACGTTGGCCTGATTGCGGATCCCGAGGGGTATACGCGGGTTTATCAACGGTAGACTTTAAGTCAAAACTGGTAACGCTTTCTTCTTCACCACTGCGTACCCGTGCTACTTCAAAATGAGGGGTTTCTAATTGTTCATTGGGAATAATGTAAATTTCTACTTTATACCGCTGCTCGAGATCGGCAATGGATTTACGTTTTTCATTAAGCAGGTAGGCGGCCACATCCACCGGCACTTGACCGTGAATTTGTCCAGTATTGTCTTTTAGTGCTTCTTCTTCAATGAGACGTAAAATGGCCAGAGCTAAAGACTCATTATCGCGAATGGTACCTTGACCCAAGCAGCGTGGGCAGACATGAGTGCTTGATTCACTTAAAGAAGGGCGCAGCCGTTGGCGAGACATTTCTAACAAACCGAAGCGGGAAATGCGCCCTAATTGAATGCGTGCTCGGTCTTGGCGTACTGCATCGCGCATCCGATTTTCTACTTCACGCTGGTTACGCACCGGTGTCATATCAATAAAGTCGATAACGACTAAGCCACCTAAATCTCGCAAGCGTAATTGACGAGAGATTTCTTCGGCGGCTTCTAAGTTAGTTTGCAGCGCCGTTTCTTCAATATCACCGCCACGGGTAGCGCGTGAGGAGTTTATATCAATACTGGTTAGGGCTTCAGTAGGATCGATAACGATGCTACCGCCCGAAGGTAGACGTACTTCACGCTGGAAGGCAGACTCAATTTGGCTTTCAATTTGATAGTGGCTGAACATGGGCACGTCGCCCTCATACAGCTTAACGCGGTCTACAAAATCAGGGCGAACTAACGCAATGTGGTTTTTAGCTCGCTCAAATACCACGGGATTATCAATTAAGATCTCACCAATATCGCGACGCAAGTAATCACGAATAGCTCGCACGATAACGTTGCTTTCTTGGTGAATTAAAAAGGGTGCTGTGCCCCCTTGAGCCGCTTCTTGAATCGCATTCCAATGGGTTTGTAAGACATGTAAATCCCACTCAAGCTCTTCACCAGACTTACCCACACCGGCGGTGCGCACAATTAAGCCCATGCCGTCGGGCAAAGCTAGTTGAGAGAGGGCTTGCTTAAGCTCTGAGCGCTCGTCACCTTCAATGCGCCGAGAAATTCCCCCCGCACGAGGGTTGTTAGGCATCAGGACTAAATAAGAGCCGGCCAAACTGATAAAGGTAGTCAACGCGGCCCCTTTGTTGCCTCGCTCTTCTTTATCTATTTGCACAATCACTTCCTGACCTTCGCGAACCACTTCTTTTATATTGGGGCGCCCTTGGTAGGTATAACCGGCGGGAAAATAGTTGCGGGCAATTTCTTTAAGAGGTAAAAAACCGTGGCGATCCGCGCCGTAATCAACAAAGGCCGCTTCAAGGCTGGGCTCAACACGGGTAATTTTACCTTTATAGATGTTGGCTTTTTTTTGTTCGTGGCCTGGGCTTTCAATATCGAGGTCGTAGAGTTTTTGCCCATCGACCAGGGCAACACGCAACTCTTCTTCTTGAGTGGCGTTAATTAGCATTCTTTTCATTAATGACTCTTTATTATTAAGTTTTTACTGTTTCAACAGTGTAATTATCCCTAAACTGAGCGACGTTATTCCGACGGACACCGGCCTCGAGTCTGTAGCGTATATAGTGCAGCCTCCCGGCTGGGTACGCATGAGGCGCATATATTTCAGGTGTTTATCGCGTTTAGGAAACGTCTAAGGATCGCAAATAAAGCCGCTAGTCAGGGTATTCATATGTATATCGCCCTTAGGCAATACACGAAAGACTGCCCCATTATCACACTTTAACGACAACCTTAGCAAGACGCCTTTTTTACACCAAAAAACCCTAGTGAGTGATAGAATATTAGCCATGAAAACAGACCTACAACATAGCGTACAGCTGCTCACCATAGAGGCTGAGTATGAAGGGCAGCGCATCGACAATTTTTTACGGACTCAGTTAAAGGGCGTTCCCAAAAGCCTGATTTATCGCATTGTGCGCAAGGGTGAGGTAAGAGTTAATAAAAAGCGCGTAAAAGCCGAGTATAAATTAGTGACGGGGGATGTACTGCGTGTTCCCCCGGTGCGAGTGGCACAGCGTGAGGTGACGCTGGCACCTGATAAGCTCGCGCAAGCCCAGCTGCTAGAAGCCGCCATTTTATATGAAGACGATGCTTTAATAGTAATCAACAAACCGTCGGGTACGGCGGTGCATGGTGGCAGTGGTGTTAGCTATGGAGTAATTGAAGGGTTACGCGCGATCCGCCCACAAGCACGTTTTTTAGAGTTAGTGCACCGCCTAGATCGAGACACCTCTGGGGTGTTATTGGTGGCCAAAAAGCGCAGTATGTTACGTAGCCTGCACGAGCAACTGCGAGAAAAGACCATGGCCAAGCATTATATGGCCTTGGTAGCAGGTCACTGGCCAGCTCAGCAAAAAACGGTGAAGGCGCCATTAAGAAGGCAAGAGTTGCCCACCGGTGAGCGTAATGTGCTGGTTGATATTAAAGAAGGTAAGCCCTCAGAAACTCGCTTTCGTATTGTGAGTCAGTTTGCTAATGCCACTTTAGTTGAGTGCAGTCCCATTACCGGCCGTACTCACCAGATCCGAGTGCATACCCAACATGCAGGCCACCCCATCGCCGGGGACAATCGCTATGGGGACGCCCAGTTTGATGCATCTCTACGCCCACTGGGACTCGAACGCTTGTTCTTACATGCCTGTCGGTTGCGCTTTTATCACCCCGGGCGAGAAGAGCAGATGTTAATAGAGGCGCCACTGGCGCCGACCTTACAAAAAATATTGACCAAGATGGCGGCTAAATGAAATATAAATTAGTTATTTTTGATTGGGATGGCACCTTGATGGACTCGGTGGCGCGCATTGTGTCTTGTATGGAAGACACCGCCCAAGAGCTACAATTGCCGATACCTAGCCAAAGTGCGGTGCGCAATATTATTGGCTTAAGCTTATATAAAGCCTTGCCCCTATTATTTGATGGGCTAACAGAGCAAGATATTGAGCGACTGCTACTGACGTATCGGCGTCATTATTTAGAGTTAAATACCACGCCTACGCCGCTGTTTGCGGGAGCCAAGAATATCATCAAAGGGTTACATGATGATGGTTACCAATTAGCAGTGGCGACCGGTAAGCAACGAGCCGGTTTAGATATAGCGTTAGCTGAGTCCGCTCTAGGGCCTTATTTTCACGCCTTGCGCGGTGCCGATCAGGCGCTATCTAAACCCGATCCCTTAATGCTGAGCCAAATATTGGAAGAGTTACAGCTTAAACCCACAGAGGCAGTCATGGTAGGCGATTCAAGCTACGATTTAGCCATGGCTCAAGCTATTGGCATGGACCGTATCGGGGTAACCTATGGCGTGCACAGCGCTCCTATCTTGCAGGAGTTTTCGCCGCGAGCATTAGTAGATGATATTCGACAGCTGCCCACCTTTTTGTAAAGAATACCGGCTAGCCTAAGGGACGGCTATACCACAGCGACCGAGTAAGTCGACCAGCGCGATTAAAGGTAAGCCCACTAAGCTATTGGGGTCTCGTCCTTCTAAGTGCTCAAAAAGACTGATACCTAAGCCTTCGCATTTAAAAGCGCCGGCACAGTCTAGCGCAGGCTCTTTATCGAGATAGCGCTCAACTTGTGCTTCCTCTAGGATTCTAAAGCGCACGGCAAACGGCTCAACTAAGGAGTGCATCTGTTGTTGGCTATCGTCCCACAGCGCTAAGCCCGTATAAAAGGTTAAGGTTTGGCCACTGGCGGCTAATAGCTGCGCTTTCGCCCGAGCGCGGGTGCCAGGTTTACCCACGATCTGGCCTTGATTTACGCATACCTGATCGGAGCCAATAATCAGTTGCTTTGGAAAGTGCGGCGCTATTGCGCGCGCTTTTTGCTCGGCAAGGCGCAATACTAGCCCCGTAGCTGATTCGTGGGGCAGGGCGCTTTCATCTATATCGGGACTCATACATTGAAAGGGGAGCCCAAGTTTAGCTAGCGTTTGTTGGCGATAAACCGACGAAGAAGCCAATACTAAATTCATTATTGCTTATCCATACTTAAAAAATCCGTGTAAGAGATGGAAGAGATAGGACACATCAAGGATACCTTTGATAAAGTACCACTAACACGAGATTGCGTTGTAATCCTATTTACCCTTTGACTCTAATGACAGGTCACTATAATATGCGCGCCTTATGGAAAAGGTAAAGTTGCCCAATAAGGTTGATCCCGCTCGCTGTGCCCAACATGGCCTTGCTTATCAAGGCGTGTATGCACCAGCGTTAATGCCCAGACTGGCGGAATTAACCCAAGGTATCCATGGTGATATCGACGTCTCTCTAAACTTTGGTACAGATGCCCAGGGGTTGCGTTTGATGACGGGTGAAGCCCGTGTTCAAGTGTCACTTCAGTGCCAAAGATGTAATGAGCTGCTTGATACCACTATAGAATCCGAATTTACATACATGCCGGTGCGTGCAAACGCCACGGCGCCAGAGTTGCCAGAAGACTATGACCTCATTGAAGTAGATGAAGTAGGCGAGATTGACTTAGTACGATTGACTGAGGATGAGCTTATTCTCAGTTTGCCGCAGATCCCCGCTCATGATAATGAGCAGTGTTCATTGGGGCAATTCGATCAAAGCTTTGGTAAGCTCCCTAGTGCAGATGAGCGTCCTAACCCTTTTGCGTCTTTGGAAGCATTGAAACGTAAGTAACTGATTTAGGAGTGAGGTCAAATGGCCGTACAAAAGAGTAAAGTATCACGTGCCCGTCGCGGTTCACGCCGTGCACACGATTCACTAACCACCGCTGCAGTATCGGTAGACAAAACCACCGGTGAAACCCATCGTCGTCACCACGTGACTGCTGATGGTTTTTACCGTGGTGTTAAGGTAATCGCTAAGTAAGGATTATCTGTTGCCGCAGCTGACCGTTGCGTTAGATATGATGGGGGGAGATTATGGCCCTTCAATTACAGTGCCTGCCGCCGCGCAGGCACTGTCGCTTTTACCCGATGTTAATCTGTTACTGTTTGGCTTAAAAGCCGAGTTAACTCCGTGGCTTACCCGCTATGGTTTAGCGGAGCATCCACGAGTAACCGTACAGTTTTGCAGCCAGCAGGTGGGTAATGAAGATAAAGCCGCTTATGCCCTGCGTCATCTAACCGACTCCTCTATGCGTTGTGCGCTTGATGCTTTAGCATCAGGGCGTGCTGACCTCTGTGTTAGTGCCGGCAATACCGGTGCCTTAATGGCGATGGCGGTGAACACCGTCAACACGCTTCCCGGTATAGACCGACCGGCACTGATCACACGTTTACCCCAACAGCAGGGGGGCTATGCGCTCTTGTTGGATGTGGGTGCTAATATTAGCTGCAGCGCACACCACTTATGCCAGTTTGCCCTGATGGGTGAACAAATGGCGATACATACCCTTGATATTGCTCAGCCTAGGGTGGCGCTATTAAATGTTGGCGCCGAAGCCAACAAAGGCAGCGAGGTTGTTCGCGAAGCGGGAATGTGCTTGCAAGCGATGAATAAGCTGCACTATCAAGGCTATGTAGAAGGCAACCAGTTGTTTTCAGGTCACGCAGATGTGATAGTGTGCGACGGTTTTGTGGGTAACGTTGCCCTTAAAGCCAGTGAAGGAGTGGCGCGGCTATTATTAGCGCAGCGTCAGCAAGGTAGTGTATTTCGCAAGATTTTGACCACCTGGTTAAAAAGGCGACTTTCTCATCTGAACCCCGACCAGTATAACGGTGCGAGTCTGATAGGATTACGGGCGAGTGTGGTGAAAAGCCATGGCAGTGCTGGCTCACCTGCCTTCTTTAATGCGATATTGCAGGGACTGTCTGAATGCAGAAACAATCTCCCTAGCCGTATCGCGCATCGTTTTGATACTGCCCCACAGGATAGTCACGTAAGATAACGCCTATGAACAGTAGAATATTGGGAACCGGCAGCTATTTGCCAACAGCGGTACGTACCAACGCCGATCTGGAAAAGATGGTAGACACCAGCGATGACTGGATAGTAGAGCGCACTGGGATCCGAGAGCGCCGTATCTCGAGCCCAGAAGAAACCATTGCGGTCATGTCCCATGGCGCTGCCGTGCAGGCGTTAGCCGCCGCGGGCATTGAAGCGCACGAGTTAGATCTCATAGTGCTAGCGACCACCAGCAATCATAATGCTTTTCCTGCTGCCGCCTGTGAAGTGCAGGCCATGCTGGAGGTATCAGGCATACCGGCTTTTGATCTGAGTGCTGCGTGCGCCGGCTTTAGTTACGCGCTGAGTGTAGCGGATCAATTTATTCGCAGCGGCCAAGCACGCCATATCTTAGTGATTGGCGCCGATGCTTTGTCTCATAGCTGTGATCCTAACGATCGCTCCACTATTATCATCTTTGGTGATGGTGCTGGTGCTGTGGTGTTGGGTGCGAGTGAACAGCCTGGCATTTTATCGACTCATTTGTACGCAGATGGTCGTTATGGTGAGTTATTAAAGTTACCCCATCCCGCGCGTGCCACGGCAGATGAGCCTGGGTATATGGAGATGAAAGGTAACGAAGTATTTAAAGTGGCGGTCTCACGATTAAGTGAAATTGTGACCCAGACCTTAGAAGCCAACAATATTGATAAGTCTGAGTTGGACTGGCTAGTGCCCCATCAAGCAAATTACCGTATTATTAACGCCACTGCGCGCAAGTTAGGCATGCCTATCGAAAAAGTGATCCTCACCTTAGATAAGCATGGCAATACTTCGGCGGCCAGTGTGCCCATCGCCCTCGATGAAGGCGTACGGGACGGTCGCATCAAGCCGGGTCATTTGGTCTTGCTCGAAGCCTTTGGCGGTGGATTTGCTTGGGGTTCTGCGCTGGTACGTTTTTAAATAAAAGGACAGAGAAATGACGTTTGCCATTACTTTTCCCGGACAAGGGTCTCAGGCGGTCGGTATGCTAGCAGCAGTATTAGCTGAGCATGACTGCGTAAAACAGACCTTTGCTGAAGCCTCTGCGGCACTGGGTTACGATCTTGCTGAGTTGGTACTTAATGGACCGGCAGAAGATCTCAATCAGACCTGGCGTACTCAGCCGGCGTTATTAACGGCCTCGGTGGCCTTGTGGCGCTTATGGCAGCAAGAAGGTGGCGCTGAACCTGCAGTGATGGCAGGCCACAGCTTAGGCGAATACTCAGCCTTAGTGTGTGCCGGTGTATTAAGCCTAACCGATGCCGTTAAGCTTGTAGAGTTGCGCGGTAAGCTCATGCAAGAAGCGGTGCCCGAAGGCGAAGGTGCGATGGCGGCCATTATTGGCTTAGATAACGATAATATCGTAGCCAATTGTGAGCAGGCCAGTACCGAACAAGAAACGGTGGCGGCTGTTAACTTTAACTCGCCCGGACAAATTGTGATTGCCGGTCACAAAGCGGCGGTTGAGCGTGCTAATGTATTAATGAAAGAAAGTGGCGCTAAACGTGCCTTGTTGCTTCCTATTAGTGTGCCTTCCCATTGCGTGTTAATGCGCTCTGCCGCTGAGCATTTAGAACACGCCTTGGCAGAGATGGACTTTCAAGAGCCCCGCATTCCTATTATTAATAACGTTGATGTAGCCATAGAAACGAATCCTGCTGCTATTAAGGATGCACTGGTACGTCAGCTCTATAGCCCAGTGCGTTGGAGTGAGATTATTGAGGCGATGGTGGCTCAAGACGTCACGGTGGCACTTGAGATGGGCCCAGGTAAAGCCTTGTCTGGTTTAGCTAAGCGTATTGATAAGCGTATTACCGGCATGGCAGTCAACGATGATGCCAACCTCAAAGTGGCCTTGGAAGCGGTCACAAGCGAACAGGAGCAATAATGAGCTTTTCTAATAAAGTAGTACTGGTGACTGGTGCCAGTCGCGGCATCGGTCGTGCTACTGCTGAGCTATTTGTAGAGCGCGGTGCAACTGTTATTGGCACTGCAACCAGCGAAAAAGGCGCCCAAGCCATTAGCGATTATTTAGGTGAGCAGGGCACCGGCTTGGTGTTAAACGTCACCTGTCCCGACTCGCTAGCCCAGCTGTTAGATGCCATTAAAGAGCGCTATGGCGACATTGATATTTTGGTAAATAATGCCGGTATTACTCGGGATAATTTACTGATGCGCATGAAAGACGACGAGTGGGATGATATTATTAATACCAACCTTAGCTCGGTGTTTCGCGTATCTAAGGCCGTATTACGTGCCATGATGAAAAAGCGCTGTGGTCGCATTATTACCATTGGGTCGGTAGTAGGCACCATGGGTAATGCCGGTCAGGCTAACTATGCGGCAGCTAAAGCAGGTTTGATTGGCTTTAGTAAATCCTTAGGCCGTGAAGTCGCTTCACGAGGCATTACCGTTAATGTAGTGTCCCCTGGGTTTATTGCCACCGATATGACTGACGCATTGAATGAAGAGCAAAGGGCCGCTATCTTGTCACAGATACCGGCCCATCGTTTGGGTAACCCCAAAGAAATAGCTTCGGCTGTGGCGTTTTTAGCCTCAGAAGAAGCAGCCTATATCACAGGTGAAACGCTGCATGTAAATGGCGGCATGTACATGGTGTGATGCAAATATCCGCAGTTGGAGGCTGTTTGCTGGAAAATGCGGCATTTTAAGCGCTTTTTCTCTAGGCAACTGCCTGAAATAGCCTTGCAAACTACGGTTAATTTAATACACTAGCGCAACAACACGCACTTGCGTATTTCTAAAGGATAATAGTGGTCATGAGCAATATTGAAGAACGCGTTAAAAAAATCATCATCGAGCAACTGGGCGTTAAAGAAGAAGAAGTTAAACTTGAAGCCTCATTTGTAGATGATTTAGGTGCAGACTCTTTGGATACTGTAGAGCTGGTTATGGCTTTGGAAGAAGAGTTCGACACTGAGATCCCTGATGAAGAAGCGGAAAAAATCACTACCGTTAAAGCGGCTATTGATTACGTAAACGCTAACCAGGAATAATAAACCTGTACCGAAGTGGCTGTCGCCACTTCGGTTCTTTCCCCGTTTTAACCCCCATTCGGAGACGCTCTTGTGTCCAAACGCAGAGTCGTGGTGACTGGCCTCGGTATGCTTTCTCCTGTCGGTAATACGGTTGATGCCAGCTGGCAGGCCCTATTGGCAGGCCAAAGTGGCATCAGTAACATAGAGCACTTTGACACTACCGATTACAGCACCAAGTTCGCAGGCCTGGTCAAGGACTTCGATGCCGAAGCTCATGGTATCGCCAAAAAAGATGCCCGTAAGATGGATTTATTCATCCAATACGGGGTGGCGGCTGGTTTACAGGCATTAGCCGATTCCGGTCTTGATATAAATGACACTAATGCCGATCGCGTTGGTGTATCCATTGGCTCCGGCATTGGTGGTCTTGGCCTGATTGAGCAAAATCACACCAACTTGCTAGCCAGTGGTCCCCGCAAGCTGAGTCCGTTTTTTGTCCCCTCGACCATTATTAATATGGTGTCGGGACATTTATCGATCCTTAAAGGTTTGCAAGGCCCTAATATTGCAACTACTACCGCTTGTACCACAGGTACGCACAGCATTGGTTTAGCGGCACGCATGATTGCTTATGGTGACGCCGATGCCATGTTGGCCGGTGGTACCGAAAAAGCTTCTACCCCTATGGGGATGGGCGGTTTTTCTGCCGCTCGGGCGCTGTCTACTCGTAACGACCAACCACAACAGGCGAGTCGTCCTTGGGATAAAGGCCGTGATGGCTTTGTACTCGGTGACGGTGCTGGTGTGATGATGTTAGAAGAATACGAGCACGCTAAAGCCCGTGGTGCCACTATTTATGCTGAACTAGTGGGCTTTGGTATGAGTGGTGATGCCCACCATATGACGGCGCCGCCGGCAGATGGCAGCGGTGCTGCTAAGTCGATGCTCAATGCCCTTAAAGATGCTAATTTAGATCCCAGCTTAGTGGGTTATGTTAATGCCCATGGTACTTCTACTCCCCTTGGAGATGTGGCCGAGCTGCGTGGGCTAAAATTAGTCTTTGGTGAGCATGCATATAAGTTAATGGTCAGCTCTACTAAGTCGATGACCGGCCACCTGTTAGGTGCAGCAGGGGCCATTGAGGCTATTTTCAGTGTGCTGGCATTACGAGATCAAATCGTTCCTCCCACCATTAATTTAGATGAACCTGACGAAGAGTGCGATTTAGACTTAGTCCCTCATACGGCGAAACAAGGTCAATTTGATTATGCCTTATCCAACTCCTTTGGTTTTGGTGGCACTAATGGCTCCTTGATTTTTAAACGTTTATAATGGCCTTTTGGCCTGTAAAGCCCGGCCCTGTGCCGGGTTTTTTTATTAGTGACGCTATGCAAACGCTGATTACCCACCTGTCTAATAATAACAACGCATTGCAACGAGGTTGGCAGCTGGGCGATGGTCATTTTACGACCATACATGCCTATCAAGGCCGCCTATGTCATTGGTCTTATCATCAAGCGCGTCTTGCAGAGGCTGGCCGAAAATTACAACTAGCCGAACTTGATTGGCCGCAACTATACCAGCGCGCCGTAAATGCCTTAGATGGTAGTGATCAAGTATTGCGCATTACAGTAGTGCGCGGCAGGGGCGCGCGAGGCTATGGCATCGCTGGCAGCGGCTGCTCCCAAGTAATTCTTACTACGACGCCATTTCCTGCTCATTATTATCAGTGGCAGCAGCAAGGGCTACAAATAGGTGTGTGCGAAGGCCGTTTAGGGACGAGTCCTTTATTAGTTGGTCTGAAAACCATTAATCGCCTTGAGCAGGTATTGCTAAAAGCCGAGCTAGACGCTAAAGGCTGGCCGGAGGCGGTGGTGTTAAATGAGCAAGAGCAAGTGTGCGAAGGGGTGAGTGCTAATATTTTTTGGCGCCGTGGTGCCCATATTTACACCCCCTCGTTAACCCGTAGCGGCGTATGGGGGACGGCACGGGCATGGTGTCAAAAACAGTTGGGGGAGCGACTAAAGCTGACTGAGGCGCCCTTAAGCGAGTTATTGCGCGCTGATGAAGTGTGGTTGACTAATGCATTGATGGGCATAATGCCGGTCACTGGAATTGCTGAGCAGTCATTTACGCTTGGTGCACTGACTCAAGACTTACAAAAGGCATTTATTAATGAAACGATTATTTAAGTGGCTGGGCCGTTTATTGCTATTGGCGATATTAGCTGCCGCTGGCTTAGGGATATATGGCTTTTTACAGTGGCAGCAGCTGGAAGAAACTCAAGTTACTACTGCACAACCATTATTTGTAGTGGAGCGTGGTGATACGACGTTTAGTTTAATTAATCAATTAAGTCCGCGCCACGTCCCAGCGTTGCACCGTAAGCTATGGTTGCGCTTTCATCCTGAGCTTGCGGCAGTGCGTCATGGTGTCTATAAGTTTGCTCCTAACACCACCTTACGCCAAGCCTTAAATAAAATAGTGGACGGTGATACCTACCGTTTACAAGTTACCTTAGTGGAAGGGTTGCGCTTAAGCGATTGGCAAGCCAAGCTCGCACAGGCCGAGTATTTAGAAAACGAGCTGACTGAGCTACCTGAGGCAGCGCTGGCAAAGCGATTGGGCGCTGACACCGATAAGCTCGAAGGGCGCTTTTTACCCGAAAGTTATAGCTATACCCCCGGTGATAGCGACTTGTCTATTTTACAGCGCGCCTATGATGACATGGAGCAATTTTTGGCTAAAGCGTGGGAAGAACGCCAGCCTAACTTGCCGATTAATACACCTTATGAAGCGCTGATTTTAGCCTCGATTATTGAAAAAGAAACCGGCGTCGCCGAGGAACGTCCGCTGATTGCCTCAGTATTTATCAATCGCTTACGGGCAGGAATGCGACTGCAAACCGATCCTACGGTGATTTATGGCATGGGAGAAAACTACGATGGTAAAATACGTAAACGGGATCTGCAAACCGCGACCGCTTACAATACTTATACCATTGACGGCTTACCGCCCACCCCCATTGCGATGCCCAGTAAAGAAGCTATTTTAGCCACCTTGCAGCCCGATAAGAGCGATTACTATTACTTTGTGGCCACCGGTGAAGCTGGGCGCCATTACTTCTCTAAGTCGTTGCGTGAGCATAATAATGCCGTACGTCGCTATATTTTAAAAAGGTAACCCATGAGCCAATTTATAGTAATAGAAGGGCTAGAAGGCGCGGGGAAAAGTACCGTGCAGCGCCATGTGTGCAATTGGCTTATGGCGAAAGGGCATACGGTGGTTAGTACCCGAGAGCCTGGCGGCACGCCGCTCGCGGAAAAAATGCGCCACCTTGTCAAAGAAGTACACGAAGAGCCACTGACCATGGAGGCCGAATTATTGCTGATGTATGCCGCTCGCGTACAGCTAGTGAAAAATAAAATACAACCGGCCTTAGCAGCAGGGCACTGGGTGGTGGGCGATCGACATGACTGGTCGTCGCTGGCCTACCAAGGGGGAGGACGAGGCATTGACCTGAGCTTAATTCGCCAGATCAAAACGGCAGTATTAGGGGACTTTGCCCCAGACTTAATCGTGTATTTGGATATTGACCCTACATTAGGCTTGGCTCGGGCCGTGCAGCGCGGTGAGCTGGATCGCATTGAACAAGAGCAATTAAGTTTTTTTGAACGCACCCGTGCTACTTATTTAACCTTAGCCCAGCAGCATCCTGCTTGTGAGATTATTGATGCTAGTCAATCAGCAGCACAGGTAAAGGCGGCGGTGTTAGCTGGTTTGGAGCGTCGCTTGTGTACCCTTGGTTAGAGTCTGCCAGCCATCAGCTTACGGCGTTAATTGCTGAGCAACAGCTAGGCCACGCTTTATTATTAAAAGGCGTGAGTGGCTTAGGCAAAGGAGAGCTAGCGCATTATCTTGCCAAAGCATTGTTATGCCAACATGAAAAGGTGGTTAGTAATACCAGTAATGGTGTACCTTGCGGGCACTGTCATGCATGCCAGCTGGTAGCGGTTAACACCCATTCAGATCTGCATTTTCTAAGTGGCAAAAGCAGCCGCATTGGCGTGGACGCCATTCGACATTTGACGCAAGTCTTAGGTGAAAGCGCCCGCTTAGGCGGTGGAAAAGTAGCAGTGCTTGAGCAAGCCGATAATATGACGGAGGCGGCGGCGAATGCGTTATTAAAAACCCTAGAAGAGCCGCCAGGGCAAAGTACTCTTATTTTAACCACCGCTCATGCTGAGCGCTTATTAGCCACCATCCGCAGTCGTTGCCAACAATGGTTATTGCCGGTGCCCGAGCCCAGTTTAGCGCTCTCGTGGCTAGCTGACCAAGGAGTAGATACCACGGTGACGGCACTGAATCTTAACCAAGGTTCCCCTCTGGCGACCCGTGATTATGTAATGGCCGGTACCGATAAGCGTCGTCATCAATTACTGAAACAGTTTACTCAGTTATTACAACAGCCCACCACTCTTGCAAGCGTGCAAGAAGGGCTACTCGAAAATAAAGTGCATTTACTGTGGCTGCAATTGCTATTGCAAGACGCTTTACAACTTAGCCTAGGGCTTACTCAAGCCCCTTTACAGCTGGCAGATAATAGGGCGCTCAGTCAACAACTAAGTCAGCGGGGCAGTGCGCTATTACAGCAAGCGCTGACGCGTTTGTTTGAGTTACAAAGAACTTTACAGCCCAGCAGCGGCCGGCCCGTAAATAGCGCCTTACAGCTAGGCGATTGGCTTAATCAATGGCTGGCTCATTAATTAGTGAAAAGTAATGAGTGAAGAGTAATGAGTGATATCTCTTCTGTATATTTTACTCTTTACTCATCACCCTTTACCTTTCACCTTAGGACTTTCACCTATTAGGAATAAACAAGGAGTTTCTTTTGCTGGTTGATTCCCATTGCCATCTCGACCGTCTCGATTACGGTAAAAAACACACCGATATGGCGCAAGCTGTTGCAAGAGCCGCTAAGCGCGGGGTAAATCATATTCTGTGTGTCAGTGTCGACTTAGCCACTTTTCCTACTATGAAAGCCGCGATTGCTCCTTTTCCTCAGGTATTTGCTTCTTGTGGTATTCATCCCCTACATAAAGATGAGCTAAAAGATCTTGATAGGCTGGCTACATTAGCAGCAGATCCGCAGGTGGTCGCGATTGGTGAAACCGGCCTTGATTACTTTTATGCGTCTGAAACCGCCGAAGTTCAGCGAGAGTCATTTGCACATCATGTTAACGTCGCCGTAGAATTAGATAAACCGCTGATTATTCATACGCGCAACGCCCAACAAGAAACCCTCGATATATTGCGTGAAGGCCAAGCTAACAAGGTGGGTGGGGTTTTACACTGCTTTACCGAGTCACTCGAGATGGCAGAAGCTGCCATTGAGCTTGGCTTTTATATTTCTCTGTCGGGCATTATTACTTTTCGCAGCGCCGAAGCCTTGCGTGAGGTGGTAAAGGCCTTGCCCCTAGAGCGCTTATTAGTAGAAACCGATGCCCCTTGGCTTGCTCCGGTGCCCTTTAGAGGGGAAGAAAATGAGCCTGCTTATACCCGCACTGTGGCCGAGTGCATTGCTAATCTTAAAGGGGTACCCATCGAAGAAGTTGCCGCGCAAACCACTGCTAACTTTTTTAACTTATTTAAGTTGGCAAAAAAGGCCAATTAAAGTGCATTTGCCACGGAAGAACACAGAAGGCACGGACGACGTTCACGGGCGACAAGTGATCGATACTGTATAAGGTAAGGGCTCCTCTCATTCAGGTTGTTATGTTTGGCTCTTACCAATACTCTGGTTTTTTCAGAACTGATCACTATTTTTCCGTGTTGTTTCGTGGATTGCGTGGCAAAAAAGTTTTGATCAGTTAATTTTACCGTTTGGTATAAGAGGGATGCTAGTAAGCTTGCGTTATTAGCGAACAAGATTGCACTTTTTAATAAATAGCAGAGCTCACTAGAAACAGAAGTTGCTAGAGATAAAAATAGTTTGATTTTGGAATTTTATAACAAGAAGGGCATTACGAGGATTTTATCATATACTTATTCATTGGTTGCGGGAGCCGGATTTGAACCAACGACCTTCGGGTTATGAGCCCGACGAGCTACCAGACTGCTCCATCCCGCGTCCTCAGGCTGCGTATACTAGAGAAGCGCCTAGCTTAATGCAAGTAGTTTGCCAGAGTTTCATCTTGCCTGATGGATAAGTCGCCACTGTGCTGTTATTACCAGCAAAAATGGCCAATTTATACAGTCCTGCCTCGCTTTAAGGTACAATGTCGCTCTCATTATGACTATTAGACAAGCTTGACTATGTTGCTGCCGTTGTTTGCTACTTGCCCTAAGGGCCTAGAATCTTTACTTACCGATGAACTAACCCACTTAGGGGCCACTGAGCTGCAAGAAACTGTAGCTGGCGTCGCCTTTAAAGGGGATCTGGCTCTCGCGTATCGCGCCTGTATGTGGTCGCGATTAGCCTCACGTATTATGTTGCAGTTAGCAGAACTCACCATGCGCACCGATATGGATCTGTATTTGGGTGCGGCTAATATTCAGTGGGAACAGCATATTCAACCAGGTCAAACTTTTTCTGTAGACTTTTCGGGTGGTAATGATGCCATTACTAACACCCAATATGGTGCGCTAAAAATAAAAGACGCGATTGTCGATCGCCTAAGTAAGCGTTGGGGTGAGCGACCCAATGTCGATAAGCGCACTCCCGATATTCGTATCTTAGCGCACCTAAAACGTAATCAGCTCAGTATTACGCTGGATTTATCAGGTCCGGCCTTGCACCAGCGCGGTTATCGCCAACAAGCCGGTGATGCGCCTTTAAAAGAAAACTTAGCGGCGGCTATTTTGCTGCGCAGTGGGTGGGATATTACCAAGCCGTTAGTCGATCCTATGTGTGGCTCCGGTACCTTACTAATAGAAGCGGCATTAATGGCTGCTGACCATGCTCCCGGATTATTACGGGTGCGATTTGGCTTTATGGCGTGGTGTGGTCATCAACGTGACGTGTGGCAAGAAATTAGCGCCGAAGCCACGGTGCGTGCCACCCGCGGTATAAAAGCAGCTAATACCGAGCTTTATGGTTTTGACTACGATAAGCGAGTGTTAGCGTTTGCCGAAGAAAATGCCCAAGCGGCTGGGGTCGGCGCGCTCATCCGTTTTCGACCCGGTACCGTCACTGAGCTGCAAAATCCCGCTCAAGAAGCGGGCTGGGTGATCTCTAACCCGCCGTATGGTGAGCGATTAAGCGAGTTTCCTTCGTTGCTGGGTTTGCACCAGCAGCTTGGCGATGTGCTGCGCGAGCAGTTTAAAGGTTGGCAGGTGAGCTTAATTTCTAGCTCACCTGAGCTGCTGAGCTGTTTGCGCCTGCGCCCAGATAAGACTTATAAGTTGTTTAACGGGGCGCTGGCTTGTGAGCTACGTAATTATCACATTGCACCAGATGCTAAAGCCGCTCGCCCAGTGGCAGAAGACTTTGCTAATCGCTTGGCAAAAAATATTAAGCCATTAGAGAAGTGGGCTAAAGCCGAGCACATAGACTGTTATCGCTTATACGATGCCGACTTGCCGGAGTACAATGCCGCCATCGACCGTTATCAAGATTATTTAGTGATCCAAGAGTATGCACCGCCCAAAAGTGTGCCGGAGTATAAAGCGCGTGGCCGTTTTTATGACTTAGTACAAGCCACCATGGCGGTCACGGGTGTGCCGGGCCATCGGATTATTCTTAAAGTGCGGGCGCGCCAAACGGGGCGTGAGCAATATGAAAAACTGGCCGCTCATCAGCAGTGGCTGACAGTACAAGAGCATAACGCGCAATTATTAGTGAACCTATACGACTATCTGGATACAGGACTATTTTTAGATCACCGTCCTATTCGCCAGCGTTTAGGAGAGCTTGCTCAGGGTAAAGACTTTTTAAACCTATTTGCTTATACCGGTAGCGCCACGGTACATGCTGGCTTAGGGGGCGCTAAGTCCACTACCACGGTCGATATGTCTAAAACCTATTTAGGCTGGGCAGAGCGTAATATGCAGCTCAATGGCTTAACGGGACGTCAACACCAGTTTATTCATGCCGATTGTTTAACTTGGATACAGCAAGGGCGCGACGATTACGACTTAATCTTTGTGGATCCGCCTACTTTTTCTAACTCCAAGCGCATGGACACCTCTTTTGATGTGCAACGGGATCATATCGAGTTATTAGGCGCCTTGAGCAAGCGACTGCGTCGCGATGGCTTGTTGATTTTTTCTAATAATAAGCGCCACTTTAAAATGGATATTGAGGCCTTGAGCACTCTTGGATTAGTGGCGACTAACATAAGTCGTAGCACTTTACCTAAAGATTTTGCCCGTAACCCCCAGATCCATAACTGCTGGGAAATACGTTGGGAGGCCCAGTGAGTTTAACGCTATTTACCACCCAAGGGTGTCACTTATGCGATGAGGCGTGGGCCTTACTACAAGAAGTGGCACTGGCTGAGCACACGGTGCTGAGCGATATTATTGATAACGACGCTTGGCTAGCGGCGTACGGGGTACGGATCCCGGTATTGCGCCGCAGTGATGGCGCTGAGCTGGATTGGCCGTTTACGGCCGCCGACATTATTGCCTTTAATCGAGTACATGAATGAGTTTATTAACCTTACAAAATGCCCAGTTAGCTTTTGGTGATGCCCCATTATTAGACGGCATCGATTTTACTATTCAAGCGGGTGAGCGGGTGTGCATTGTGGGGCGCAATGGCGCTGGCAAGTCCACCTTAATGAAAGTGCTCGCCGATGAAATTGCCTTAGATGATGGCCGCCGTCAATTACAACAAGGCGTTAACATTGCGCGCTTAGAACAAGATCCCCCTCAGGTAGAAGACGAGCAAAGTGTCTTTGACTATGTGGCGGGTGGATTGGCGGAGCTGGGCGTAATACTCACTAAATATCATCGCCAATTAGATAAAGTCGCTACTGACGCCTCAGAAAAAGCGTTAAATGAGTTGATGCGCCTGCAAGAGCAAATTGAAAATGCTGATGGTTGGCAATTTGATACCCGAATTAACCATAGCTTAACGTTGCTCGGGCTTAATGGGGACACCCGCCTTAACGGTTTATCGGGCGGTTGGTTGCGCAAAGTGGCGCTAGCCCGGGCACTAACCAACGATCCTGATATCTTGCTCTTAGATGAGCCGACTAACCACCTCGATATTGAAGCAATCGCTTGGCTTGAAAGCTTTTTAGTGGACTTTAAAGGCGCCATTGTCTTTATCAGTCACGACCGTGCCTTTATTCGTAAAATGGCTACTCGTATTGTTGATCTCGATCGCGGTCACTTGTCGAGCTGGCCGGGCAACTACGATGACTATCTGGTCAATAAAGAAGAAGCACTGCGAGTGGAAGCTGAGCAAAATGCCTTATTTGATAAGCGTTTGGCGCAAGAAGAAGTGTGGATCCGCCAAGGGGTGAAAGCCCGCCGTACCCGTAATGAAGGCCGAGTGCGTGCGCTTAAAGCGCTACGTGCCGAGCGTAGCGAGCGTCGTGAAAGCCTAGGTAAGGTCAATGTAACCCTAGATGATGTGCGCCGCTCAGGTAAAATTGTCTTTGAAGTAGAAAACCTAACCTTTGCTTATGAAGGTAAGCCATTACTAAATAACTTTTCTACTATGGTACAGCGGGGCGATAAAATTGCGCTGGTGGGCCCCAATGGTTGCGGTAAGAGTACCTTAATTAAATTATTACTCGGTCAACTGACGGCACAGTCGGGCACCTTAAAGTCTGGTACCAAACTAGAAGTAGCTTATTTTGACCAGTATCGTGAGCAGTTAGATCCCGAACGCACCGTCATGGATAACCTAGCCGAAGGCAAGCAAGAAGTAGAAGTGAACGGTCGCAG
>JAAYRH010000081.1 GCA_012518835.1 Aeromonadales bacterium | reverse complement strand
GACCGTGAGTTCGTTTCTTCACTGGCAACACGCATTGTGGAGCTAAGCGAAACCGGCGCTCGTCACTTTAGTGGTAGCTACGAACAATACTTACAAGAGCAAGGTCTAGCCTAACTAGCCGAGTATCTGGCTAAATAAAAAAGCCCCCAGCTTAGCGGGGGCTTTTTTTATTAGATAAAAAATTAACGTAAAATTAACAATGGCTTGGGGGACTCTTGTAACATTAGGTTAGTAATACTACCCAATAGCCATTGGCGAATACGGGAGTGGCCATAGGCACCCATAATAATTAAATCGATATTTTGCTTTTCTTGGTAAGCCAGTAAGTTTTCTTTTACTTTACCTTGCAAAAGGGCAGACACGGCAATAAGACCCGCTTCTTCTAACTCTAAACGCGCCACTTCTAACTGTTCTAGATACTGTGGATCAGGACCGGCTACCATTACTAAGTGGCATTCCATGCCTTTAAATAGTCGTGCATTGGCAATGGTGGTCACCGCTTTACGGGCAGTTTCACTACCATCAAAGGCCAGCATCAGCTTCTTGGGCTCAGTAAATTCCCCCACTGTTAATAGCAAAGGCTTATCGGTAGTGCGGATCACTTGCTCAACGTGCGTGCCTACACGGTCGTCACTTTCGTCTTCGTTAGCACCTTTTCGACCAATCACCAGCAGTTCACTGTAATCATCAAACTGCTCTAACTCGCGCAGTAGTTTACCTTCACGCTGGATGGTACGCGGGCTAGGGAAGCCTGCTGCAACCACGTGGGCTTTTGCTTGCTCAAGAAACTGTTTGCTTTGCTCTTTGGCCAGTGCTTCACGCTTTTCATCCAGTTTACGCAACTCGGCGTTAATATTATCTTGCGAGCTAATGGTCGCGGCGCCACTGATGTTAAATAATACCGTAGGCTCCGGTTTTTGTACTACGTGAAGTAATACTAATCGGCCGTCCAGTTTTTGAGTGGCCCAAGCGGCATAATCGCACACTGTGCCCGTATGGATGGAGCCGTCGATACACGCTAATACATTTTGATTCATAAACAGTATCCCGATGATAAATTATTGACTTTTAATATAATGAATCGCGGGGGCTCCGATTCAACATCACTGTAACATACTTTATCGCGAGTGTAGCTTGATGTGAGTCACGCTTAGCGCAGTATTAACAGGGGGACTTTTGAAGCCCTAAGCATAGTGGTCGTTATACTGCCGACTAACCAGCGGCGAATACGGGAATGCCCATAGGCGCCCATCACTAACATGTCCATTTTATGTTGTTGTATAAACGCCGTTAATACCTGCTCGGCATCGCCTTCTAGGTTATGAACATAAACGCGCATCTCGCCTTCGGCATCCTCTAACAAGGTGCGTGCCCAGTTAAGCTGCTCTTGTTGCGCTTGACGCTCATTGCCTACCGAAACCAGATGCAGCTCTAAGCCATTCAATAAACTGCTATCAGCAAGTAAGCTAATGGCACCGCGCATAGTGGGACTGCCGTCGAACGCCAACATGACTTTTTTAGGTGCGCTAAATTTGCCTTGAGTAATTAAAATAGGGCAGTGCAAGGCACGGATCGCTTGTTCCACATGGCTGCCTAGTTGTTCATATACAGTGGCGTTATCTTCGCCGCGCCGGCCCATTACCAGTAATCGGGTATTGGGTTGTAAATCAACTAAGGTGGGGATCAAGTCGCCGTGGCGCTGTAGGGTATTGGCCACTACGCCAACTTTAAGGGCGCGAGATTGTGCCGCTTCTAATAGCAGTCGGCCGTGCTCGGTGGCTATTTTATTGCGCTGGGTATCCAGAGCCACTAATTGGGCTAACAATTGTTCTTGGCTACCAATTCCTATATTGCCACTTAAATTCGTTGTGGGGGCACTGGGGTCTTTGGGCTGCACATGTAAAAATGTTACCGGCGCTCGGTTAAGTCGTAAGCTGGCCCAGCTGGCGCAATCGCCAACGGCACTGGCATGACTGGAGCCATCGATACAGGCGAAGATAGTGGTCATAATGTCTTCCTTAATCCATGAGGTTTTCGATAGCCTTGGCATCTTTATGCTCGGCAAAGTGCTCTACTAAGGTAGCGCTGGCCTCATTTAAGCCAATTACTTCTACCTCGGCCCCGTCCCGTTGAAAGGTCAGCACCACTTTATCTAGTGCATCCACCGCTGTTATGTCCCAAAAGTGAGCCCGGCTCACATCGATATACACTTTATTCAGCACTTCTTTAAAGTCAAAGGCGCCAATAAATTGCTCGGCAGAAGTAAAAAACACCTGTCCCACCACCTGATAGTGTCGCTGCCCAGTACGGGCGCTGCTTGAGCTAATATGTAATACTTGACTGACCTTATTAGCAAAAAATAACGCGCTAAGTAGCACACCTACAAGTACCCCATAGGCTAAGTTATGGCTGTAAACCACAGTGGCTACTGTGGCCAGCATCACGATAGTGGAGCTTTTAGGCAAAGTTTTAAGTTGCTCGGGTGAAATAGAGCGCCAATTAAAGGTACCCAATGACACCATGATCATCACCGCCACTAACGCAGCCATAGGAATAAGAGACACCAGCGGGCCTAAAAACACCACCATAAATAGCAAAAAGGCGCCAGCAAATAAGGTCGACAGCCGACCACGACCACCAGATTTTACGTTGATCACCGACTGGCCAATCATGGCGCAACCCGCCATACCACCCAACAGGCCGGTGGCTAAGTTAGCTATTCCTTGGCCTTTACACTCGCGGTTTTTATCACTGGGGGTATCGGTAAGATCGTCTAAAATAGTGGCGGTCATTAACGACTCTAATAACCCCACTATGGCTAACGACAACGAATAGGGGAAAATAATGGTCAGTGTTTCTAAGTTAAGCGGCACTTGGGGCCATAAGAAGACAGGTAAGCTGTCGGGTAACTCGCCCATATCACCCACGGTGCGAATATCGAGACCTAATACCACTGCCACTATCGTGAGACCAACGATGCACACAAGCGGCGAGGGCAGCAGTTTGCCGACTTTAGGTACTCTGGGCAGTAAATAAATAATCGCAAGTCCGGCTGCTGTCATCCCATACACATGCCAGGTCACCTGAGTGAGCTCGGGCAATTGGGCCATAAAAATTAAAATAGCCAGCGCGTTCACAAAACCCGTCACTACCGAGCGCGAGACAAAGCGCATCAGGGTCGCTAAGCGAAAGTAGCCCGCTAATATTTGCAATACACCACATAGTAAGGTGGCGGCTAATAAATACTCTAAGCCATGCACCTTCACTAAAGTCACCATTAACAGGGCCATGGCACCGGTGGCGGCAGAGATCATCGCCGGCCGACCTCCGGCAAACGCAATCACTACTGCCATACTAAAAGAAGCGTATAGCCCTACTTTAGGGTCGACTCCCGCAATAATAGAAAAAGCGATAGCTTCTGGGATCAGTGCTAGCGCCACTACAAATCCCGCCAGCAGATCGCCTCGGATATTAAAAAACCACGTTTGCTTGAGTGCAGAAAGCATAATAAACATTCCAAAATAAGCAGGTGTAACCACCAGTTATAGCAAGTCAGTCGACTTTGCTAGGCGGGAGCATAACAGCGCGCACAGTATAGGGGGAGGCCAAGCAGCGGACAAGTCAGTTAGGGTGAGGGAGTAAGCTCTTACACTCGCTAATAGTACGGGGAATTTAGCGGGGGTCTCGGCTTTTTATAACGCACCTCTTGAAAACGCACCACTTAGCCCCATCTTCAAGGAATGAGTCAAACCCAATAAAGGAACATAAAGATGGTAGACGCGGTAAAAACTGAAACCCATGGCTTTCAAACCGAAGTAAAACAGCTGCTTAATTTAATGGCCCATAGCCTCTATTCGAATAAAGAAGTGTTTTTGCGGGAATTGGTGTCTAACGCCGCCGATGCCGCCGATAAATTACGCTTTAAAGCGTTGTCTGATAACGAGCTGTATGAAAATGACGGCGAGCTGCGGGTACGGTTAATTCTCGACAAAGAACAGAAAACCTTGACCATTTCCGATAACGGGATTGGTATGAGCCGAGATGAGATAGTTGATCATCTAGGGACCATTGCAAAGTCGGGCACGAAAGCGTTTTTTGGCCAGCTTTCTGGCGACGAGTCAAAAGACTCCCAGCTAATTGGTCAGTTTGGGGTAGGCTTTTACTCGGCCTTTATTGTTGCTGACAAAGTAACAGTACAAAGCCGCGCCGCCGGCCAGCCAGCTGATCAGGGCGTACAGTGGGAATCAGATGGTGATGGCAGCTTTACCGTGGCTAATATTACTAAAGCAGGTCGTGGCACCGACGTGATTTTGCACTTGCGTGACAGCGAGCAAGAATTTTTAGATGACTGGCGCCTGCGCAGCATTATCGGTAAATATTCTGATCATATTTCTATTCCGGTAGAAATGTATAAAGAAGGTGAGCCTGAGCAAACCGACGAAGAAGGCGAAGTGATCGCTGCTGCCACCGAAGGCGAGTGGGAGCAAGTGAACAAGGCCACCGCGCTGTGGACCCGTGCGCGCGGCGAGATCAGCGATGAAGAATACCAAGAGTTCTATAAGCACATCGCCCATGACTATCAGGATGCCCTGACCTGGAGCCATAACAAGGTAGAAGGTAATAACGAATATACCAGCCTGTTATATGTGCCAGCTAAAGCTCCCTTTGACTTATATAACCGCGAGCAGAGACACGGGCTAAAGCTGTATGTACAGCGGGTGTTCATTATGGACGACGCCGAGCAGTTTATGCCGACCTACCTGCGCTTTGTTAAAGGGGTGCTCGACTCTAACGACTTGCCGCTTAACGTGTCGCGAGAAATCTTGCAAGACAACCGCATTACTGCTCAGTTGCGTAAAGCCTGTAGCAAGCGGGTATTGTCCATGTTAGAAAAAATGGCCAAAGACGATAGCGAAAAATACCAAAGCTTCTGGAAAGAGTTTGGTAACGTGCTAAAAGAAGGCCCCGCAGAAGACTTTGCTAACCGCGAACAAATTGCCGGCTTATTGCGCTTTGCCAGCACCCACAATGACAGCGATGCCCAAACCGTGGCACTGGCCGATTATGTCGCGCGTATGCCTGAGGGCCAAGATAAGATTTACTACATTACTGCCGACAGCTACGCCGCCGCCAGCCACAGCCCACACTTAGAAATTTTCCGCAAAAAGGGCATCGAAGTATTGCTCATGTGGGAGCGGGTAGATGAATGGCTCATGAGTCATTTAAACGAGTTTGATGGTAAGCAGTTTATCTCGGTCACCAAAGGTGAGTTAGACTTAGGCGAATTGGATGATGAAGAAACCAAACAAGCCCAAGAAGAAGCAAAAGCCGCTCTTGCTCCCTTACTAGAGCGGGTGAAAACCGCGTTAGGTGATGAAGTTAAAGAAGTGCGTTTAACCCATCGCTTAACGAACACCCCATCGTGTGTGGTGGCGGGTGAGCACGATATGAGCACCCAAATGATCAAGCTGATGCAATCTGCAGGTCAGCCGGTGCCAGAGCAAAAGTATATTTTAGAGCTCAACCCCGAGCATGTGTTAGTGAAGAAGCTGGAAACCTTAGAAGAAGATGCGCAGTTTAAAGAGTGGTCACAGCTGCTATTAGAGCAGGCGCAACTGGCCGAGCAGGGCGGTTTAAAAGATCCGGCCGCCTTTGTTGCTCGTGTTAACCGTTTGTTACTAGACTGAGTGCGTCATTACTCAGCTAATTTAACCTTGCATTAATAACCTTAAACCCAGCCCTGTGCTGGGTTTTTTGTTACTTGTTACCCTTAGGCTCTCGTGACACAATTAGCCACCAATACACCTATTTAAACAATCACAAAGAGGACGCTGTTATGCGCATCGTTTTGTTGGGAGCACCGGGTGCCGGTAAAGGCACACAAGCACAATTCATCATGGAAGAGTTTGGGATCCCACAAATATCGACCGGTGACATGCTGCGTGCAGCCATTAAAGCCGGCACCGCGCTAGGGCTAGAAGCTAAAGCGGTAATGGATGCCGGTCAATTGGTATCAGATGAGCTGATTATTGGCTTAGTAAAAGAGCGTATTAGCCAAGACGATTGTGCTAAGGGCTTTTTGCTAGATGGCTTTCCGCGCACTATTCCTCAAGCCGATGCCATGAAAGAGGCCGGCGTGGCGGTGGATTTTGTGCTGGAATTTGCGGTACCAGATGAAGAAATTGTTAAGCGCATGAGTGGACGCCGAGTGCACCCAGGCTCGGGTCGTGTTTACCATGTGGTTTACAACCCACCAAAAGTGGCAGGTAAAGACGATGTGACTGGTGATGACTTAGCCATTCGCGCCGACGATGAAGAAAGCACCGTACGCAAGCGCCTAGGTGTTTATCATGAACAAACCGAGCCGTTAGTGGCCTATTATCAGCAAGCGGCCGCTAATGGCGAGACGCGCTTTTATAAGCTAGACGGCACTCAGTCAGTTGACGCTATTCGTGCTGAATTAGACACTATCTTAAAATAAGTCTCCTCTAGGCTAGGCAAGCCTTTGCCTAGCCTGCTTCGCGCTCGCTAATAATAAAAACTTTTAGACAAATAAGGCAATAAAGTGAAGACAGGCGTTTTATTAGTTAACTTAGGCACGCCCTCGGCACCCACTGCCAAGGCGGTAAAAGCATTTCTTGCCCAGTTTTTACACGATTATCGTGTCGTCGATCTTACTCGCTATTTATGGTGCCCCATCTTACACGGCGTGATTTTACCTTTTCGCTCTCCTAAAGTAGCCAAGCTGTATCAGTCGGTGTGGTGGGAAGAAGGCTCGCCGTTAATGGTGGTCAGCCGTCGCCAACAAGCCGCCCTAAGTAGCGCGCTACAACAAGCCAATCTGGATATGCCGGTGGCACTGGGCATGAGTTATGGTGAGCCATCGATCCCTAGCGCCTGGCAAGAGCTAAAAGCAGCGGGCGTAGAAAAGGTCATTATTTTACCCTTATATCCGCAATATTCAGTCAGTACCACGGCCTCGGTGTTTGATAGCTGGGGCAGAGTGATGAAAAAAGAGCGCTTAATTCCGCACTTTCGCTTTATTCGCGATTATCATAATCACCCTCGCTATATTCAAGCCCTAGCGGCTTCGGTACGGGAGCATTGGCAACAGGTGGGTAAAAGCCAGTTGTTGTTACTGTCGTACCACGGCATACCAAAGCGCTTTCAAGATGAAGGTGATCCTTATGGCCATCAGTGTCATAAAACCTCAGAGCTGTTAGCTGCCGAGTTAGGCTTAGCTGAGCATGAGTGGCGCACTACCTTTCAGTCGCGCTTTGGCCGAGAAGAGTGGTTACAGCCCTATACTGATGAAACCATGCAGGCGCTACCTAAAGAGGGGATTAAAAATATCAGCGTGATTTGTCCTGCTTTCGCTGCTGATTGTTTAGAAACCCTAGAAGAAATTACCGAAGAAAATAAAGAATACTTTATGGCAGCAGGGGGCGAAAGCTACCATTATATTCCTGCCCTAAACGACAACGAGGCCCACATCCAAATGATGGTCGACCTCGTACGTCAAGAGCTCTAATGCCTCATTAGTGCCATATAAGATGGCGGTTAGCTTGATAACAGCAACCGCCTGTTGTGACGACGGTCGCTATTAAAGTGCGCTTCCGTCGTTAACTGCCCCTCGCATATTTTCCAACATACTACTGCAGCGATACTGGCGCATTCTTTAGCACTAGTCACCACCTGATGAGTCAATTGCTTGGCGTCAATCACGCGTGCTAAGTTGATCCCCGCTTGTTGTAAGGTCCGTTTACATAAGGGCGCGGGCGCATTGGCCAGTAAGATCCAGCCTTGATCGGCTTGGCTGATCTTGGCAAGGGTGGCCAGTAAGCCAAGCTGTGCATCAGTGGCACGCGAACTTAATAACGCCGCCTGTGGCAAAGGCTGCCAAGGCATGGCGCGACCAGAATGTGAGTTAGTTAAGAAGCTCGCCATATACAATTGAAGATCCTCGTTGCTGGTTCACTGTATAGGTATACAGTATACCCAGCAGAGATTAGCGTCAACTAGATACTGGTTAAATTTACAGTAGGTAGGCGAGCTTGACTAGTCGCCAGTGTTGATAATAGCGCATGCTATTAGCGATTTATGCTGGATATCAGTTATTTTATGGCGATTAAAAATAATCCTTTCTTCTATTGGCTCATCTTTCTCTGTAAAATAACTCTCCATCCAGTTAATCACTTTAGCTATTGTTGAGAGGCGCTATGCACTATCTCAGCCAAAAGCCGGCTAAGTTGTGATCGTATTATTAATAGCTTGGCGATCTGGGATCGTTAAGCAGGAGTTAGGTAATGCAACAAACCGCAGCGCAGCCTCGTTATCGTCGCCTTCGTAACGTGCTGATGTTTTTAGTGCCATCTTTGTTGGGCGTGGGCTTATTTATGACCCCCATTCCCTTTGATGGCTCTTTTACGATCATGATTGCGCTGCTCGCTAACAGTTTGCAACAGCTATTAGCCAGTGTCTTACCGTTATTAGTCACGATCTTGGTGGCGTTATCGGCGCTTGTCTCCCTATGGGCCACGGCATTTAAACCCGCCGCTATTAGAAAGCGCCCTTTATTAAACGCCTTATTTAATCTCAGCCCCTTATGGCTGGTGACTCGCCTGTTAGGCGGGGTATTTGTGTTGCTGGTTTATAGTGGCATTGGGCCTGCGGTGCTGATCAGTGGTGATACCGGCGCCTTGGTGCTCTATGACTTGCTGCCGGTGTTATTTTCGGTGTTTGTGTTTGCGGGGTTATTACTGCCTTTATTATTAGACTTTGGCTTACTGGAGTTTATTGGCAGTTTGCTGACCGGTGTGATGCGGCCCTTATTTCGCCTACCGGGGCGCTCGGCGGTGGACTGCATGGCTTCTTGGTTGGGAGATGGTAGCGTAGGAATTTTGCTGACCAGCAAGCAATACGAAGGCCATCACTATACCCAGCGGGAAGCGGCGGTGATAGGTACTACCTTTTCGGCGGTATCAATTACCTTTAGCTTGGTCGTATTGGCACAAGTGGGGCTAGAAAGCTTATTTTTGCCTTTTTATGGTGCTGTCTGTTTAGCAGGATTAGTGGCGGCGATAGTAGTGCCACGTTTACCGCCCTTAAGTTGGAAAAAAGACACCTTTCTTAACGGCAACACGCGCCCCGCAGAGCATGAAACGACTCCCGAAGGTTTAACTCGATTAAGCCATGGCTATCAACTGGCATTAGCTCGTGCTAACAGTATCGACAGCCTTACACGGGTTATTAGAACCGGTATCTATACGGCGCTTGATATGGTGTTAGGCGTGCTGCCGGTGGTGATGGCGTTTGGTACCTTGGCACTGATAATAGCCGAGACCACACCGCTTTTTACTTGGTTAGGCTACCCCTTTATTCCGCTGCTTGAATTACTGCAGATCCCCGAGGCGGCAGCGGCATCTGAAACCATCGTAGTGGGCTTTGCCGATATGTTTATTCCCGCTATTTTGGCCAGCAGTATTGAAAGTGAGCTCACCCGATTTGTGATTGCGGCCTTGTCGGTGACCCAACTTATTTATATGTCCGAAGTGGGTGCCTTACTGTTAGGCAGTAAAATACCGGTCAATGTATTTGAGCTTTTTATGATATTTTTGCTGCGTACTTTAGTTACTTTACCGGTGATTGCCTTAGTGGCTCACTTAGTATTTTAAGCATTAAAAGCTAAGATTTTTTGCCACGAAATCCACAGAATCCACAGAATCCACAGAAGGCACAGACGCAGTTCACATGCGACAAGTGAACAGTACTGATAGGGTAAGAGCTTCTTCCGTGCCTCTCGTTACAAGGAAGGGTGGCAAAAAGGGTTGATCTGTTAATTTTCCAAAACAACGCATACAAAAAGGCTCGACCGAATGGTCGAGCCTTTTTTAACGCTAATCAGTCGGGTAAAAATTACTGCTGCTGAATCGCCCAGATCTGAAAGGCACGTTGAGTGTCTTTATCTGCCGCCCCCCACCAGTGCTTAAGCATTTCTAGGGCGTCGGCATCCACGGCGGCATCACCAAATTTTTCTTGGGCCGCCGCAATGGCGGTGTTGGTGCGGCCACTAAAGGCGCGGTTAGTGTCTTTTAAATACTCTTGTACGCCACGGGCGGTATCCATACCTGCTGGGCGATGCACGGTAAACATGTCGGCTTCTAGTGTTTGGCCAGTGCGTTGATCAACTACGGTCAGCTCAGCAACTTGATCGCGTAAAAACTCTCGGGTTTGCTGGTAGTTAATGGGCTTAGTGTACTCAAGGGTTAACTCGGCATCGGCAGGGGCATTAATATTAATAACCACCGGATCCCCTTCCATTACGCGTATTTGATTACGGGTAGAGTGATCTTCAACAAATTCTAATACTAATTGGTGCTGTCCGCCGTTCAGGTTTGCCGCATGTACTGACTTTAGCAGGCTGTGCTTGGTTTTCTCACCGTCAACCAACAAAATTTGATAAGGCTGCGGTGCTTCAAATGTGGCCGCATGAGCGCCAACAGAAAAACTTGCCACAGTAAAGGCAACCAGAGTTAAGCGTGTGTTCATCGAGGGGGCTCCTGAGCCAGTGTTTTCCTACTCGCAAGCCGACAGTCGGCCTACCACGAGGACGTTAAGTAAGGTAACAGCAAGATTGTGACAATTTATTGTGAGTAGCGCAATATTAACCTCACGTCAGATCAAGACTTTATTGAGACTCACGGCGAAAGGGCGGCAGTGCATTCAATAACGCCGAGCCATAACGACGACTCAATAACCGGTTATCTAATAACACAATACGACCATGATCAGTTTCGCTGCGCAGTAAGCGCCCACAGGCTTGAATAAGCTTACGAGAAGCTTCTGGCAAAGTGAGTTGCATAAAAGGATTACCGCCCCTTAAGGTGATCCACTCCGCCATGGCGGCTTCTACCGGCGAGGTTGGCACCGCAAAGGGCAGTTTGGTAATAATTAAATTGGTTAAATAAGCGCCCGGTAAGTCGAGTCCTTCGGCAAAGCTGCCGGTACCAAACAGCACGCTGGCTTGTTGCCCATCGCACTTTTGTTTATGTAATTGTAATAGCGCCTGTCGACTGGCTTCGCCTTGCACGAGGAGCGACTGCCCTTTCGCCCGTAATTGCTCGGCGACCAGATTCATTTGTTTATAAGAAGAAAACAACACCAAGCTGGCACTTTGCTGTGCTAGCCACAAGGGCAATTGCTCAACCAATACGTCATTAAACTGCTCACTGCTGGGCTCACAGCTTAGATCAGGAATAATTAAGCTGGCGCCTTGATAGTTAAACGGCGACTTTAAGCGCAAATAATGGCTACCATCATCATGGCGCAGGCCCACTAGCCGGCGAAAATAAGCAAAATCATTAAGCGCGGTTAAGGTGGCAGAAACCATAATCACCGCCGCGGCCCGCGACCAACACCACTGCTCCAATAAATGGCCCACCGCCAGTGGGGTGGCGCACAGGATAATTTCTTGTTTATCTTTATCATCGAGCTCCAGCCAGCGGGCCGGCGGCGTTTGGTTAGGGCCGGTGGCGTTAAGTAATAACTGACAGCCATCGTGCAGCTGCTCTAATTGAGCTTGTTGCTGGCTAAGCTGAGCCAGCGCGCCTTCAATGGTATTGGCTTGACTGCCCGCGCTTTTAAGCCGCTCGCTTAACTGACTTTGCACCGGCGACAGTGCCCGTAGCAGCGTCTTGATTTCTTCTTTTAAGGTTGCAAGTGACTCATCTAAGCCTAAAGGCAGTGGCCCGGGGCTAAAGCGGGCATTATTACTGGTTTGCCCACCGGTACTTGGCTCAAGGGGCAGGGTGTGGTTTTGTAGGGCATGTAATAAGGTGTGATAAAGCTGCTGCAGGCTCGGTAAAAAATCATGTAAACCGGCTTGCAGCCGCGCCAGTGCGCTTTGGCCTTCTTGGCCTAAAATATCACTGAGTTTGCTTACGCCTTTATTAAACTGCTCTATATTGCGCCGTAACTGGCGCAGGGCTAACCGAGCTGCTCCTTGGTCACGTGCTACCGCTGCGATATGGTGGGCTTCATCCAGTATATACACACACTGCTCTGGCTCGGGCAGCACGATGCCACCGCCCATTTTTAAGTCGGCTAATAATAACGCATGATTTACCACCACCACGTCCACTTGCTCAAGCTCGGCACGGGCCACATGAAAAGGGCAGTGCTGATGACCAAGAGCCAGCTGACAACTGTGGCGTTCAGCTTGAATGTGCTGCCATAATTCTTGGCTAATGGGCTCGGGCCAGCTGTCTTTGTCACCTCGCCATTCTTTATTGATAAACGCTTGCCACAGGCTGGCTAGTTGGCGTTGTTCGGCCTCGGTTAAGGGCGCATTCAGTAGTGGGCCTTCTAATAACGAGAACTGGGCTTCGCCACTGGCTAAATCGTTTAAGCGCCTTGCGCAGCAATAACGGCCACGACCTTTAGCCAGCGCATAGCGAAAGCTGGGCTGACAGTGGGGCGCAAACAGCGGCAGATCTTTATCTACTAATTGCTCTTGTAGTGCCAAGGTGGCGGTAGAGATCACGAGTTTTTTTTGTTGTAAGCGCGCCCAGGGTACGCCGGCTTGTAAATAGGCCAGCGACTTACCAATGCCGGTGCCCGCCTCGGCGACTAAAATACGTCGGCTTGGATCATAGTGGCCTTGTAACACCTTGGCTATTTCCGCTACTAAATAATTTTGTTCGCGCCGCGGCGTAAAATTAGGCAGTGCTTTACTGAGCCGGCGGTAGTTATCGCGCACTAGGCTTTTATAGTCGGGAGTGTTCATAAACGCGATAACACCTAATACCAAGGGAATAAAAATAACCACCAAAAATAACGCAATTGCTTATTATAACCGCAAAGGCGAGTGGCGATAGCCAAAAAAATAACCTACAGAGTATCAAGTTTAAGAAAAGTTCCATTAGTTTTCTTGCAAGATGAAAAAACCAATGGTAGGCTGCCCAACATAGTAACGACACAGTTGCTAATTCAGCAGAAAACAACGACTTAGTGTTTATTAAAAAACCCGTAAGTGGTTATTAAAAACCGTGTTTAATAACAGTAGGCATATAAAAAATGAAAAAAACAATTTTAGCTCTGACGATTCCTGCATTGTTTGCAACTTCTGTAAGCGCAGTTGAAATCTATTCAGACGAAGAAGGTTCAAAAATCGATTTGTACGGCCGTCTGCAGTACGACATGGGTGCGATGGATTACCAATCAAATGGTAAAGCTGACAACTTCGGTGGTGAAGGTGAAGCCCGTTTAGGTGTTAACGTTCAGTACGGCTTAAACCAAGATGTTGACTTAATTGGTAAGTACGAAGCACAAATTGCTTCAGAAAGCAGTCAAGATAATACAGTAAAAACTCGTTACTCTTGGTTAGGTTTCCGCTTCCAAGATACTACTGACCTGACTTTCGGTAAAAGCGAAGCACCCCGTGCCTTGCTAACTGACCTGACTGATACCT
>JAAYRH010000080.1 GCA_012518835.1 Aeromonadales bacterium | reverse complement strand
GTCGGTAGCGGCATTAATACTTTGTTCTAGCGTATAAACTTGCAGCTGCTCTTCAAAGTCTACCGGTAAGGCGGTTTGTAAGCGCTCCCAAGCGGCAATACGTTGCTCTTTACTAATGTATACCGAGTCGATCCCGAGTAGTTGCACACCGCGTAAAATAAACGGCATAACTGTCGTATTTAACGCAACCCCCCCGGCTAAACCGCAGGCGGCAATGGCGCCATAGCGCTTAGTTTGGCTTAAAATTTTTGCTAAGGTGCGCCCACCCACGGTATCAATGGCGCCTGCCCACTTTTGGGACTCCAATGCTGCTGGCTCTTTATCTAATTCGCCACGATCAACGATGGCACTCGCGCCTAGGGTGCGTAACCAGTGGCTATGCTGGGTGCGACCGGTCGCGGCATGTACTTCATAACCTGCATCGGCTAACAGACGAACGGCAATCGAGCCTACGCCACCTGTCGCACCGGTGACTAGAATGGGACCTTTATCTGGCGTGACACCGGCATGCTCTAGCGCTTGCAGACACAGCATTGCCGTTAAGCCGGCGGTACCAATGGCCATAGCGCGCTTAGTGTCCATGCCTGCGGGCAGTGGGACTAGCCACTCTCCCTTAGCACTGGCTTTTTCAGAAAAACCACCCCAATACTGTTCGCCCACTCCCCAACCAGTCAAGATCACTTCTTCACCCACTTGATGGTCGGGGTGCTGAGAAGCTAACACAGTACCGGCATAGTCTATGCCAGGCACCATGGGCCAATGACGGACAATTTTTCCTTTGCCGGTAATAGCTAATGCGTCTTTATAGTTCAGCGTAGAGTAATCTACTTTGATTAACACATCGCCAGCAGTCAGTTGGTCTTCATTTAACGACTGCACTTTGGCAATAGTGTCTTTTCCCGATTCTTCTAGTAGTAGGGCGTTAAACATGATGCTCTCCTAGCATGACTTATTGTTAGCTAGTTTAAAGGGCTAGCGGTGAATTATCATGTAATTAGCGCGCAGAATTATGCTTTTGTGAGCTTGGTAAGCTTGAGGCCGGTTTGGTTTAGCCATAATGATCCTAAAATAATAGCGCCTCCTAAACTTAGCCGTAGTAAGTCGGCGTCTCGATTCCACAGTAGCAAGTTAACGAGCAGCCCTGCGGGTACTAATACATTATTCATGACCGCTAATGCGCCGGCGTTCACTAGCGTGGCGCCTTTATTCCATAAAAAATAGCCACAGCCCGATGCACCTAGGCCTAACCATAATAAAATACCCCACTGTAAAGAATTGCTGGGGTATTGGTTGCTGCCTAATATCCCCCAAGCGGGTAGTGCAATAGTTAAGGCACCTAAGTAAAAATAACCAAAGAGTTGATATTGTGGACCATGATGAGGATGGCGCTCTAACAGTACCTTGTAGCCCACCTGACCTAGTGCGAAACTTAGGTTAGCCCCTTGTACTATGGCAAAGCCTATTAAGTAGCTGTGAGTTAGCCCATCAAAACGGATCACTATTGCTCCTGCTACGGCCAACAGGGCAGTTAATAAATAAAGAGGATTAAAACGCCGCTGCAAGAGATCATAAATTAAGGTGACATACACCGGCGTTAATACGGTAAACAGTAATACTTCAGGGACGCTGAGTAATAAAAAAGACTGATAATAAAATAGATACATTAAACCAAGCTGCAAGGCACCACAGGCCATCACGCCCAGCGCCAGCCGAAGTGGCTGGCGCCACACCATAAAGGGGATAAATAATAGGGTGGCTAGAGTAATTCGACTGAGTACTGCAAAGTAGCTATCAACCGTGCCGGCTAAGTAAACGCCAATTAAGCTAAAAGAAAACGCCCATAACAGGGTAACAACAACTAGATAAGGCATAACTGACACTGAAGTGGTGGAGATGGCAGCGATCATAGCAAACCCCAGCCTTAAGCGGTGAACGGATTTTAAAAGGCAGGCATAAAAAAAGCCGACGTAACACGTCGGCCTGGGACTAACATCAGGTGTCATAAAGGAGTGAATGACGTCCCTAAACAAGGTGGTTACATACCACACGCAGAACCTTGGGCAAGACCCAAAGAGAAGTGGTCAGCGCGATGAGCTTACTGTTGTTCTTACTAGGTCAATGAGCAGATAACGACTTGATTACCTCGAATAACCAAGACGTTATCTAAGACAGGCAGTACCCCCCATGATGCCACCATGTCCAGAAGCAGTTAGCTCTAGCAAGCAGTTCACTCGTTCATCACGCCGACGTAAACTTGTTAACGGGCGTTATTCTATGGTTACATGCGTTATGTAAAAAATGAATTGTTCACATAACACTATGGTCATTATCGATGGATAGTCTTTATCAACGGCTGGATCTTAATTTATTACGCGTATTTGATGTGCTAATGCAGCATCGCAATGTGACTCGCGCCGCCGAGCAATTGAACCTATCGCAATCAACGGTGAGTCATGCGTTGGCTCGATTACGACAAGCGCTAGGGGATCCGATATTTGTGATGGCACGTAAAGAAATGAGCCCCACTCCCCGCGCTATGGCCTTAGCGCCAGTAGTGCGCCAGGCGTTAATGCTCTTAGAGCAAGGGCTAAGGCAGTCTACAGACTTTGATCCGGCCTTGTCGCAGCGAACCTTTCGCCTCGCGGTGCCTTCATCTATTGAGCACGGCGTAGTACCGCAGTTGGTAGAGTTATTATATAAGCAGGCCCCGCAGTGCCGATTAGCGATTAGTGAGCTAGTAAATTCAGACTATGAAGAGGATTTATCGAGGGGCGGCTTAGACTTAGTGGTGGCATTTGCCAAGGGCGAGCATTTATCGCCGCGCTTACAAATCACACCTTGGTTTAATAATGCCATGGTGGCCTTGTCTGCAAAAGGGGCGCCGTTGCCTTGTAACTTAACCGCCGAGCAGTTAGTGAGTTGGGAGCATGTGTCTACGTCTACATGGGGGCATAATCAAACATTAGTTGAAACTTGGCTGCAAGCTAAAGGCTTAACACGCCGCATTGCGGTGTGGGTGCCCAGTTTTGAAGCGTTACCGAAACTATTAGCCACCGGTCGTTATATAGCCGTGGTGCCGGAATTAATTGCCCGAGACTTAGTAGCTGATTATCCGCTACAGCAGCATCAATTAAGTGAGCCTTTGCATAGTGCTTATGTGCTAGCACAGCACCCATTAACTGAATTTGACCCAGCACTGATTTGGCTGAGGGCGTTATTAAAAGAGGTGGGCGACCGGTTAGACCAATCGCCCTAAAGTGAAATTATCTTTTATTTTTTGGCAGCGGGATCACGAGTAGATCACAAGGGACCGTATTCATTAGCTGACGCGCTGAAGAAGCGAGAATACTCCAGAAGCTTTGCTCGTGACCACAAACTAGTAAGTCGATGCCATACTGGTCGACGGCTTCATTTACTTTAAGTGCTAAATCACCACAGATCACCAGTTTCTTCTCGATGGGGTAATCGATTTCGCCAATATATTCTCTGAGACGGTCAGTAGCGTCGGCCACCACTTTGTCTTGAATATTATCGATATCAATATCGATCATCTCGGTATACAAGTCTTTTAAATCCACATCCACATGAATAACCGACAGCTTAGCGTTGTTAGCACGAGCGCGGTCGACGGCTTTAGCGATGACTTTTTTATTGTTTTCCGTCATATCAACGGCGGCGAGGATATGCTTATACTGATAGGCTTCTTGCATTACATTCTCCTTTTTTATAATTCTATCAATCCATTGGCTAATAAACCGTGAGCTGGATGGAATTTATGACCCCCGCAGCATAGGACAATATCTGGTCGTTATACAAGAAAAACTCCCTAGTCTAAAAGTAGGGGTTGTAACTAAATGCTATTCAATGGTTAAGAGTTGTTGCCAGATTGCTGCAGTAATAATTGCAAGTTTTGGATGTCTGAGCGTAGCGTTTTTACCTCTTGCTGTAAGTCCGTTAGCTGAGTAATGAGCTGCTCCTGCTCCCTTAAGGCTCAGTAAGTGAGAGGCACTCAGTCAGAAATGCCAGCAAATAAAAACACCCTAGTAAAAATAACGATAGCAGAAATAACACGCCCCGCGATACTAACAGTATAATAATTACCCTAGCTTAACGTAGCGATCAGCGATGAGCCTGTAGCAAATAGCGACGAGGTGTATTGGGCAAGTCGGTAAAGGTGCCTAAGGTCACCTGATAGCCTTGCTCTTCTAAATACAGCGCTTTATCGAGTAGTAACCAGAGCTCTAGTAAGTAGCGATAACGGTGGCGCACCAATTCAATGCGCTTTACAAGCAAGCGCCTTGGCTGGGCCTGCGCTAACCAGTGCTTGCTATCAATGCTCGCAGGGCAAGCCAGATCTTTTTTCTTACAGGCCCACTGTACAAAGTCAGCAAAGTCGCCACTGAGTAAGCGCTTAGGAAAGCTGGGTAGCGGTAAATACTGCCGATGGCCAGTCAACGATTGTTGCAACTCATCAAAGGCTAAGCGCCAACTTAATTCTTGATGGCGTAAGCGTGCGATACGTTCACCGCCGGTGACTTGTTGCTGTAGCGGTAAACGCAGGCTGTGTTTATCAAGCTGTAAGTCGTGCTGCTGCCCCGCACGGGAGAGAGGCTGGTAGTGTGATTCTTTGATCAGATGATAGCAGCAAGGTGACAGCGCCAGAGCTTCAGTGTTAGCTGCGCTGGCGTGGCGTAAAAAAGTCAGGTGCAACTCACCGCACGCATGCAAAGCAATAGCCTGCTGCTGTGATGTAAATAAAGTAGCAGCGGTGTCGCCAAGCGCATTAGCGCAATAAAACTGATGATTAAGAGCCAGTTGCGCCGCCAGCTGCTCGCCTTGCGCGCATAGGTCGGCATTCCACTCTAAGCTAGTGACCGACGGTGCTCCTTGCTGGGCGAGTAAACGTCCTAAATGCCCTTTGCCAGCACACCATTCTAATATGGGCTGTGTTAGCTCTAAATTGGCGGCAAAGTCGTTTATTTGCGCCCATTTACGTCCGCCAATACCGCTGCTCCAGCGCGGCGTAGCATAGTGTGGGGCACGCGCTAACTCAGGCAGCTGTAGTTGATGTGCCGCCAGTGTGTCTGCCCGAAAAGGCGCTAACCAAGCTAGCGCTTTAGCATCATCGGCATCTAGCGCATCTATGGTCGTTTCGTCTAGGGCCAGTAGCGCTGGTGCTAACTCTGGCCACGGCAGTGTTTGGCAAACAAAAGGAGTTTGCTGCCAGTCGCTGCGCCTGGCGGCGAGAAGGGTACTTAGTTGGCGAAAGGTGCGGGCAAGGGTACTCATT
>JAAYRH010000079.1 GCA_012518835.1 Aeromonadales bacterium | reverse complement strand
AGGTCAGGGATGCGTATTCTACGCATTCCAGTTTGTTCGTCAAGCGTTTAAAGTAACTTATTTTTTGTTGCTTCAAATCGCTTGTGACCGTGAGCGGTTGCCCCGTGTCAGTGGATGCGCATTATTAAGGAACGCCGCTCACAGCGCAAGGCTTATTTAAGAAAAGCCAACCAAGCGGTCGGTTTTCCTACGATGTGGGTTAGATCACGCCACATTGGGGACATTGTGTGCGAATTCTAACAAAGAAGGATAAATGGCTTCTGCTAAAGATTCTCCTTCTGGGGTAATAGCCTTGCCGGTACGCACTAAAATAGGATGCGCTACCCCAGCGGCTTGAGCCGCTTGAAGGTCAGACACTTTATCGCCCACCATATAAGAAGTACTCGCCTCTATTGTAAGATCAGCTATCGCTTCAAGTAACATGCCCGGCGCAGGTTTGCGACAATCGCAAGTGGTCGTCTCTGGACCAGTGCCTGCTGTTGGGTGATGTGGACAGAAATAGATGCCATCGAGATCGATGCCCTTGTCGGCAAGCGACCAGTCCATCCACTCAGTGAGTTGCATAAAGTCGGCTTCGCTAAATAAACCGCGGGCAATACCAGATTGATTAGTGACCACCACCAATAAATAACCTTTTTCTTTTAGCAGCTGCAAAGCCTCAACCACGCCTTCAATAAAGACAAAATCATCTCTATTGGCTACATATCCAGTGTCTTGATTAATAACTCCATCTCGGTCGAGAAATATGGCGGCTCTACTCACGGCGGCTTCCTATTATTTAAGTGGACTAACTAGATGAACTAAGAGATGCAATATTATCATAGTCAGCGGCGCTTTTAGGTAGACGACTACCCTCGGCTATCTGTTGATGATAATGACAAGCGACGTGGTGCTCCTTATTAACGAGCCCTTCGCTATTTAAACGTGGAGGCTGCTTAGCGCATAACTCCCCAGCATAAGGGCAGCGAGTACGAAAGTGACAGCCAGAAGGAGGATTGGCCGGCGATGGCGGCTCGCCAATTAACATGGCCGGTGCAAAGCGCTGTCGTGGGTTAGGCCTAGGAATTGCTGCTAATAGAGCTTGGGTATAAGGATGGCGAGGATGATGGTAGAGCTCATCAGCCGGCGCCAGCTCGATAATACGACCGAGATACATGACGGCAATGTCATCGGAGATATGCTTTACTACCGATAGATCATGGGCAATAAACAATAGCGCTAGCTGATGCTCTTGCTGTAACGATAACAGCAGATTCAGTATTTGCGATTGTACTGAGACATCTAATGCCGACACCGCTTCATCGCACACTAGTAACTTAGGCTTAAGCGCCATCGCTCGGGCAATGCCAATGCGCTGACGTTGACCACCAGAAAACTCATGAGGATAACGCCCCAGCGCCGAAGCAGGCAAACCGACGCGCGCTAATAACTCAGTAGTCCATACTTTTCGCTCAGCTCGCGTCCCCCGCCCATGGATGACAAACGGCTCTTGCAAAATAGTCTCTACGGTATGGCGACTGTTGAGCGACTCTTGGGGATCTTGAAACACTAACTGCATTTGTTGGCGTAATGGGCGCATTTGTCGAGGTGAGTAAGCAGTAATATCTTGGCCATCAAAGACAATACGCCCTCCAGTGGGCTCTTGTAATTTAAGTAGTGCGCGCGCTAAAGTAGACTTGCCACAGCCGGACTCACCCACGAGGCCTAAGGTTTTACCCGGTGCCAGCGAAAAGCTCACCCCATCGACCGCATATAAGGTACGCCCTTTTTTTAATAAACCGCCGCCAAGGGTAAAGTATTGTTGCAGCTGCTCTACTTGCAATAAAGCCGGTGGAGCTACTGATGGCGGTGGCTGATTTACGTCAGTCATAAGCCAACTCCTGCCAATGATGACACCAGACATTATGCTCTGCGGCCACTTGTTCCACTAACGGCTGTTGTTGGCAGACCGCCGTTTGATAAGCACAGCGATTAGCAAAGCGACAACCCTTAGGCATTTCATCGAGTGCGGGCACTTGCCCAGCGATGGTTTTTAATTGGGTTTTTCCAGGCTGATCCATCCGCGGAACAGCGGCAAGTAATCCTGCAGTATAAGGATGAACTGGCCGTTCAAATACAGAAAACACATCGGCTTGCTCGGCACTACGCCCGGCATACATGACTAATACCTGATCGCAAATTTGCGCCACTACCCCCAGATCATGAGTGATAAATAACACCGCCATACCAGTTTTTTGCTGTAACTCACGAATAAGATGCAGGATCTGCGCTTGTATGGTGACATCCAGCGCGGTGGTGGGTTCATCACAAATCAATAAGTCTGGCTCACAGGCCAAGGCCATCGCGATCATCACCCGTTGGCGCATGCCTCCAGATAACTGGTGAGGATAAGCCTTCAATCGCGCTTTAGCTTCCGGTATGCCGACTTGCTGCAACATTGCCATCGCCGCGGCCTCTTGCTCTCGTTTGTTCAGCTCGGGGCGATGTAGGCGATAGACTTCCATCAATTGCCGTCCCACAGTATGCACGGGGTTAAGAGCGGTCATGGGCTCTTGAAAGATCATGGCTATCTTATTGCCTCGCACCTGATAGCGCTGTTGCGCCGTTAAGGTGAGTAAGTCTTGCCCTTGAAATAATGCCCGGCCCGCCGCTATTTGGCCAGCAGGCTTTGGCAATAAGCCGAGTAAACTTAAGGCAGTAACACTTTTGCCACAGCCAGACTCTCCGACGAGCCCCAGCGTTTTACCAGCAGGTAAAGAAAAGCTGACATCATCGACAACTCTAAACACACCGGCTTCAGTGTTAAAGCTCACTGCGAGCTGCTCTACTTGTAATAGAGGAGTCATTACTGAGCCTGTCGCCACGTTTCATCAATAATTAATACGGGTTCATAACGCGCCTTACCCGACTTCATTTTCACTTTTTGCTCTTCATCAATCCAAAACAAGCCACCACTGCTGTAGGGTGCGCCTTCCATAGGCCAAAACAATGAAGGTGAATGACGAGTGCCTTTACTTTCCGGTAACCGCACATAGCGCCAGTAGGCTTCTCGAGTATAAGGCACCTGATAGCCGGGAATAAAAATGGCTAACTCATCGACACGCTGTTGAATATTACGAGAAATAGCCGCCTTCTCGCTTAGATCCATGGTGACTCGGTATTGCTCAATTAAACTGTCTAGTTGCTCATCACTGATATTAAATAAGTTATTGGTTTGTGGTTGATTGGCGTTACTTGAGTGGAAAAACTCCCAATATTGCGGGTACAAACCGCCACCGCCCCAGCCTAGCCAAGCGCCTTCGTGTTTTTTCTCAAGCATGACCTTAAAACCGGTTACGCCATCAACCAAGTTAAGCTTTAAATCTAGCCCCGCTTTGCGTGCTTCTTCTCGCAAGATCGCCAAGCGGGGGGTGTGCTCTTGCAACGTGTAAGTCACACTTAAACTTAAGTTGTCACCAGCACCGTTACGCAAAATGCCACCAGGGCCTTGCTGATCGTAGCCCGCCTCGGCAAACAGCGCTCTGGCCTTTTGAATATCAAACTCCCGCGCCTTAATATCCAACTGAATAAAATCGCCATAGCCGCTACCAAAAGTATTCATGCGCTCATAATCGCCACGCAAGATGGTCTCTAGCATGCGCTGCATATTAATAGCATGAGCGATGCCTTTGCGTACCCGGATATCTTGTAAGCGAGGATGGGCAGTATTTAAATGTAGGCCCTGCGCACCTTGAGGCTCTTGATTATAAAACCAGATCCGCTCAATTAAGCCATTGCGGTATTCTGGAGAATCGGTTTTATCATGCCACCACTCAGGCAATAGCAAACCAAAGGTATCTTGGTTGCCCCGTAAGAAATGGCGATAAGCAATATTCATATCACGCACTACGTTTAATCGAATGTGGTCCACATTAAAGCGATGCTTATAGTAAGTCAGATCATTGGCCCACCAGTCATCTAAGCGCTTAAAACTAATAGAGCGACCTCGCTTTACTTCATCGATAACGTAAGCACCGGTCACGGGGGCCTCTGCCCAATTATAACGGCGGACCCAATCATCGGTGAGTTCATAAAAATGTTTTGGTTGTGGTGTTAGCCCTAAAGTATTTAATAATTCACGCGGACTTTTTTCACTGCCCGCGGTAACTGACAAGGTGTGCTCGTCAAAAGCGGTAACATCAACAATTTCTTCGCTGTAATAATTATTATACCAAGGCGCGCGGATCACCTTAGAGCGCATCATTTCAAGAGCAAATAAAAAATCAGCGGTGGTAACTGGCTTGCCATCAGACCAGCGGGCATCAGGATTTAATTTGAAAAACATGGTCTTATTATCGTCAGCAAAAGCCCAGTGGGTAGCCAGTGCAGGTATGGGGCGCTCAGTATCGGGATGCAAAGCGTATAACCCCATTTGGTTTTCTAAGATAAAAGAGCGAAATCCGGTATTAGAGTCAGGGCCAACGGTGCGAAAAGTGAGCGGAAAGCTAAGCAAGCTCATATTAAAGACACCGCCCCGCTTGGCATCAGGTGAGGCAAAGATGGGATCTTCATTATTAGTCTGCCAGTCTAAATCCTCTGGTAACTCTGCCGCCGATAAGCCGAGCGCCAGCCAGCAGCCGATGAGAAATATAATCAACTTTTTCATTGCAGTCCCTGCCTATTCATAACGAGAGAAGTGTTTAGGGTCAAAGGCTTCACGAATGGCCTCGCCAATAAAAGATACCGTAATTAATACCAAAGACACGGCGCACACTACTGACAATACAATCCAAGGCGCATCTAAATGATTCACACCTTGGCGTAATAGCTCCCCCCAACTGGGCGTCGGTGGTGCAAGACCGAAGCCTAAATAATCTAGCGCGGTTAATAACGAAATATTAGCCACCACCGTAAACGGCGCCAGCGTGACGATCATGACTAGGGTATTAGGCAGTATATGATGCACGATAATCCGCCACATCCCAGCCCCTTGGGCACGGGCGGCCAGCACATAATCTCGGACTTTCTCTCGGTAAGTGAGGGTGCGCATATACCAAGTAATGCCCATCCAACCAAACAACACATTAATACCGACAAATAACATAAAGTTGGGCTGAGTAAGCGAGACCAAGATCATAATGACGTATAAAAAAGGCACTTGAGACCACACTTCAATAAAGCGCTGAAATAACAAGTCAAACTTGCCACCAACAAAGCCCATCATGCAGCCCAACAGCACGCCAATAGCGTAACTGGCGGTAAGAGCAATAAAAGCAAAACCCACCGCAGTACGAAAACCATAAACTAAGCGTGCCAAAATATCTCGCCCCGAGCTGTCGGTACCTAAATAATGTTGTTGCGCCACACTGGGAGCATGGGGGGGATAGCCATCACTACGATAGTCTTGCTCGTAGGGGCTCCAAGGTACTGGTGGCAAAAGAACCCAACTGTCGGGTTCGCTGGCCAACGCCTCTTTTAATTGCCGATAATTGGTTTCGTATTGGTAGTCTAAGCCAAAGGTATCGCCGGTGAGCACCTGCCCATAAGTGGGAAAGTAAAGCTGGCCTTGATATTTAACAAGTAGCGCTCTATCACTGGCCCATAACTCGGCGGTCAGCGCTAGCACCACCATCATCATAAATAGCCAAAAGGAATAATAGCCTCGGCGAATACTGCGAAAGCGGCGGAGTTTTTTATAGGTGACATCACTCAATAATCTAGCCATCAAAGCGCACCCTAGGATCGACTATCGCCACACAAATATCCGATAGAATATTACCGAGTAACATCATAAAAGAGGTGACGGCTAAGATCCCCATCACTACCGGATAATCCCGCTCTACGACCGCTTCATAGCCTAGCAAGCCTAAGCCATCGATATTAAAAATCACTTCTATTAAAAATGAGCCAGCAAAAAATACCGAGATCACATTGCCAAAGTGACTAGCAATGGGGATCAAGCTATTACGCAGGGCATGACCGGTGACGGCCTTACGAAACGGCAAGCCTTTGGCTACCGCGGTACGCACATAATCTGCCGACAAGTTTTCCATTAAACTGTTTTTCATGGTCATAGTCAGCACGGCAAAGTCGCCAATCACATAAGCAATTAAGGGGAGTAGCGCATGATGAAATAAATTGAGTATTTTTGGCCAAACGCCTTCTAGATAATAAAAGTCGTCCCCCACAAAGCCACCCATGGGAAACCAGCCAAGTTGAAACGAAAATACCGTGAGTAAAAAAATCCCCACCACATAAGCGGGCAACGCGTAACCCGCGTAGATCAGCATAGAAGTAATACTGTCAAAGCGGCCATTGTGTTTTAGTGCCTTAACGATGCCGAGCGGTATAGAAATAAGGTAACTTAAAATAAAGGTACTGATCCCAAAAAAGGCCGACACTGGCAAGCGCTCTTTAATTAGCTCCCACACCGGTAGGTAATAACGAGTCGACTCTCCCAAATCCAACTGCACAAGCTTCACTAACCAATCTCGATAGGCCACAAACACCGGCTGATCTAAGCCATAAAACACTTTTAGTTCATCAATTTGCTCAGAGGACAACATCTGACTGCCTCGCGAGCTTTGGCTAAACTCACTGCTGGCCAGCTGGCTTTCCATTAACATGCGCTCGACGGGGCCGCCCGGGACAAAACGGGTAATCGCAAACACCAATAAGGTAATGCCTAAAAACGTAGGCACTAACAACAATAGTCGCCGCAGAAAATACTGACCCATAGGCTTCCTTACTTTTTATTCCATTTTGACTCGACGCTAGTGCAAAGCCAGCAACTTTACATTGACTCAGCCATCCAGACGGCCTAGCATTTGCTACCATTAGTCACTGTTACGTGACTTGTCTCTATATTCACCCACTAAAATAGTGAATAACCATACCGCAAAGGCTCATCCTAGATGATAAAGCTAACCAATATTTGTAAGCGCTACGGTAGCGGTGACAGTACCGTACTGGCCGTCAATAATATTAACCTTGATGTGGCCGCCGGCCAGATCATGGGTGTGATTGGCGAGTCCGGCGCCGGTAAAAGTACCTTGATCCGCTGTGTAAACTTACTAGAAAGACCCACTAGTGGCAGCGTAGTGGTAGACGGTCAGGACTTAACCCTGCTGAGTAACCGCCAGCTACCTAGCGCTCGCCGTAATATCGGCATGATTTTCCAACATTTTAATTTATTGGCGTCGCGTACTGTATTTGCCAATATCGCCTTACCCTTAGAGCTTGCCGGTCAGAACAAAGCCGATATTAAAAAAAGAGTCGATGAGCTACTCGAGCTAGTAGGCCTGTCTCATCGCGCCCAAGTATACCCTACTGCTCTTTCCGGCGGACAAAAGCAAAGAGTCGCCATCGCCCGTGCACTGGCACCTAACCCTAAAGTTTTATTATGTGACGAGGCCACTTCGGCTCTCGATCCCCACACCACTCAGTCTATCTTAACCTTGCTAAAAGACATTAACCGCCAGCTAGGGCTAACCATACTCTTGATTACCCACGAGATGCAGGTAGTAAAGAGTATCTGTGACCGGGTCGCGATTATCAATAATGGGGAGCTGATTGAGCAAGGTGAAGTCGCGTGGTTTTTTGCTAATGCTAAAACGAATCTGGCGCGGCGCTTTATTTCTTCCACTATTAATCTGTCGATACCCGAAGAATATCAGTCGCGGTTAGTGGCTGAGCCCGAGTTAGGCGCCCTGCCATTAGTAAGGCTGGGCTTTACCGGAGAAACCGTCGACAGCCCGCTGATTTCAGTGCTAAGTCGCCAATATCAAGTGGACGTCAGTATTCTTAGTGCGGATATGGAATACGCGGGTGGCGTAAAATTTGGCTTTATGCTGGCAGAGCTCGACGGCACAGCTGAACAAACACAAGCCGCTTTGGCTTATCTTCAGGAACATAAAATTCAGGTGGAGTTACTCGGTTATGTCCGACGCCATGGTTAATCTGCTGCTATCAGCTTTTTGGGAAACCCTATTAATGACCTTTGGCTCAGGCATTATTGCCTGCGTGCTCGGTATTCCTTTAGGGATAGCACTGCATGTCAGTAAGCCTGGGCAAATCTGGGAAAATAAGCTGTTTAATAAACTATTAGGTTCGGTGGTGAATATTGGCCGCTCGGTGCCGTTTATTATTTTATTAGTGGCGATTATTCCCTTCACCCGTCTAGTGGTGGGTACCAGCATTGGCACCCTCGCCGCCATAGTGCCCCTAACCGTGGCCGCCATTCCTTTTGTGGCGCGATTAGCTGAAGGCGCCTTGATGGAAGTACCCGCAGGATTAATTGAAGCCGCTCAAGCGATGGGCGCAAAGCGAATGCAAATTATTGTAAAAGTACTGGTGCCCGAAGCGCTGCCCGGCATGCTCAATGGTATTATTATTACTCTCGTTACCTTAGTTAACTATTCGGCTATGGCGGGCGCCATTGGCGGTGGTGGCTTAGGGGATGTGGGAATTCGCTATGGTTATCAGCGCTTTGATGGACAAATCATGCTGATCACTGTGGTAATACTGGTAGTATTAGTACAAATTATTCAAAGCGCCGGCGAACGTCTGGTAGCTTATGTTGATCATCGTTGATTCAAGGAGTTACCTAATGAAGTTTTCATTTACCTCGCTGGCAACCATGGGTGTATTGGCCTCAGCGTTAGTACTCAGCGGTTGTGGCGAACCAAGCACTGACCACAGTGTTACCCCTATCAAGCCACTACGAGTAGGTGTGATAGCCGGTGCTGAAGAGCAAGTGGCCGAAGTGGTAGTTAAAGTAGCTAAAGAGCAATATGATTTAGACGTCGAGCTGGTGTCTTTTAGTGATTACGTCACCCCCAACGTGGCTTTAAATGACGGCAATTTAGATCTCAACTCTTTTCAGCATCAACCTTATTTAGATAAACAAATTGCCGACCGCGGTTACGAGCTGATTGCAGTGGGTAACACCTTTGTTTATCCCATCGCTGCCTACTCGAAAGTCATTAAGTCGATAGAGGATTTAGAAGATGGCGCCAAAGTTGCCGTACCTAATGATCCTACTAACTTAGGTCGTAGCTTGTTACTACTAGAGCAAGAAGGCTTGATTGAATTAGACGATGCCGCGGGTTTATCTGCGACACCATTAGATATCACGGCTAACCCCAAAAACTTAAAAATTGTTGAATTAGAAGCACCGCAGCTGCCCCGCTCGTTAGATGATGTGGCTTTTGCCATTATTAACACCACCTATGCCTCACAAATTGAGTTATTACCCGAGCGCGATGGCTTGTTTGTGGAAGATAAAGAATCCCCTTATGTAAACCTGATTGTGGCGCGTATTGATAATAAAGATGATCCACGGATCGAGCAGTTTGTTAAAGCGTATCATAGCGATGAAGTGTATGACGCCGCCTATAAACTTTTTAAAGGTGGTCTCGTAAAAGGCTGGTAAATCCAAGCTCAACTTAATTAAGGTCACGGCATAGTCCGTGACCTTTTTTATGGCTGTGTCATAATTATCATTCTTGAGACTGTGAGGAGCTTGGATGCAACAATGGTATTTGGCGCAATGTCGCCCCCGCGAGGAAGAGCGGGCACTACTCAACCTAAAAAACCAAGGTATAGAAGCTTTTTATCCCTATGCCGAAGTAAAAAAACTCCATCGGCGAAAAATGGTGACCCGCACCGAAGCGCTGTTCCCTGGCTATATTTTTATTCATGCCGATTTAAATATCATCAGCTCAGTGACTTTGCGCTCCACTCGTGGGATCCGCAGCTTAGTGCGCTTTGGCGCGGGACCTTGTACGGTGCCAAATGAGTTGGTTTACGATTTAATGTTGCATTGCGACAGTGATGAATTAAGAAACCAGTTAAGCGACCTGCCTCGCCCAGGAGATAAAGTGCGTATTGAGCAAGGACCCTTTGCCGGTTTAGAAGCCATCTATCAAGAAGCCGATGGCGATACTCGTGCTATTTTGCTACTGACCTTACTACAAAAAGCCACACCTACCAGTTTTGGTAACGAAGAATTTTCTCGTCTTTAGTGATGTTCTAATACCATTACTTTGTGATGTTGCAGCGGCTGATAATCATCATAGCGCGAATGGCTACTCAGCGGCTGCCACCATTTACCTGGCGCTATCCCTAAGGGCAGCTCTATTCCTACTTGAAAGGTCGTCTCAAAATCGTGCTTGCTATTACTAAGCAAAGCACTTTGCAGTTTAAGTATTTTCCAAGGTGAATAATTGAGGGCCCATTGTCGCGACAAAGCCGCCTTGTGCTTATCACCACTGCCATATAATTGAAGCTGCTGCCCCTGCCACTGATAATACTGCCCCGACACACTCAATCCGGATATACCCGCAATACGCCCTTCGCCAAATAATAACTGGCCTGCAGCGGGACGCTCTAAACGCCCAGCATCAGTACGCCATTCAGACAACGGCTGATATTGTCCGGCGCCTAAGGCCCAGTCTTGGCTTTGTAAAGACACTAATAAACCCGCCCGTTGATGATCAAGCTTGGTTTGATAGTCCATGACTGGGGTTATATGACCGCTAATGCGCTGGGTAAGAGGCTGTGAGAAATGCAATCCAGCCTGATAAGTTAGCCGCTCATCTCGGTAATCTACCCCTAACTCCCCTTGCCAGGCCTTACTAACCGGTAGTGCCATACGGCTATTAAACTTAGGCTTTTTATCAAATAACGGCAGCTGGTAGTCCCAGTCCCACTGCTGGGGCTGTAAGGGTAGCCATTGGCTTAACCGCTGAGAGCCAAAGGATAAGGTATTATCTGCCAACATCGAGCTTTGCTGCTCAACGAACTTTTCTAACTTATTGGTGGCCGCTGCTTGTGCGGCCGTGGCCACGGTTAATAGCATCTTCTGACTTTTAGGAGCGTGAGCCGGGTTCGGCCGACCTAGCTGGGGCAAAGGCCGAGAAGGCGCCATAATTGGCGTTGATGCCGTGGCTGTATTTAAAGGTGCACTAGCCGTTTTATGTTGGCGAGCTGTTAACGTATAAGACAGCGCCGTAGCAGCCGGCGCAGGCTCCTGTTCTGCTTGTCGCTCGGGTACCCAGATATGCTCACCCGCCGCTAACGGCACCATAAAGCGCGAGGCATTATAATCTAAGCGCAGTTGGCGCTCGCTCAACTGAAAGTGAGCGGCTAACGAGCGCCAGCTATCTTCGGGGAGCACTTCATAGATACTGACAGAGGGGGCGAGCTCAGCTTGGCTAGCAGCGCTCATCAGTAACACTAAGGGCAGCAGCTGATAAAATCGTTTACTCACTGCTCCTCCTGTTAACCTTACTTAATATTACCGATGCTGGGGACTGCTCAGTATTATAACCGTTGTTCAAGCCAAAGGCGCAGTTCCTTAAGATCCTGCGGTAAATAGTGATTGAGATCCGCTGCCCAGCCGAGTAGTTGCTGTTCCCATTCAGGCAGGTTGGGGCTTTGAATTTGCTGTGCTAATTGCTGGGCTCGTTTAAGCCCCACCGAGCCGGCGGCACCTTTGATTTTATGTGCTTCTTCTACAATCGCTTCTTTAGACTGATGCTCAATAAAGGTATTAAGCTGACTTAGGTAATCGGGCGCCATTCCTTCCAACATCTCGACACTAGATAATAAAATAGCTGCCCCCACAGTTTCTACATAGTCATTTAGAAAGACCGTATCTAAAATCAGCTCTTCTTGCGCGGCTAGTTCTCCCTTAGCGACCGCATTGGGAATAGGAGACTGAGTTAGCGCTGGTTTAGTGGCTGCTTGCTGAGTTAATACAGGTTTGCTTGCTGTTTCCTCTGCAGCGGGTAAGTGCGCAAAAAACCGTGCCAACACGCCTTTAATCGCCTTCGAAGACAGTGGCTTACTAATTGCATCATCCATGCCCTTAGCGAGATACTCTTGTTTATCACGGATCACATTAGCCGTTAGTGCCACCAAGGGCGGTAACGTACATGATTGCTCTTTCGCTTTTTGGCGCAAATGCGCGGCAATATCAAAGCCCGTCATATCCGGCAGCTGAATATCTAAAAATACTAAGTCAAAACAAGTGCTCGCTAATAACGCTAAGGCTTCGCTACCATCACGCGCCACCGTGACTTGGTGACCTAGCTTTTCTAATAAGGCGCAAGCCACCGTTACGTTTAGCTCTACATCTTCCACCAACAACACCGACAGCATCGGTAAGTGAGCTACCATAGGATCATCAACCGGTGGCTTAGTGCGTGGCACGGTAATGGTAATGCTAAAGCAAGCCCCCTCGCCCTCCTCGCTATACAGTTCGATATCACCTTTCATCGCACTCACTAATTGCTGAGACACGGCCAAGCCAATCCCTGTACCGGTAGCAAACTTGTCGCCTTCTACCTGAAAATACAGTGCAAATATTTTGTCTTGCAACGCCAGTGGAATACCAATGCCAGTATCTTCAATATCAAAGCGTAGTGTGATCTCCCCTGGCGCAAGCTCGTCGGCCATACAACGGATGGTTACGCCGCCCTCGTCAGTAAACTTAACGGCATTGCCCACGAGATTCCATAATACTTGGCGCAAGCGAGTGCCATCGGCCCAAATCCAGTCAGGAATATCTCCATCTCGGTCAAAGTGTAAATACAGTCCTTTCTGCTCTGCTTGTAGACGAGCCAAGCTTTCAAGATCATCAAGAAAACCCGGAAAATCCATGGCTTCCGGTGCCAGCTCTAGTCGAGACCTATCTACTTTATCTAAGTCGATAATATCGTTAAAAATATTACCCAAGGTCACCGCACTAAAATGAATGGTCTTCATATGCTGGTACTGTTCTGTGTCAAGCTTAGTGGCTAACAAGATCCGACTTAAGCCGACAATGCCATTAAGTGGAGTACGTAACTCATGGCTAATGGTCGAGATAAAAGTAGTTTTATCACGACTGGCTTGCTCTAACTCTTCTTGATAACGCTTGCGCTCAGTAATGTCTCGTCCATAACCCAAGAGACCTAAGCGCTTACCATTGCGATCAAAAAATGGCACCTTGCGCAGTTCAAAGCAGGCTTTACGCCCATCAGGATATTCCAGCCATTGTTCATAGGTTTGAGTTTCATTGCGCGCAAATACTTCTCTATCCGTTTCAATGACTTTTTCGGCGATATCGGCTGAATACACGTCAAACGGCGTTAAACCAATTAGCTCTTGCTCACTTTTACCCAGTAAATCTTCCATGGCGCGGTTACAGCCCGATAACTCTTCGCGCTCATTGCGGTAATACACTAGATCCGGTGAAGTATCGATAAAAGAGCGTAATAAAGCCGAGCGCTCTTGAGACTCCATCTGCGCTTTTTCACGCTGGACGACTTCTAGTTCTAAATCTTCAATGGCCTGCTGGCGGGCCGCTTCTGCTTTATGGGTTTCTTCTATTTGTCGATTAAGTAAACCGACCTTTTCTTTTAACTGATTGTTTAACTCTAAGTCGCGCTCACGCATTTGTTGTAGGCGCTGCACGAGCCGGCTCAAGCGCTGGCGCGAGTCTTCTAATTGGTCAACCACCACCGATAAAAAATACACCGCCCAGGGGGTTACTAACAACCCAAAGAAGATAGAGCGCACCATATCGATGGCTTCTATATTGCCGCGTAAAAACAGGGTCACCCCTATCTGGATAAAAATGGCCAGCAATATCATGCAGGCGGCTAACAACATGCTAAAGCGCACTATGCCTAGCTTAGTCATTAAATCTACATAGTATTGCGCCCATGTTTTAATGGGTTTCATGTGCTTTTTCTCATTAGTGACCTATTTAATGCAGGATACCGACTTCGGCTTTAGCTGTCAGTAGTCGCTATGGGCTAAAGATGAGCCTAGCGCCAGATAGTGATAAACTCACCGCCTTATCTAGACTGCGAGAGTGAACGATTATGACCATAGGTATTATTGGCGCCATGGAACAAGAAGTGGCAACGCTAAGAGCGCAATTAGACACCCCCAGCACGCTGATTATTGGTGGCTGTGAGTTTTATCAAGGGCAGTTGGCTGGTAAAGACGTGGTCATCACTCGCTCGGGTATCGGCAAAGTGGCTGCCAGTATTGCTACCACTTTACTGCTGGATCGCTTTGGCCCTCGCTGCGTTATTAATACCGGCTCTGCAGGTGGCTTTGATCCTAATCTTAACGTCGGTGATGTGATTATCTCCGATGAAGTACGCTTTCACGATGTGGATGTGACTGCCTTTGGTTATGAAATAGGGCAAATGGCCCAGCAGCCTGCCGCTTTTATCGCCGATAAAGAGCTGATTACCTTAGCCGAGCGCTGTTTAGCCGAGCAATCTGAAATTAACTCTGCCGTTGGCCTCATTTGTACCGGCGATCAATTTATGCATCGCGAGTTGCAACTACATAATGCCATCACCGCCTTTCCCACCATGAAAGCCTGTGACATGGAAGCCGCAGCGATTGCTCAAGTATGCCATCAGTTTCATGTGCCCTTTGTGGTGGTGCGTGCGTTATCGGATATTGCCGGTAAAGAACAAGCCGAGTCATTTGAAGCCTTTTTAGAGCTCGCCGCCCAGCACTCCTGCGCCATGGTGTTGGCGATGATTGCTAAGTCTGCTCACTAACATGGTCGCGTTATTGCTAGAGCACAAGGTCGGCTTATTGAGTCTGGCTTTATTACTCAGTTGGTTACTACCGATCACTACACTACAAGCAGCGATCAGCACCGGTATTACTAAACTGGGTTTGCGGTTAAATAACAGCGACTATTCGCCCCTTTATTTGCAAGCAGCGGGCGGCGGCTTGTTAATTTGTCTCTATGTACCGCTGGCAGCGGCGTATTGGGCGCTAGCGGTTCTTGCGCCTTGGCCGTCACTATTGGAGCCGCTGTTACTGTGGTTATTTCTCGATTTAGGCCGGCTTAGACAAGCGGTGCCCGCTTGTTTAACGCATGCACAGCAACAAACGCCATTAGCTCGCTTAAGTTTAGCTCCTTTATGTTTACGCCATACTGAGGCGCTGTCTCCGTTAGGCGTGTATAAAGCCGTGGCTGAAACCAGCACTTTGCGACTCGCGGCAGACTTTGCGCTGCTGTTTTGGTATTTAGCGGGTGGTATTTATAGTGCCTTAGCGTTTGGATTACTGCGCTTGGCTGTGCAAGCTTGGCCGGTAAAGTTAGCCCCTTGGCGATTATTTGGTCAGCTGGCCTCGGTTAGTTATCGCGCGTTGGCATGGCTACCTGTGCATTTACTGGCGTTTACCTTGTTAATTTACCCAGGCTCAAAGCGCGCTCTTAAAGCCTGGCCTCAGGGTAAGCTATGGGCCTATCCGGCAGCGGGTCGATTACTGGCTGTGGCGGGTGCGGGCATAGACAGTGGACTTGGCGGTCCGCGCCGCTATACCCAGACTACCGAGTATTATCCTAAATTAGGCACCAGTCAGTTACTTACCTTAGAAAGTTGTCGCCGTTTATTGGTGCGATTGACTGTGGCCTTGTTGTTCTGGCTGTCCTTAGCTTGGTTGCTATTATTGGTACCTTATTTCTATGGTTAAACCCACTTTTTTATTCTGGTTGAGCGTGGCGCTCAGCTCGGTGGTGAGTGCCGCCCCTGCGCAACGCATTGTGAGTTTGGTTCCTCACGCTACAGAGATGCTGTTTGCTATTGATGCTGGTGAGCGCGTGATTGCGGTAGATGAGTCCAGTGATTATCCGGCGGCAGCCAACCAACTGCCCAAAGTCGCCAACTATCGCTCTTTAAATGTGGAGCAAATATTAGCGCTAGCGCCCGATTTAATTGTGGTCTGGGACAGCGCTCAGCGCCAGCAAGTCCAGCCTTTAGCCCAGTTGGGGATCCCCGTCTTTTACTCTGAGCCGCAGAACTTTGCTGCTCTCGCTGATGAGTTAGTAGCACTAAGTGAGCTAACGGGGACCCAGCAACAAGCCGCTGCGGTAGTAGCTCAGTATCAGCAAGAGTTAGCCGATTTAACCGTAGACTACGCCGAGGCTAAACCGATCAGCGTCTTCTATCAAATTGCCAGCTCCCCTTTAATGTCAGCCAATAACACGACGTGGATGGGCCAAGCCATCGAGCTATGTGGAGGCGTTAATATTATGGGCAACAGCCCCGCTCCTTATCCGCAAGTGAATGCAGAGCAAGTATTAGCGCAAGATCCCAAAGTGATAGTGGCGGGCAATAGCGAAGACTTACAACGATGGCAGCAATGGCCCGCCTTAACAGCGGTAGCCAATAAGCAATTACTTACCATTGATACTAATTTACTTAATCGCTTTACTACTCGCACCCCTCAAGGGATCCGCACTCTCTGCCAGCAGCTCGATAAGGCACGTGTCCTCACAGAATTAGGACGCTAAACCCAACCACTTATTACCTTATGGAAGAGGACTTATTAATGCAGCCGCTCATGCAGACTATATTCTACTGGAGTGATTTATTTGGTACGGCGGTATTTGCTTTTTCGGGCGTATTAATGGCGGGGCGCTTGCGCATGGATGGCTTTGGCGTCATCGTACTGGCGGCGGTTACCGCTATTGGCGGCGGTACTATTCGAGACCTTATCATTGGGGCCGACAAGGTATTTTGGACCGTGGACTCTTGGTACTTATGGGTGATTTTAGGCACCGCTTTAATTGGCCAGTTTATGGCTAAACTCCCACGGCGCTTACCTTGGTATATTCTGCCGTTGGCCGATGCCTTTGGCTTAGCTATTTTTACCATTATTGGCGCCGAAAAAGCGCTGGAATATGGTTACTCTGGCATGGTTGCTGTGGTGATGGGCGTTATTACCGGCGTCGCCGGTGGCATGATCCGCGATGTATTAGCCCGAGAAATTCCCATGGTATTGCAGCGCGAAATTTATGCCACTGCCAGTGTGTTGGGTGGCATTATTTATACGGGTTCGCTCGCGCTAGGAATGGCAACGTTACTGGCCACCGTTTTAGGCATGTCTGGTACTCTTATCTTACGTACCGCTGCTATTCGTTGGCATTTATCCTTACCTATCTTTGCTTTGCACCGCTAGCCTATAAAAAAGGCCGCTTACAAAAGCGGCCTTTGCACCATCACTTGGTTTGCTAGCTAGTTACGCCACCGTTACTCGAGCAAACTTACGCTTACCCACTTGGTATACGGCCACCCCTTGGCTAACGACCGCCTTAGTGTCTTCCAACTTATCACCATCAACTCGCACCGCACCTTGTTTGATCATGCGCAAGGCTTCAGAAGTAGAAGCCACCAGTTGGGCGTCTTTTAATAAGTTAGCAATCGCTAGCCCTTCGCCTTGCGCAACCAGAGTCACTTCTGGCATGTCATCGGGAATGGCATTCTTTTGAAAGCGATCCACAAAGGCCTGATGCGCCTGCTCGGCCGCAGTAGCATCGTGATAACGAGTAATAATTTCTTTGGCTAATAAAATCTTAATATCACGAGGATTGGTGCCCTCGGCCACTTGTTGATGCAAAGCGGCCAGCTCTTCTAAACTACGACGAGAAAGCAGCTCAAAGTAGCGCCACATCATATCATCGGACAGCGACATGATTTTACCAAACATCTCTGCCGGTGCTTCATCGACGCCAATATAGTTATTAGCCGACTTAGACATTTTCTTCACACCATCTAAGCCTTCTAATAAAGGCATGGTGATCACCACTTGTGGGGACTGCCCGGCTTCTTTTTGCAGCTCACGCCCCATCAGCAAGTTAAACTTCTGATCGGTACCACCTAACTCGATATCGGCTTTAAGCTCAACCGAGTCATGACCTTGTAACAGCGGATAAATAAACTCATGAATCGCAATGGCCTGATTCGAGCTATAACGTTTTTTAAAATCATCACGCTCTAACATACGCGCTACCGTTTGCTTGGCCGCTAACTGAATAAGACCCGTAGCCCCTAGCTTTCCTAACCAATGAGAGTTGTAGACGATGTCGGTTTTTGCCGGATCTAATACTTTAAAGGCTTGCTCGGCATAGGTCTGCGCATTAGCGGCTACTTCTTCAGGCGTCAATGGCGGGCGAGTGGAGTTTTTACCGCTGGGATCCCCTACTTGGGCTGTAAAGTCGCCAATTAATAACAAAACTTGGTGCCCTAAGTCTTGAAACTGGCGCAATTTATTGAGAATAACCGTGTGTCCCAAATGGATATCCGGCGCCGTGGGATCCATGCCTAACTTGACCCGCAACGGGCGATTAAGTTTTAGTTTTGCGATCAGCTCATCTTCTACCAGTATCTCGTCGATACCGCGTTTTATTTCTGCTAATGCCGCTGCTAACTGAGCCATGCCCACTCTACTCCTATGTTGTGCACCTAAATAACGGTTGCGAATAGCGCTGACTATTCGCAACAATTATGGATAGACGCAATAAAATTAAGCCCGCATATTACTGGAATAGCGGATAAATTGGAAAGACTGTTAAAAACGCGAGCGGCTTGCCTAGCAAGACAGGTCAAGCACACCTCTTAATTAAAAGAATCTTAGTGCGTCTGTGTAAGCTAATTTGAGCGTGAAGGGGAAAACGTAACAAGTGTACCGAGCCGCTGTTGCCACCATGTGACTTCAGCAGCCAGCTCAGCATAGGCCAGTGCCGGGAACTTGCCCCAGATGGGATCGGGCCAGGCGTCATCACTAGTAAAGCGCGCTACATGATGCACGTGTAGCTGTGGCACCATATTTCCTAGCGCTGCGATATTAATTTTATCCGCCGCCAACTCACTTGCCATAAGCTGACTAACAGCGCTCGACTCTCGCATAAATTGCTGTTGCTGAGCTTCGCTTAACTCATGCAGCTCACGAGTGCCGGCGCGCCTAGGCACAAGGATTAACCACGGGTAGCGGCTGTCATTAGCCAATAACACCTGACATAAAGGCAAGTCACCTAGCCATTGAGTATCGCCACTCAACTGTGGATGTAACTGAAAGTCGATCACTTTTGCCGCTCAGCGTGAGCACGTAAATACGCCATGATATCCGCCGACTCATATAACCAAAAATATTCATCAGGCGCGGTTTCTATTCTTAGGCAGGGCACCATACGTTTGCCACCACCGGCAACTAAGGCTTGAGCATGCGCGGCTTGCCCGGTGTCACAACGTTGAATATCTAGTCCTAACTGCTCAATAGTGCGGCTGACCCGCTCACAAAACGGACACCACGCACTTTCATAAAGCGCCAGCTTGTCGCTACTGTCTACGCTGGGAGCATCGGGGCTGCCTTTATCGGCGCCGCTAAACCAATCAAATACTGACATACGTCACCGCCATCAATGCTGTTGCCTTAGACACTAAAAGAAGATCCACAACCACAAGTACTGGTCGCATTAGGGTTAGTAACTAAAAAGCGCGAGCCCGCTAAGCCATCAATATAGTCAACGGTACCACCCACTAAATATTGTAGACTCATGCCATCGACCACCATGGTGACGCCATTTTTTTCAATAACAGTATCACCTTCGTTGGTTTTCTCATCAAACGTAAAACCGTATTCAAAACCCGAACAACCACCCCCAGTGATGTACACTCGCAGGCGCAGCTCAGGGTTTTCCTCTTCACTGATCAGGGCCTGTATTTTGGCCGCCGCCGCATCGCTCATCTCGATTGGCAAAGGATTTGCTTGGCTCATCATTACCTCTTAGCTTAGTTATTGAACAAATTATCTAATACCCCAGTAAACAGATCAAGTATTGTTAGCGCTAGGCCAATTAAGGCTTAAGGTGCGTGACTCGCTGTTATCTAATGTTAACTGGACTTCTAGGGTTTGGGGCACACTATTTGTGGGTAATTGTAGTTGTCCGGTCAAGACCTGAAAGTGGCGAAAGTCCAAGGTTACCGGAGTGACACCAAGTTGTGCCGGGTCTAATAGCACTGACTGCCCCTCTTGTAGCGCTCGCACCCTAAGTTGAGCTTGGCCTGTTAAGCGAGCGTCCTTGTTATGAGGGTGCAACAATACTAACCGGTAAGCAAAGTGCCCAACCTCAGCCAAAGGCGTAATTTCTTCTTGCGCCAACGTCAAGCCACCACTGCCATCGGGAGCGAGCACTTGCTGATAAAGAGCTAATTGCTGGGCTTGCTCAGTTAATTGCTCGGCTTGTTGTTCTAGCTGTAATAGCTGATGACTTTCGCTGCTTAGTAACGTTTGCACATCCAACTGCAAAGCCAGCACTTCTTTGCGCTGGGCACTGGCTGCTAGCCGTTGCTGCTCAAGTAAAGATTGTTGCGCTTGGTAATGAAAGCCACCGTAACCTAACCCCAGCACTAATAACAGGTTAAGTACTACAGAGCCAATAATAAGCGCGCGCAGCCACTGAGACATAAGTTAATTACTCATCTAAATAAGGAGCTAATTGTGCCAAAAGGTCGGCGTCGACACCAGCAAGTAGGCGTCGATCATTTTCGCTGTCAGTGCTTTTTGTTATAGTCGAATCACTTCGGCACTCGTGCCGCCGCTTTATTAACCCAAAGGATATTCTATGTCTCAGTCTGACGATCTATTTACCCAAGCTCGCCGTTTTATTCCTGGTGGCGTTAACTCACCGGTGCGCGCTTTTAACGGCGTAGGAGGTTCACCACGCTTTATTGAGCGAGCCGAAGGCGCTTATCTTTATGACGTCGATGGCAATGCTTATGTGGATTATGTGGGCTCTTGGGGCCCGATGATTTTGGGACACAATGCAAAGGTCGTTAAAGACGCCGTACTAGAAGCGGTAGAGCATGGTTTAAGCTTTGGGGCACCCACCCGGGGCGAAGTTACCATGGCCGAAAAAGTAAACCAACTGGTGCCATCCATGGAAATGGTGCGCATGGTGAGCTCAGGTACTGAAGCGACCATGAGTGCCATTCGTTTAGCTCGAGGCTACACTGGTCGTGATAAGATTTTAAAGTTTGAAGGTTGCTATCACGGTCATGCTGACTGTTTATTAGTGAAAGCCGGCTCCGGCGCACTAACTTTAGGCCAGCCCAACTCCCCAGGGGTACCTGCAGACTTTGCTAAACACACTCTGACCGCCACTTTTAACGATCTTGACTCAGTAAAGGCAGCCTTTGCAGCGGCTCCAGAAGACATTGCTTGTATTATTGTCGAGCCCATTGCCGGCAACATGAACTGTATTCCACCTGCTGAGGGGTTTTTACAAGGCTTACGCGAGATTTGTGATCAATATAATGCCTTACTGATCTTTGATGAGGTGATGTGTGGCTTTCGCGTCGCCTTAGGTGGAGCACAACAGCGCTTTAACGTCACTCCTGATCTCACTACCTTAGGTAAAATTATTGGCGGGGGTATGCCGGTAGGTGCCTTTGGTGGTAGCCGCAAGGTTATGCAAGCCCTCGCGCCTATTGGCCCTGTGTATCAAGCTGGTACCCTGTCGGGCAATCCCGTGGCAATGGCCGCCGGATTGGCCACCTTAAATGCCATTAGTGAGCCCGGTGTTTATGAGCAACTTGAGCAAAGCACTAAAGCCCTAGTGGACGGTCTACAAGCCGCGGCCGATAAGCATGACATCCCTTTTACTACTACTCAAGTGGGCGCCATGTTTGGTTTCTTCTTTACTGAAGAAAAAAATATCAGCAGCTATGAACAAGTCACTCGTGGCGATATTGACGCTTTTAAACGTTTCTTCCACCTCATGCTAGAAGAAGGTGTTTATTTGGCACCCAGCGCTTTTGAAGCCGGCTTTATGTCACTAGCCCACGGCGAGCAGGAAATTGCTCATACCCTAGCTGCGGCTGATAAAGCGTTTGCAGCCATGAAAGCTAACTAAATAGCACCAGACAAAATAAAATGTATGAACAAAAAGGCCCGCTCTGTGACAGAGCGGGCCTTTTTATTTTATGTGGCACGACTTAATCTTGGTGACGAAAGCATTATCTTGAAAAATCGAAGATATCGCGCAGCCAATCACCGACTTGCTCACCGGCTTCTTGTATCGCCGGCTTCGCGGGCTGGCAACCTCGAATCTGCGGCAAGGTAGCCATTTCTGCGGGTAGCAAACGGGTATTTTCACAGCGAGGATCCGCCGGCATGCCATCACTTAAAGAGAAGCTAACGTCTCTGATCCCTTGCGGAGCTTGCAACTCCAAAGCATTGACTCCTCGGTCATCTAAGTAACGGCTATAGACTCGTAAAGCACCGCTAGAGCCGGTTAATCCGGTCACACCATTGTCATCACGACCTACCCAGACACTAACTAACTCCTCATTGTCGAGTCCAGCAAACCAGGCATCACGAAGACCATTAGTGGTACCTGTTTTACCAGCCATTCTCTTATTTGGGAAACGGGCAGCTAAAAACGACGCTGTACCACCTGCTACCACCTTAGTCATGCCGTATAAGGCTAAGTAGCCAGCGTCCTCGGCTAACACGCGATTAGCCTTGGCATTATGCTGATACAGTAACTCACCATTATCGTCTTGAATCGCACGAATAGAGGTCAGGGGCTGATATAGCCCTTGGTTAGCAAGCGTAAGATACAGCTGGTTCACTTCGAGCGGTGATAATTCTAAAGTACCTAACATCAATGAAGGGTAAGCCGGTATCATTTGTTGTACCCCCATCTGGTTTAGTCCTTTAATCACTTTTTCGATTCCCACCGCCATGCCTAAGTTAACGGTCGGCACGTTCAGTGATTTAGCCAAGGCATCCACTAACATTACCTGACCACGAAATTGGCGATCGTAGTTTTTAGGCTCCCAGACACTGCCACCTTCGTTGCGCAACCGTATGGGCTTATCATCAATCATGCTGCCTAATGTGTAACCTCCGGCTAATGCTTGGGCATAAATAGGCGGCTTGATTAACGAACCTATGGGGCGGCGTGCGCTTAGAGCACGGTTAAAACCAGCAAAGCTCGGATCGGCTCCGCCAACCACAGCACTCACTTCCCCTTTACGCCAATTACTTACTACCATAGCGCCTTCTAATTCTGGCTTATTGGTATTAGTACGTAATTGCCCCAGCTGTTTGATCACCGCTTGCTCAGCACTGTGCTGCGCGATGGGATCGAGACTACTAAAGATTTTTAGGCCATTTTGGCGTAAGAAATCATCGCCAAATTGCTGCTGTAGCTCTTGGCGTAACAGCCCCATAAAGGCCGGAGTACGGCCATAGCCCATACGGCCACGCTCAATGAGCTGCAATGGCGTATTAATCGCTTTTTCGTAAGTTGCTTTATCTAGATGCCCTTCGGTGGCCAATAAACGCAACACCAGATCGCGGCGCTGCTGCGCGCGCTCTGGGTTACGCCAAGGATCGTAATAAGAAGGACCTTTGACTAACGCGACCATTAAGGCCATTTGCTCAGGATTAAGCTCATTCAGGGGTAAGCCAAAATAAAAGTAGCTGGCTAAACCAAAGCCAAACACTCCCTGGGAGCCATTTTGTCCTAAGTAAACCTCATTAAAATAGGCTTCTAAGATGTCATCTTTGTCATAACGAAAGTCGATGATCACCGCCATGTAGGCTTCTTGGATTTTGCGCCATAGGCTGCGGTCTTGAGTTAAAAAGAAGTTTTTCGCTAATTGCTGGGTTAGCGTACTGCCCCCTTGCACCGTACGGCCCGCTTTAATGTTTACCATTAAGGCACGCATGATGGCCATCGGTGAGACGCCACCATGTTTATAAAAGTCTTTGTCTTCTACGGTTAATAAGGCGGTAGTCAGTAACTCCGGCACTTGATCGAGGCGCACTAACAAGCGGTCTTCACGTTTTTCTACGTTTAGTCGGTCTAGTAACACCGGATCCATACGTGCATAGCCAAGTTCACGGCCATTGTCGGGGTTTTGCATGCGCTCGAGTCGCTGCCCAGCAAAAGTGAGCAACATATTACGAGCGGCTTCAGCGCCATCAGAAAAGTTAAAAGAGCGACGATGAATTTCAATACGATTACTGCCCACCGAATATTCGCCCGGCCGACTTGGCGAGGCCACTTTGCGATAGTTTAGCAGCTGTAACTCGCGCAGCATTTGAGCATGAGACAATCTTTGTCCGGGAAATAGCTCCAGCGGGCGACTGTAAACCAGTGCCGGTAGTGCCCACTTTTGGCCATCAAAGCGCTCGCGTACTTTACTGTCTAAATAAATGCCAAATATGGCAACTAATACCGCTAAGGCCAAACTGACTTTCAGCAATAAGCCCCACCAGGAGCGACGCTGTTTAACGGGCTTTTTTTTAGTTTTACGGGGTTTTTTAGCCATAATTATTGCTTCATATGTCTCTTGGTGTATCGGGTTGGCGTGGCATTTGCCGGATCATCAGGCCAATAGTGTTTAGGATAACGACCGCGCATTTCCTTTTTTACGTCCTCGTAGGCCCCAGCCCAAAAAGCTGCGAGATCACGCGTTACTTGCAAGGGTCGTCGTGCTGGTGAAAGTAGCTCTATAATCAAGCCCACTCGCCCTTCAGCTAACAAAGGTGTAGTCGACTGACCAAACATTTCTTGTAATCGTACCGGTAAAATAGGGTCGCCCTCTGCTTGATAGCGAAGCGCGGCTTGGGTTCCTGTAGCCAATCTTAACGTGCTGGGCAGCAGAGTATCTAGCAATTGCTGCTGAGGCCAGTCTAAACGGGCCTTAAAAATCTCGCTCCATTGCAGCTTACTTAACTCTTCCCAGCGGCTAAGCCCCGTCAGATAAGGCAATAGCCACTGCTCTGCTTCGGCTAACCACTGAGCTGGCTCACAAGGAGTAAAGCCGCGGTCGGCCAACTTTTGTCCGGCTAAGGTTAAACGCTGCCAGTATTGTTGAGCTTGCTCATTGAGCGGTAAAGCAGACCAGCCACGGCGGATGATCTCGCTTAACAAGCATTGAGCTTTTTGTGGTGCGCTGATGTTGGCGAGGGGCGTGCTGTGTAACACCAGCCCTCTAAAAACCCACTGGCGCTCGGCCGTGACCCTGTCGGCATTTGAGTCCCAACTAAGCTGTTCTATGGTACTAAAGTGCTGTGGTACCCAGCGTTCTAGCTGGCCTAAAGTAATAGGCTCGGCTCCATGGATCACAATGCCACGCTCGGTGCGCCCCAGCTGGGCTATCGCCAGCATTTCCTTGCCCATTAACGGGCTATCGTGGCGCAAGTCGGCACTTAAACTGCCTGCTAGTCCATAACGCCCCTGTTGGCGCAGTTGAGCTACCCAGTCAGGCTTGGCGGTGGCAAGCAAAGGCCCAATATACTCGCCACTAGGCAACTCAGGTGTTTGCTGTAAGCGTTTAAACCACAGCTTGGCTAAAGGCGCTAAGCTTTTTTGTCGTACCAATATTTGCCCAGACAGTGTTCCGGGAATACTGCGCCCTTCTTCGAGTAAGCTAACTAAATACACGCCGTCTCCTAAGGCACCGCTATGGCCTTGTCGCTGCCATGCTAATGCCGTAAGCAACAGCTTTCCTAACCAAGGCTCACAGCCTAATTGCCAGACTTGCTTCCCCAGCGGTGTTAGCTGTTGATCTTGTAATAAGCCCAACGCCATAACTTGGTGACGAGCCGCCGCTAATAAGGGCTCAGGGGGCGGTGTTAATAAGGGTAACTGCTCTGGCGGCGCGCCCCAGGCAGCGCACTCTACTACCAAGCTCGCAAGATCACTGTGCGCTATTTCTGGTGGGCGACGCTGTGCTAAGCGCGCATCTTGTTCTTGGCTCCATAACCGCAAACACTGGCCCGGCGCCAAGCGCCCCGCACGGCCCGCTCTTTGCGTGGCCGAGGCCTGACCAATATAACGACTGTGTAAGCGGATCATGCCCGACTGAGGTTCAAATTCTGCTTGGCGCTCTAAGCCAGAGTCGACCACTAAGTGAATTCCTTCAATAGTCAAAGAGGTTTCTGCTACATTCGTGGCTAATACTACTTTACGTCGCCCTGTCTTAGCCGGTGCTATCGCCGCCATTTGCTCGGCTAACGATAAGCGCCCATACAAGGGTCTAACTTCAATATCAGCCGCTATTTTTTCTGCTAACCAACGTTGAGTATGGCGAATTTCTCGCTCGCCCGGCAAAAAAGCCAACAAACTGCCTTGATGCTGGGCGAGCATACTTAGAATAGCCCGCCCCATGGCCTCCTCCAGCCGAGTATGCTGGTTGCGGGGCTGGTAGTTTACGGTAACGGGAAAGCTACGACCTTGGCTATGTACATACTGAGCGTCGGGCAGCAGTGGCGCTAAGTCCATACCCTCTAGCGTAGCGGACATAATAATGATTTTAAGATGCTCATTTAGCTGCTGACATTCTAATGCAAATGCCAGCGCTAAATCTGCTTGCAAGCTACGCTCATGAAACTCATCGAAAATAAGTAATCCCACGCCGGTTAGCTCAGGATCAGCTTGCAGCATTCGCGTTAACACCCCTTCGGTCACCACTTCTAACCGAGTGTGTTGACTGGTGCGCTGTTCGCCACGCATGCGATAACCCACCTGCTGGCCGACGGTCTCTCCTAGCTGGCTTGCCAAATATTGCGCAATGGTGCGTGCGGCTAATCGTCGGGGCTCAAGCATAATAATGCGCCCGCTAATGGCCGATTGCTTTAATAACCACAGCGGCAACCAAGTAGATTTACCCGCGCCCGGCGGGGCTTCAATAATAATTTGATTGGCATCCAAAGCCGCCTCTAGTTGAGGCAATGCCGCTGTGATGGGAAGCTGAGTCACTTTGTAAACCTATTGATATCAAGTTACCTGCTATACAAAAAATCGGTAATATTGTGCCAAATGCACCGCCAAAGGACTATGCTCGGCATGTCAGAAACACAACGCTTATTTTTAGGTTTTCCTGCCACTTCTTTGGCGACGCCTCTTGGTCTAATACAAGATAAACTATCGCTATCTGGGCGACGGATCCCGCCGGAGCAGCTGCATATGACGCTACGTTTTTTAGGCAATCTAACTGAACGCCAATACACTTCGTTGCTTAGCCAGCTGTCCACCATGGCGCTGCCACGCTTTATGTTACGCTTGGAGCAATTAGGTTGCTTTCCTCGCGCTAACGTCGTGTGGATCGGCCCCACGACAGTGCCCGTCGAATTAACCACACTTTATCAAGAGCTCAATAACCGCTGTGGCTCACTTAAACTAGCCCCGCCGCATCGCGCTTATCGGCCGCATGTTACGCTATTTCGCCATCCTTGCTTACCGGAACTACCGGCTATCACTCCATTAATATATCGCCCAAGCGAGCTGTGCTTATATCAGTCTACTCACACCGAGCAAGGGCCCTATTATCGTATTCAATCTCGGTGGCCGCTTAAGGATTAACTGCTTCGCTAAGCTGGAATTCCAGCTCTTCCACAAGCTGCATCCCGTGCGGGCTAATCTTGGCGCGCCACGCAATACATTCCACTCCCATAGCATGCGCTTGGGTCACTAAGGCGGCATATTCAGCATCAAGGTGCGCGGCGGGGCGCACATAGTGTATGCCGGTATGTAGCACGCAAAATAACAACACCGCCCGATGACCTTGTTGTACACAATCAATTAATTCGCGTACATGCTTTTGTGCGCGCACGCTTTGCGTGTCAGGAAAATAACCTAACCCTGAGGTGTGCTCACTGCATAAGGTGACACTTTTCACTTCTAGGTAGCAATCAGGAAGGCCGGCTTGGCGCAATAAAAAATCGATACGACTATTTTCCTGTCCGTAGCGAGCTTCGGGGATGATTTGTTGATAGCCTGCTAAGGTATCAATTTTCTTATCTGCTAGGGCTTGTGCAACGAGCTGATTGGCTCTTTGGGTATTCACACAAATCAGCTCTCCCTGCGCATTTTCTACTAACTCCCACGTATGAGGGTATTTACGCTTAGGATTATCGGCAATAGAAAAATACACGCGCCAGCCCGGCTCAGCACATCCGGTCATTTTTCCGGTATTAGGGCAATGTAAGGTGAGCTCAGCGCCTTGATATAATACATCGGCTAAAAAGCGCTTATAGCGCTTTACTAAGCGCCCTTCTAGTAACTCTGCAGTAAATTCCACAATAACACCTATCATTGATACACAAACTGAAGTGGCGGCGAGCTTTTTGCTAGCTGCTACTCTTGAAACGGTAAATTTAGAACCCATTAAGGGAGCTTAACCAGAAGCGAACCAAGGGGGGGGTCACTTTTTAGATTCTTTAATCGCCAAAAAAGAAGCTTTGAGTCCCCTAGCAAGACCATTTTCGCAGAAATTGCATTACATAATTGCCTTCCTAAGGCAGTTTCTGCTATAGATAGCCGCTTCTTAACATTGGTTGGCGCAATATTGCTTTTAGGAGATACGGAATGCCAGCAGTCGAAACCAAAAAATCTCTCGGTATTCTGGCCATTGCCGGTGTTGAGCCCTACCAGGCTAAGCCCGACGAAGAATACATGAACGAGGAGCAGAAAACGCACTTTCGTAAAATTCTGGGTGCCTGGCGCAATCAGTTGCGCGAAGAAGTGGATCGCACCGTGGGCTATATGAAAGATGAAGCAGCTAACTTCCCCGATCCGGTGGACAGAGCGGCACAAGAAGAAGAGTTTGCTCTTGAACTACGGGCTCGAGACCGGGAACGTAGACTCATCAAGAAAATCGAAAAAACCCTGCAGCAAATCGAAGAAGATGATTTCGGCTTTTGCGAGCACTGCGGTGTAGAAATCGGGATTCGCCGTCTTGAAGCAAGACCGACTGCCGATTTATGTATCGATTGTAAGACGCTAGCCGAAATCAAAGAACGACAAATGGCCGGTTACTAAGCCATTATGAGTAACAGCGCGCCCACACCATACGTTGGGCGCTTTGCTCCCTCTCCTAGCGGCCCCCTTCACTTTGGTTCTTTAGTGACGGCTCTAGGCAGCTATCTGCAAGCTAAAAGCCAGCATGGCCAATGGCGACTTCGTATTGAAGATTTAGATCCCCTCCGAGAAGTGGCGGGTGCGGCAGACGATATATTAACCACCTTAGATAAACTGGGCTTACACTGGGACGGCGCTGTAGTATATCAAAGCCAACGCCTCGAGGTGTATCAGGCTGTTTTAGAGCAATGGGCCAGGTCGGGCCTGACTTATTATTGCCATTGTAGTCGTAAACAAATAGCCACTCGCGGCCCTTACTATGACGGTCATTGTCGGCATTTAAACTTGCCTGCGACCCACAGTGCTACTCGGTTAATAGTCAAACAACCGATTTATCACTTTCAAGACCGCTTACAAGGTACTATTGCTATTCCTGCTGGGTTGGCAGAAGAAGATTTTATTGTTCGCCGCCGCGATGGTTTTTATGCTTATAACCTCGCGGTAGTGATTGATGATGCCGCTGCAGGCATTACCGAAGTGGTACGCGGCGCAGATTTATTACAGCCAACGGCCCGTCAAATCGCTCTTTATCAGCAGTTGGATGCGCCCGTCCCCCAATGGCTGCATTTACCACTGGTATGTAATGATGGAAAAAAGTTGTCTAAACACCTTAATGCACCAGCTATTCCTGCAGATTGCCCCAGCCAGCTGTTGTGGCGGGCGTTAACGTTTCTTGGGCAACAACCGCCCAACTCCATGTTCAAAGCACCTCCTCATGAACTGCTAGCGTGGGCGCGGTTACATTGGTGCTTAGATAAGGTGCCTCATAGCACAAATATTACGCTGTAATGCGCAAACAGTTCGCATTTTCAGCCTCTCGCGCTATTATAGTGCGCCGTTTTTTTTAGCTTAAAGGCCTTGCGAGGTGTCCTATTTTTTCCCACATTGTCAACTTTTGTAAAAAGTTGCTACCCCGACAACAGGAGGCGTTGCCCTTGCAACCCGTGGTGCTGACGCGCGACCAACATGGTATTTCGCGCAAACAAATCAGTGAAAACGCCCTGAAAGTACTTTATCGCCTACATAAATCTGGCTTTGAGGCTTATTTAGTCGGCGGTGGTGTGCGTGACTTACTGCTGGGCCGTCAGCCCAAAGACTTCGATATCGCCACCAGCGCGACTCCCGATCAAGTTAAACAGCTTTTTAGTAACTGTCGCTTGGTAGGCCGGCGTTTTCGCTTAGCTCATATTTTATTTGGCCGTGACGTCATTGAAGTGGCTACCTTTCGTGGTCACCACCATGAGGTCAATACCAATAAAAACCTTTCTGATCAGTCCTCTGAAGGTATGCTGCTACGGGATAATGTCTACGGCACTATAGAAGAAGATGCCGAGCGCCGCGACTTTACCGTTAATGCTTTATATTACAATATTGCCGACTTTAGCGTGGTAGGCTTTGCTAATGGGTTAGCCGATTTAGAAGCCCGCCGTTTGGTATTGATTGGTGACCCAGAAACCCGCTATCGTGAAGATCCGGTACGCATGATCCGTGCGGTGCGATTTGCAGCTAAACTGGGCTTAACTATTAGCCCAGAAACCGAAGCACCTATCACCACACTGGCGCCGCTGCTCCGTGATATTCCACCGGCACGACTGTTTGAAGAAACTCTTAAACTATTGCTAGCGGGCCAAGGCTTAGCAACCTATCGCTTACTGCAGCACTATGACTTATTTGCCCCCTTGTTTCCCGAAGCCGCCGAGGTGATGGGGCAAGGAAGCGATTATTACAATCAATTTATTGAGCTGGCACTGGCCAATACCGATCAGCGCCTCGCCGAGGGCTTAAGAGTCACCCCGGCCTTCTTATATGCTGCTTTGCTATGGGGCCCAGTTGAAACTCGAACGCAGCAATTTATGCACGAGGGAGGATTAAACTTCTACGATGCTTCTCGATTGGCCAACGATGAAGTGTTATCTCGCCAAGTTAAAAGTGTCGCCATCCCACGCCGTTTTAGCACTGTGGTTCGTGATATTTGGCAACTACAAGACAGACTCACCAAGCGCAGTGGCAAGCGTCCTTTACGGTTATTAGAACACCCAAAGTTTCGTGCCGGTTATGACTTTTTACTGCTAAGAGCTAAGTTAGATCCTGAATTAGAAGAGCTGGCCCAGTGGTGGACCGATTTTCAAGAAGCGAATCCAGTCGAGCGCCAACCGCAAAGTCGCAGAGCGCCTAACCCGCGTGCTAGAGCTCGCGATGACGATGCTCCTAAAAGTCGTCGTCGCCCGCGCCGCCGCCCTCGTAAGAAAAAAGAAGCATGAGTCGCGTATTTATCGCCTTAGGTGCGAACTTAAATCAGCCTCTAGCCCAGATTAAAGCCGCCCAAGCGGCTTTAACAAAATTAGCGCACCCTAATCAGATTGTTCATTCACCTTTATATCAAAGCCAGCCCATGGGGCCTGCGGATCAACCGTGCTTTATCAATGGTGTATCTATGTTTGATACTGAGCTTAGTCCATTAGCACTATTAGATGCCTTGCAGGCCATAGAGCAACAGCAAGGCCGAGTACGCAAAGTCGAGCGTTGGGGGCCGCGCACCTTAGACTTAGATATGCTGCTATATGGCGATATTATTTACGAGGACGAACGTTTAACTCTTCCTCATTATGATATGAAGCAACGTGCGTTTGTACTCTACCCACTGGCGGATCTTGCTCCCGATTTGGTATTGCCCTGTGGCACCCCGTTGGCGCAATTGCTACTTAGCTGTCAGGCTGATGACATCACGCAACTGCCCTCACAGTAAAGGAACTACCTATGAGTAAAGTTACTACGGCTCGCCTGCTCGCCATGAAACAAGAGCAGCAGAAAATTGCCATGATCACTGCCTATGACGCGACGTTTGCTCAAGTCTTTGAGCAAGCCGGCGTCCACGCTATTTTAATTGGCGACTCGTTAGGCATGGTATTACAAGGCGAAAAAAGTACCCTCAAAGTCACTATGGAAGATATGGCTTACCACACTCGATGCGTGGCTAACGGCTGCGATAAAGCGTTAGTGGTCGCCGACTTGCCTTTTATGAGCTACAGCACCCCAGAGCAGGCCTGCCGTAATGCCGCTACCTTAATGCGCGCCGGTGCTCATATGGTTAAATTAGAAGGGGGCGCTTGGCTAGCGGAGACCGTAAGTCAACTGACCCGTCAAGGGGTGCCGGTGTGTGGCCATTTAGGACTAACGCCACAGTCGGTCCATGTTTTTGGTGGCTTTAAGTTACAAGGGCGTGAGACTGAGCAAGCGAAGCAAATTAAAGAACATGCCCACGCCTTAGTGGCGGCGGGCATTCAACTGCTGGTATTAGAGTGTGTACCCAGCCATTTAGCGGCCGCTATTAGTGCCGAGTTACGCATTCCAGTGATCGGCATTGGTGCTGGACCGCTCACCGACGGACAAGTGCTAGTGATGCAAGACGCCTTAGGATTAACCACCGGTTATGTGCCTAAATTCACTAAAAACTTTTTAGCCGAGCACCCCAGCGTTAAAGAGGCCATTGCCGCTTACGTTGCCGACGTCACCGCGGGGATCTTTCCTGGGCCCGAGCACAGTTTTAATTAAAGGTAGGGTATGCAGTTATTCAAGCAACTAGATGAGCTAAGAAGCACTGTCGCTGACTGGCGTCGCCAAGGAATGCGCATTGGCTTTGTGCCCACCATGGGTAACTTACACAATGGGCATCTTGAGCTGGTGCACCAAGCTCGCCAGCACTGCGATAAAGTAGTGGTGAGTATTTTTGTTAACCCTTTGCAGTTTGATAACCCAACGGATCTTAGTGCTTACCCTCGTACCTTAGCTCAAGACTGTGACCGGTTAGGCGATTTAGCCGATGGCCTCTTTACGCCTAGCGCTGAGCTTATGTACCCTAGCGGCCAACAACAGCAGACCCGAGTACAAGTACCTGGCATTGCCGAGGTATTAGAAGGGGCGCTGCGTCCTGGTCACTTTGATGGCGTGAGTACCGTGGTCTGTAAACTCTTTAATTTAGTCCAGCCAGATTTAGCGTGTTTTGGTGAAAAAGACTATCAGCAGTTAGCACTAATCCGTAAAATGGTCACCGACTTAAATATGCCTATTGAAATAATAGGCGTGCCAACGGTACGTGCCGAGGATGGCTTAGCACTCAGCTCGCGCAATAGCTACCTTAGCGAGGCTGAACGCGCGATCGCTCCGATATTAGCAGCCACCATGAAGGAGCTGGCCGAGCGCATGCAAAGCGGCGAGCGCGACTTTGCCCAGCTCATAGAGGACGGGCGCCAACGCTTGGATCACAGCGGCTTTAAAACTGATGGCATTGATATTGTCGATGCTCATAATTTATTACCTATCACCGAACACAGCCAAGCGGCGGTGATTTTAATGGCCGCTTATTTAGGCAACGCACGCTTGATAGATAATCAAGTAGTGCCCCTTTAACTTTAGAATGACTGGGCTGGGATGCTCAGACAAACGCTGCCATGCGCAATAGCAACGGAGACAATATAACTATGGATATGCAACGCATTATGCTCAGAGGCAAGCTACACCAAGCCCGAGTGACCCACGCTGAGCTCAATTACGAAGGCTCTTGTGCCATCGACCAAGATTTGCTGGACGCGGTGAATATGCGCGAGTATGAGCAAATCGATATTTATAATATTGAAACCGGCGCCCGCTTTCACACCTATGTGATTGCCGGTGAGCGTGGTTCAAAAATGATCTCCCTTAATGGCGCCGCCGCGCGCCAAGCCGCGGTAGGCGATCGCATTATTATTTGTGCTTATGCGCCCATGACTGAGCAGCAAATTGAAAACTATGATCCAAACTTGGTTTATTTAGACGCAGATAACAACATAGTACGCACCAGCAAAAATGTGCCGCTACAGCTAGCTTAACTACCGCCGTACGCGTTAAGCGATACCTTAAACAAAAAAACACCGAGCCTCTCTGCTCGGTGTTTTTATTGGTATGGTGGGTTAATCGGTTAGCTACTCACAGGAGTCTGTCTAATATGGCGACGATTAGCCTGCAACCCGTATCCCCTAGTGAATTACCAATGGCAGCTCAGCTATGTGCAATAGCGATGCGCGATAATCCGCTACATATTAACGTCTTTGGCAAGTCCGCTAGCAAACGCGAGCAACGACTCACTCGGTTATTTGGTGGGCTATTGGCTTATATTGAGGCTAAAGGCGAGCTAACCGGTGCCTATAATAACGGGCACTTAGTCGGCGTGATGGGATGCTTACCCCCCGCTGGTTGTCAGCCAAGCTTAGCGCAATTACTAAGATTAGTACCCGCTTTATTAAGCAGTAACTCACCATTAGGATTATTTAAAACACTGTACTGGTTACGCAGTTGGGCACGTCTTGATCCCAGTATGCCACACTGGCACTTAGGCCCATTAGCAGTGGCTAATGATTGGCAAGGCAAAGGCATTGGTCGCCAACTTTTGACTAACACCATTAACATGGCGTTTAAGCAAGCTCCTAACGTGGCTTTATATTTAGAAACCGATAAGTTAATCAATGCCCAATTTTACCAACGACTGGGCTTTTCTATTCTGGCTACCCCGACGTTATTGGCCACGCCCACTTGGCTAATGCTTAAAAATAAGCACTAAGCTGTGCACTGTAAGTAAAAAAACAAACCTAATCTTGCTTTAACAGATAGCGTAGCGCTTATCTCACCTCAACCATAAGTGCTCTTTTACTTACGGTCGTCCATAAAAAATGGCAGCCCATGGCTGCCATCATTTTTATATTTTACTCTTCAGTACTCACTCGGTTTAACTTACAGCGTACCCCTTATGGCTTTAGGTGCGTAGCCCGCGACCAGTATGGATTAGATACCAAGCTAGGCTATAAAAAGCGGCAATAAAGACAACAATAATGCCATACGCTAAACCCACTGGCACATCAGATATTCCTAAAAACCCATAACGAAAGGCGTTCACCATATACAGTACGGGGTTAATAAAAGATAACTTTTGCCAAAATTCTGGCAATAAAGTGACCGAGTAAAACACCCCACCCAAGTAAGTCAGCGGCGTTAAAATAAAGGTAGGAATAATACTGACATCATCAAAGCTGCGGGCAAAAATAGCGTTTAATAAGCCAGCCAGAGAAAATAGCACTGAGGTTAAAAACACAGTAAAAATCACACTAAATAAATGCTCAATATGTAAGTCCACAAAAAATAACGAGACTAAACTCACCAGCAAACCTACTAATAAACCGCGCACTACGCCACCGCCTACATAGCCGGCAATAATCACATAGGTAGGCACCGGAGCCACTAATAATTCTTCTACGTTATGCTGAAACTTACTACTAAAAAAAGACGAAGCCACGTTCGAGTAAGAGTTAGTGATCACCGACATCATGATCAACCCAGGCACAATAAAGGCCATATACGAAAAGCCGTCCATTTCACCGATCCGATTGCCAATCAGGTTGCCAAAAATAACAAAATATAAGGTCATAGTGATGGCAGGCGGGATCAGCGTTTGTACCCAAATCCGCATAAAGCGCACTATTTCTCGATGCAATATGCTACTAAAGGCAATGTAATACTGTTTGCCACTCATGTACTGTTTCTCCCCTGCTCAACTAAGGTGACAAATAATTCTTCTAGGCGGTTCGCTTTATTACGCATGCTGAGCACTTTCACGCCCTGCTCATGCAATTGTAAGAAGACGTTATTAAGCCCTTGCTGTTTATTCACTTCCACCACCAAGGTGCGCTCATCTTGCAAGTGCCACTTAAACCCATTTAGTTGCAACTCTACCCCTTGAGTATCTAAGTCAAGAACAAACTCTTCTGCGGTCACTTTGCTTAAAAGATTTTTCATGCTGGTATTTTCGATAAGCTGCCCTTTATCGATAATACCGATATTGCGGCACAGCATTTCTGCTTCTTCTAGATAATGAGTGGTCAAGATGATAGTAATCCCCTGCCCATTAATATCTTTTAAAAAATCCCACATGGCGCGGCGAATTTCAATATCAACTCCCGCCGTCGGCTCATCGAGGATCAACAGCTTAGGCCGATGCATTAAAGCGCGGGCTATCATTAAGCGCCGTTTCATACCACCGGATAAAGTACGAGAAGGCACATCGCGCTTATCCCATAGATCCAGTTGTTTTAAATAGCGCTCGGCGCGTACCCGAGCTTCTTTACGGGGCACGCCATATAAACCCGCTTGGTTAATGACAATTTGCTGCACTTTTTCAAATTGATTAAAGTTAAATTCTTGCGGCACTAAACCAATCTGCTTTTTAGCTTCTTCTAGCTGGGTATCGATATCAAAGCCAAAAATCTTCACACTCCCCGCGGTTTTATTCACTAAAGATGAAATAATACCAATGGTGGTGGACTTGCCGGCACCATTAGGCCCGAGCAACGCATAAAAATCGCCTTTATTCACGGTGAGATCTATGCCTTTTAACGCCTCTACACCCCCGGCATAGGTCTTGCGCAGGCCTTGAATCTCCAGTGCTTTGGTCATGCTTGTTGACTCCATAAAAGAAAAAAGCCCAAGTTACCCCCACAGCAAGTGATGCTGCCCGGTCCTTAGGCTAATTATTTATTAACGCCAATATTAACAATAATTAATCGAGGGGTACGACAATGCCAATATAGGGTAAGTTGCGATAGTGCTGAGCATAGTCAATCCCATAGCCCACCACAAACTCATCGGGAATAGTAAAACCTATCCAGTTGACGGGCACTTCCACTTCGCGGCGATCGGGCTTATCTAGCAAAGAGCAAATAGTTAAAGAAGCGGGATTACGCAGCGATAAAATATCGCGCACCTTACTCAAGGTATAGCCGGTGTCGATAATATCTTCGACGATAATGACATGCTTACCATTAATTTCATCGTCAAGATCTTTGAGAATTTTCACATCACGGTTGCTGTTCATCCGACTACCATAGCTGGAGGCGGTCATAAAATCCAAACGCACCGGCAGTGGCAGTTGGCGACATAAGTCAGCCATAAAAATACAAGAGCCGCGCAGTAAACCCACCATTACCAGCTCATCTACCCCTTGATAATGAGCCGTTATTTGCTCACCCAAAGCTTGGATCCTAGCTTGAACCTCTTCGGTGCTGATCAGGACATCCACTTTGTGTTTCATTACTCACTCCGTTGGTCTATTAGCAGACTCTATATTATTAAAGTGACATTCTAACGGAATTGACAATATTGTGCATAGGCGCGCTACGCTAATCACTATTGCTCCCATAAATGCCACTGAGCCTGACATAACGTTAGCGGCTTGGCGGGGCATAACCCCAGCGCGAGGTGAGACAATGCTCTAACTGTAAGTGATCCAACATACGCGCCACCATAAAATCAATTAAGTCGGCAATGGTGGTTGGTTGATGATAAAAGCCCGGCGAGGCCGGCATAATGGTAACCCCCAACTTTGCCAGCGCTAGCATATTTTCTAAATGCAGCGCCGAATAAGGGGACTCTCTAGGGACCACTATGAGTTGACCACGCTCTTTAATCACCACATCGGCGGCACGCTCAATTAAGTTATCAGAAATACCCATCGCAATAGAGGCCAAGGTCCCCATAGAGCAAGGGCAGATAATCATTTTACGGGGCGCACCGGAGCCAGAAGCTACCGGCGAAAACCACTCTTCTTTCCCATAAACTTTAAGCTGCTCGGGCGATGCCTGGTAGCGTGCCGTTAATAGCGCCGCTAATGCCTCGGGCTTAGCCGGCCATTGCTCGCCTTGCTCAGTGGCCATCACTACTCGCGCGGCGCTAGATACTAACAAATGCACCTGTAAGCCCGCTTTGAGTAGCTGCTCTAGTAACGCCAATGCATAAGGGGCGCCTGAGGCGCCAGACAAGGCCAAGGTAATTTGCTGAGCTCTAGGATAATTAGTGGCCATATTTACGCTCCAGCTGTTGCAGCAAGCGGTCGTGAATACCGCCAAAACCACCATTACTCATAATTAAAATATGATCGCCCGCTTGAGCTTCGGCAACTAAAACGGCAATTAAGGCTTCTAACTCACTAAAAATTTTCCCGTTCGGACACGCTGCCGCCACCGCCGCCAGATCCCAGTTAAGATCGTCTGGCTGAAATAAATAAGTATGGTCGGCGTCTTGCAGCGAGTCGGCCAGTGGCTGCTGATGCACCCCCATCTTCATGGTATTAGAGCGCGGCTCTAGCACCGCTAAAATTCGCCCTGATTGAGTGTTAATTTGTGCGTTAAGGCCGGCCAGCGTGGTTTGAATGGCGGTAGGATGATGAGCAAAATCGTCCCACACCTTAATGTTATTGATAGCGCCCTTTAGCTCCATACGCCGCTTAGGTAGCACAAATAAGTTTAAGGATTTGATGGCTTCACTGACCGGTACCCCTGCATGTCGGGCGGCGGCTAAGGCCATTAAGCCGTTATGCACATTATGCTCGCCCATACAGCCCCAATGCACTTCACCTACCTGCTGACCATCAAGTAAAACCGCAAACTGACTGCCATCGGCGGTTAATAACTGTGCTTGCCAGCGCCCTTGCTCACCCACGTATTCTACTTCGCTCCAACAGCCCATGGTTAATACTTCATCTAAAGCAGGCGTTTGGCTCGGTGTTAAAATACGACCGTGACTGGGCACTATACGCAATAAATGATGGAACTGGCGCTGAATATCGCCTAAGTCAGCGAAAATATCCGCATGATCAAATTCCAAGTTGTTTAAAATGACGGTGCTGGGTCGATAGTGCACAAACTTGGAGCGCTTATCAAAAAAGGCACTGTCATATTCATCGGCTTCAATCACAAAAAACGGCGCCGCGCCCAAACGGGCCGACACTGAAAAATTTCCAGGTACGCCACCAATTAAAAAGCCAGGCTCTAAACCACAGTCTTCTAGTATCCACGCCAACATAGCGGCGGTGGTCGTTTTGCCATGGGTGCCGGCCACGGCTAACACCCAACGGTCTTTTAGCACATGTTCAAGCAGCCATTGAGGGCCAGAGGTATAAGGAATGCGCTGGTTTAATACTGCCTCTACGCAGGGGTTGCCACGACTCATGGCATTACCAATCACCACTAAATCGGGCTGAGGATCTAGCTGGCTAGGATCGTAACCTTCAATTAAGCCAATGCCCTGCTCTACTAGCTGGGTACTCATGGGAGGATAAACATTGGCATCGCTGCCGGTAACGGTATAACCCAACTGCTTGGCTAATACCGCGATACCCCCCATGAAAGTGCCACAAATACCGAGAATATGAATGTGCATAACTGCCTCTGGCTGTTGTAATGGGACTATTCTAACAATCCCGCCTCGCTTTGGGCACTGGTATGGCGATCTGTGCGACACTGGTTATAATATCCGCCAGTGAATGGACTTGGCTAAGCTTGCCAAGGGTCATGCTACAATGAACGCCTATTTTCATTATTAACTACAGCAAGGAAACTTCATGAGCCTGAATCAGGTACCTGCCGGGAAAAGCCTACCCGAAGATATTTATGTGGTCATCGAAATCCCACAAAATGCCGACCCTATTAAATACGAAGTAGATGAAGACAGCGGCGCTATTTTTGTCGACCGTTTTATGGCGACGCCCATGTTTTACCCGTGCAACTATGGCTACGTTAACCAAACCCGCTCTCTTGATGGCGATGCGGTAGATGTTCTGGTCCCTACCCCACACCCATTAGTACCCGGCTCGGTGATCCGTTGTCGTCCCGTCGGCGTATTGCAGATGAGCGACGAAGCCGGTCAAGATGCTAAAATTGTTGCGGTACCGCACAGCAAGCTGACTAAAGAGTACGACCATATTCAGGATGTGAATGATCTGCCTGAGTTACTAAAAGCACAAATTAAGCACTTCTTTGAGCGTTACAAAGAGTTAGAAGCAGGTAAGTGGGTAAAAGTAGAAGGCTGGGCCGATAAAGCCGCTGCTGAAGCAGAAATTGTCAGCTCGTTTGAGCGCTATAAGCAAGGCTAAGCTAATTGGTTAGCATCAGGCGCTAGACACAATAGCAGAGGAGCACTTAGGTGCTCTTTTTTTAACAAAAAACTTATCTTTAGCGATACGCTATTCTATCATGGCTATGATAGTCGCCAATATGCCTAAACTCGACAGGTAACCAACCACTAGTAACACTTTAGCAAGAGTGGGCTTACCTTTTGGATGTTGTTGCATGTACATTAAATGCCCTAGCTAAAAGTAATGGGCTTATTTTAACATGAAGTCAACATGGTTAACAATGACGAGTCATGAATCGCAAAGTTACTACTACTGATAGTAAAATAAAAAACCGTACCACCCTGCTAGAGCAATTAGCGGAGCAGCGAGGTATTGCTGGTTTATTGCAGGGCGACTCAGCGCAGCGTTTTGGCGAGCGTTATCAAAAACGCTGTCAGCTTGAACAAGCGGCACGCCAAAAAAACTTAGAAACCATTATTCAGTTAGCCGGTAAAAAAGGACACGACGAAGTAGGCAGCGAGCCCGATCCCGACTGGTTAAGTCACTATCTAGAGCTGGCAGAAAATATTCGCCACCCTTCTATGCAGCAGTTTTGGGCTAATATCCTCACCCAAGAAATGGTCAGCCCAGGTCATTGCTCTATTCAAGCGCTCACTTGCTTGCGTAATATGACGCAAAAAGATGCCCTATTATTGCAAAAGGCCAGCGCCTTAAGTTGTCACTTTGGCGATGATAATCGACGCCTGCTCTTTGGTTATCAATATCGTACCTTGCTACAAGGACAACGCCAGCAACGCTTAAACCTAGGCAGCCACCGTCTGCCCTATGCCGGTTTATTACAGTTGTGTGATTTGGGATTATTACACCAAGCTGAATTGGAGTCGGGTGAGCTCTCGCTGACGATGCCGCTGCGGGTACAGCTCAGTACGCAGCAGCTAATATTACAGCCGCAACGCAAAGGCATACGCCTGCTTTACTATCGCTTTACTACCATAGGTAACGAACTGGCTGCCATGATGAGTGAAACACTACCAGAGCATTACCACAGTGAGCTACAGACCTTATTGGCGCCTCTAGGCAACTTAAGCAAGGGCAGATAACGGCTCAGTATAGGGTGGCGGCGAATGCTCTGCTTTAGCGGGCTGATTAAACCAAGCTAATGAGTCAGCAAGCGCGGCTACCTCGCCAATCACCATCAAAGAAGGGCTTACTACCTTCTCTGCTAGCTGGCTTAGCTCACTTAGATTCCCTCTTACGACACGCTGCTCCGCCGTGGTGCCGCGCTCAATAAGTGCCACTGGGGTACTGCTTGCTAGCCCATGCTTAAGTAGTTGCTGCTGAATATGTGCTGAGCGCATTAATCCCATATAAATCACTAAGGTTTGTCGCTGTTTTGCTAATGACTCCCAGTCAGGATCTTGGCCATCTCGCTTAGCGTGCCCTGTAATAAACACTGCACTTTGTGCATGATCCCGATGGGTGAGTGGAATTCCCGCGTAGGCCGTGGCGCCCGCCGCAGCGGTAATACCCGGTACTACCTGATAGGCAATACCCGCCGCTTTTAACACTTGTAACTCTTCAGCACCGCGGCCAAACATAAAGGGGTCGCCCCCTTTTAAGCGCACCACTCGATGGCCTTCTTGCGCTTTAACGACCAATAACTGGTTAATATCTTCTTGAGCCATGCTATGCGCGCCGGCTTTTTTACCTACCGAAATACATTCTGCCTCAGGGCGAATTAACGCCAAGATCTCGGGAGACACCAATTGATCAAATAACACCACATCGGCTTTTTGCAATTCATTGAGTGCTTTAATAGTAAGTAAGTCAGGATCCCCCGGTCCAGCACCGACCAGAATAACTTCGCCTTGAGCGGTTTTTTGCATCTCTTGTTGCAACCAAACTTCGGCGGCGGCTAAGTTGCCGTTTTTTAGTAAGGCATTGAGTGTACGATCATCTTGAGTGCGGGCCCAAAAGCGACGACGCTGGGCACTAGTATCAAAAGTGAGCTGGGCTTTTTTTCGTACCTTGCCCGCTACGTGGCTTAAGGCCCCCCAGTGTTTGGGCAGTAAAACATCGAGCCGTGCCCGTAATTGGCGAGCCAACCAAGGCGCTTCACCGCCGGTGCTAAAGGCTATTTGTAAGGGAAAACGCTCGACAATAGAAGGAAAAATAACTGCAGAACGCTTACTGTCATCGGCTTTATTCACTAACACCCCCCGCTGATTAGCTAACTGATACACCAATGCATTCACCTCGGCATTATTGGTCGCAGCAATCACTAAAAACTGGTCAGCAATGTAGTGCTCAGAAAACACGTCATTTTGCCAAACAAACTGGTCTTGTAGGGCAGCCAGCTCAGCTCCTAACTCAGGGGCTACCACGGTGAGCCGCGCGCCGCGCGCTAATAACACCCGAACTTTACGAGCGGCCACCACCCCTCCTCCTACCACTAAGCAAGGGCGATGTTTAACGTTAATAAAGAGAGGTAGGTGTTCCATGATGACTGCGCTCCAATAAGGTGATGTCACTACTATAAGAGACCACCGACAGAGCGCAAAAGAATATAAAATGATTTTTTATATCTTTAAGTTATTAGTGGTTAAGCAAAGCTGTTCTTAAATGCCACTTCCGTTCGCTTGATGGAGACCGCATTCGCGCTGCAAACCAAAAAAGCGGGTGTCTGCTTCGCTCATGCCGGGTTCCCACTTAGCCGTAGTCTGCACATCGCCCACCGACACATAGCCTTGCTCCCACAACGGGTGATAAGGTAAATCAAACTGCTGCAAGTAATAATGAACGTCTTTATTACTCCAATCGATAATGGGTAAAAATTTAAAGCGCCCATCTTGTATCCCTAATACCTCTAATTTAGTGCGGGTATCAGACTGACTACGGCGCAAACCAGAAAACCACGTACTGGCCTTTAACTCGCGTAAGGCGCGCTGCATTGGCTCTACTTTATTGAGCTGGTTATATTGGCGAAGACCTTCTGCGCCCTGCTCCCATAACTTGCCATAGCGCGCTTCTTGCCAGGCCGCAGAGCAACTAGCTTGATAAACCTTAAGGTTGAGTCCTAAGCGCTCAGTCAGCTGGTCTATAAAACGGTAAGTTTCGGGAAACAGATAACCAGTGTCCGTTAAGATAACGGGCGTATTCGCTTGCTCTTGGGTCACTAGGTGCAACATCACTGCCGATTGAATACCAAAGCTCGAAGACAGCACTGCTTGTCCGGGCAAATGAGTTAGCGCCCAGCGCACCCGTTCGGGTGCGCTTAAGGTAGCTAGCTCTTGGTTAATGCCGGCAAGCGCTTGAGTCTGCTGTTCGGCGCTTAACGTTGCTAGCTCCTGCAAGTCTGGTAAGAGACTAGACTGCATAAAAATCCCTCGCCGAGTCGATGACCGGCGCGATAACACCGGCACGGATCACAAAGTCGCCAAAGCCCTCTTTGGCTTCGCGCTCTTTCGCCCAACGACCAATCAGCGCATCCAACTCTGCCATAATATCGCGATCGGTAATGTTTTCTTTATACATCCGCGGAATACGAGTGCCTTCGCGGTTGCCACCTAAGTGCAGGTTATAGCGCCCCGGCGCTTTACCCACTAATCCTACTTCGGCCAACATGGCTCGGCCACACCCATTAGGGCAGCCAGTCACGCGAAAGATAATAGTGTCATCATCAATATTGTGCTTGGCTAATAAGCCTTCTAGCTCGGTCACATAGGCAGGTAATACCCGCTCCGACTCCGCCATCGCTAATGGACAAGTGGGTAAAGAAACACAGGCCATGGAGTTTTTACGCTGCTCAGATACCGTATCTTCTAATAAGCCATAATCTCGTGCTAACTGCTCAATTTTTGCTTTATCTGCTTCAGCAACGCCGGCAACGATTAAGTTTTGATTCGCGGTTAAACGAAAATCTCCTTGGTGGATCTTGGCTATTTCACGCATGCCAGTTTTTAATAATTTACCGGGGTAATCAAGAATACGACCGTTTTCGATAAATAAAGTTAAGTGATGCTTACCATCAATACCCGCCACCCAACCAAACGAGTCACCACGACTTGTAAACTCATAAGGGCGAACTTCAGCAAACTTAAGGCCAGCGCGCTTTTCTACTTCGGCTTTAAATACCTCGACACCCACTCGCTCTAAAGTATATTTAGTTTTGGCATTTTTACGATTGAGTCGATCGCCCATGTCTCTTTGAGTGGTTACTACCGCCTCTGCAAACGCAAGCGTATGAGATAGCGGAATAAAGCCAAAATCGGTAGCCTTACGCGGATAGGTCGTCGTATCACCGTGAGTCATCGCCAATCCCCCACCAACTAAGACGTTAAAGCCTATCAGCTTGCCCTGTTCAGCAATGGCGACAAAGCTTAAGTCGTTCGCATGCACGTCCACATCGTTTTGTGGTGGGATCACGACCGCAGTTTTAAACTTACGGGGTAAATAGGTCGGTCCTAAGATAGGTTCTTCATCAGGGGTATCTAAGCGCTCACCGTCTAGCCAAATTTCTAAATAAGCGCGAGTTTTTGGCAACAAGTGCTCAGAGATTTTCTTGGCCCATTCATAAGCTTCTTGATGCAGCTCGGACTCGACCGGATTACTGGTACATAAGACGTTACGATTCACATCACCTGCGGTGGCAATAGAGTCGATGCCGGTACTGTTGAGAGTTTGGTGCATGTGTTTAATATCACGCTTTAATACTCCGTGGTATTGAAAGGTTTGGCGCGTCGTTAAACGAATGCTGCCATAGCTGGTGCTTTCTTCAGCAAACTCATCGATAACTAGCCATTGCTTAGGCGTAATAATACCGCCTGGCAGACGGGCGCGTAACATCACATTATGCAAGGGTTCAAGTTTTTGGGCGGTACGCTCGTTGCGAATATCTCTATCATCTTGCTGATACATACCGTGGATACGGATCAGCTGGTAGTTATCACCGTTAAAGCCACCGGTGAGCGGATCTTGTAGATCTTGCTCGATAGTACCGCGGATAAAATTACTTTCGCGCTTCATGCGCTCATTATCAGACAGTTTAACTTCACTCATTAATAGACATCCCTTTGATAACGCTTGGCGCTACGCAGCGCATCTAAATATTCTTCGGCCTGCTCTTGGCTCTTATTACCGTGCTCGGCAATCAGCTCAATTAAGGTTTGATGTACGTCTTTCGCCATTTGGTTGGCATCACCACACACATAGATATGAGCGCCACGCTCGAGCCAAGCAAACACCTCGCCACCTTGCTCACGCAACTTATGCTGCACATAGACTTTTTCTTGCTGATCGCGACTAAAGGCTAACGATATCTTGCTTAGTAAGCCGGACTTGACATAACGCTGCCATTCCAACTGATATAAAAAGTCTTGGGTAAAGTGCGGATTACCAAAAAATAACCAGTTATCACCGCTAGCACCGCGCTCATCGCGTTCTTGCATAAAAGCTCTAAAAGGTGCAATCCCGGTGCCCGGCCCAATCATAATAATTGGCGTCTCGTCGTTCGTCGGCAGGCGGAAGTTATCGTTCTTTTCGATATATACCCGTACTGAACTACCTTCGGCTAAGCGATCGGTTAAATAACCAGAGGCACCACCAGTGCGCGCTTCACCGTCTTTATCAAAACGCACCACGCCCACCGTTAAGTGAACTTCATCTTCTACTTCCGCTTGCGAAGAAGCGATAGAGTACAGACGCGGCGTTAAACGACGCAGACTTGCTTGTAGCTGCTCCGCCGTTAGCTGACCTGCATGTTGATTAGCAATATCTAAGATTTGATGGTTAGCGCAGTATTCGCGTAATGCCGCTTTATCCTCAAGTAACGCTCTTAGACTAGGTGCATCGGTGAGCTCAGCATAAGACTGCACAAAGCTGGCATAACCTTGGGTTAATTCATAATGGTGGATTAACGCTTCACGAATCGTTATCTGCTCATTATCGACAGTCACTAAGCTAGCTGCATCCACGCCGGTTTGCGCTAACAGTGCATCTACTAATTGCTCATCATTACTAAACCAGATCCCAAGGGAGTCACCAGGTTGATAGGTCAGATCTGAGCCTTCGAGGGAGATTTCAAAATGACGTACATCGCGGTCCGAATCCCGACCGGTGATTTTTTGATTGGTCAGCAGTTCAGCTACGAAAGGATTCTTCTTGTTATATAAGCTAGCAGCCCCCTGAGTCAGTGGGATTACGTTAGCTGTCGTCGGCTGCTCTTCGGCAAGGGCTTCTTTAACTAAGGCGACCGCTTCTTGGCTCCAGCTCTCACAGTCGGCGTCGTAGTCCACATCAGCATCTAATCGCGCTAATAAGGGTTTAGCGCCGGCCTTGCTTAAGTATTCATCAAAGTCTTTGCCGGTCTGGCAAAAGAATTCATAAGAAGAGTCGCCAAGGCCAATCACACCATAGTGGACGCCATCGAGCTTACCAGCCTTACCGGCTTTTAACTCTTTATGGAATTCAATGGCATCATCAGGCGCTTCACCTTCCCCATCGGTACTGGCCACGATAAGTACATGAGTCTCTTTTTTTAGGTTTCGTACCTTATAGTCAGCGGCATTATACAAGGTCACTGCGATACCGGCCGCTTGAGACTGAGCGTGTAAGGCTTCAGCTACGCCCTTTGCATTACCGGTTTGTGAGGCATAGATGATGGTCAGTTTTCCCGCCGGCTGGGCATTCGCTACCGGCGCAAGGGCGACGGTGTCACCAGTATGTTGGCTAATACCATAAAAATAACCACTAACCCAAGCCAGCTGAGTCGCACTCAACTCGGCGGCCACTTGAGTTAACTTATGGACTTGTTGTTCATTGAGCGGGCTGGCCGACGCCGCAAGTTCCTTTATCAGCATAATATTCGCTTCCACTATTCCAGATACATACAGCTTAAGCTAGGCGAATGACAACAAGAAAGAATAAAAGATGATTTTTTATACCCTAAAGGAATAAGTGAAGAAAGAGCTCATAGCGGTCAGCCGTAAGCTATCAGCTAAAAACTAATATGCCGCTGCCGGTTAGTCAGGATTTTTACCTGTAATTACCGCATGATGAACACTCAGACTAGGGATGTGGTACGAACCTTTTATCTTTGACTGACAGCTTACGGCTGACCGCTTACCGCTTTTTTTTGCCCCTAGAAGGGGCAAAAAAAAGGCCCCCTTGCGGGAGCCTTGTCTTATCAGCGAGTCGAGATAACGTTATTTCTTACTACTACCTGCAGCGTTTAGCATATCTGCCAAATTTTGCTCGGCTTCATCTGCAGATACTGACACCGCCCGCTCGGGATGACGCTGGGCATTGCGTGCCTGGTGGTAGGCAAAACCAGTACCCGCCGGTACTAGACGACCTACAATCACGTTTTCTTTCAGACCGCGCAAATCGTCTACCTTGCCGGAGACGGCTGCTTCGGTTAACACTCGAGTGGTTTCCTGGAAGGACGCCGCCGAGATGAAAGATTCGGTGCTTAACGAGGCTTTAGTAATACCCATTAAGACGTGACGATATTCCACTGGCTGCTTATTAGCAGCAATCAGTGCACGGTTCGCTTGACGAATTCGTACTACTTCAGCTTGCTCACCATTAATAAAGTCAGAATCACCTGAGTTAATAATTTCGGCACGACGCAACATCTGACGAACAATGGTCTCAATGTGCTTGTCGTTGATTTTAACGCCTTGCAAGCGATAAACTTCTTGCACTTCGTTCACGATATAGTTGGCTACTGGGCTAATGCCACGCAGGCGCAAAATATCGTGCGGTGACTCAGGACCGTCGGCTAATACTTCGCCTTTTTCGACCTTTTCACCTTCAAACACGTTCAGGTGACGCCATTTGTGGATCATTTCCTCATAGGCGTCGCCACCATCTAACGGCGTGATCACTAAGCGGCGCTTGCCTTTAGTTTCTCTACCGAAGGAAATGGTACCGGAGATTTCTGCCAAAATAGCTGGCTCTTTCGGCTGACGCGCTTCAAACAAGTCGGCCACTCGTGGTAGACCACCGGTGATATCTTTAGTACCACTGGACTCTTGTGGGATACGCGCTACCGCATCACCCACGTTCACCACGGCGCCATCTTCTAGACTAACAATGGCACGGCCGGGTAAGAAGTACATCGCGCTTAGATCCGTACCTGGAATGAAGACATCGTTGCCGTTGTCATCAATCAGTTTCACGGTGGGGCGCAATTCTTTACCGGATGCGGGGCGCTCATTCACGTCCATCACTACTATGCTAGACAGACCAGTTAGTTCATCGGTTTGACGACTGATGGTCACACCATCAATCATATCGATAAACTTAACGTGACCTGCTACTTCGGTAACGATGGGGTGGGTGTGCGGGTCCCAAGTAGCCACTAGCTGACCGACTTCAACCTGCTCACCGTCCGCCTGATCCAACAAAGCACCATAAGGCAGCTTGTGGTTCTCGCGGGTTTGACCCATTTCATCAACGATAGTCAGCTCAGAAGAACGTGACACAATAACGGTTTTACCGTCACTGTTAGTAACCGTTTTAGCATTCAGTAGTTTAACGGCACCGGCGTTTTTCACCTGAATACTGTTTTCTGCTGCCGCTCGTGAAGCTGCACCACCGATGTGGAAGGTACGCATCGTTAGCTGAGTTCCCGGCTCACCAATCGATTGAGCAGCGATAACCCCTACTGCTTCACCTTGGTTTACCAAGTGGCCACGGGCCAAGTCACGGCCGTAACAGTGGGCACAAACACCGTGGTCATTATCACAAGTGATAACGGAGCGTACTTTAATACGGTCTACAGAGCTTTCTTCGATCTCATCACACCACTTCTCATCGAGAAGAGTATTACGAGCCACTAAGATTTCGTCTTCGGTGCCGGGCTTAATAACATCTTCTGCCACAATACGACCCAAGACCCGCTCCCGTAACGGCTCAACCACGTCACCACCTTCAATCAGCGGTGTCATCCACAAGCCATCAAAGGTGCCGCAGTCATCATTGGTAATGACTAAGTCTTGCGCCACATCTACCAGACGACGAGTGAGGTAACCGGAGTTAGCGGTTTTTAGTGCGGTATCAGCAAGCCCCTTACGAGCACCGTGAGTAGAGTTAAAGTACTGTAGTACGTTCAAGCCTTCGCGGAAGTTTGCAATGATTGGCGTTTCGATGATGGAACCATCGGGTTTCGCCATTAGGCCACGCATCCCCGCTAACTGACGGATCTGAGCGGCACTACCACGAGCCCCAGAGTCGGCCATCATAAAGATACTGTTGAAGGAGTCTTCCATCACAGTGTTGCCGTCAGCGTCGATAACTGGGTCTTTTGCCAAGTTATCCATCATCGCTTTAGACACCCGCTCGTTGGCGCTGGCCCAAATATCGATAACTTTGTTATAACGCTCACCCGCGGTAACTAAGCCTGACTGGAACTGTTCTTGAATTTCACTAACTTCCGCTTCCGCTTCATCAATGATGTCTTTCTTCGCCGCTGGGATCTCCATGTCGTTAATCCCAACCGATACCCCAGAGATAGTGGCAAAATCAAAACCGGTATACATCAGTTGGTCAGCAAAGATAACGGAATCTTTAAGACCTAAGCGACGGTAACAGGCGTTCATGAGCTTAGAAATCTGCTTTTTGCCCATGGCTTGGTTGATCAAACTATAGGGCAAGCCTTTAGGAACAATTAAGCTCAAAATTGCGCGACCAATGGTGGTCTCACGAAACGCTGTTACTTCTACTTCGCTACCGTCTTCCATACGCTCGAAGTCGGTAATACGAATTTTAACTTTAGCGTGCAAGTCAACATGACCAGAGCGATACAGCTTATCTGCTTCTTTGGCACTGCCCAGCAACATGCCTTCGCCTTTAGCGTTGATCTTGTCACGGGTCATGTAATACAACCCTAAGATCACGTCTTGCGAAGGAACAATAATCGGCTCACCGTTCGCGGGAGACAAGATGTTGTTGGTCGACATCATCAAGGCACGCGCTTCAAGCTGTGCTTCAATAGTCAGCGGTACGTGAACCGCCATCTGGTCACCGTCAAAGTCAGCGTTATAAGCCGCACACACGAGCGGGTGCAACTGGATCGCTTTACCTTCGATCAGTACCGGCTCAAACGCTTGAATACCTAAACGGTGCAAAGTAGGAGCACGGTTAAGGAGTACAGGGTGTTCGCGGATCACATAGTCCAAAACGTCCCATACTACGGCTTCTTCACGCTCCACCATTTTCTTAGCGGCTTTAATAGTGGTGGCAAGGCCACGTGCTTCTAGCTTGCCATAGATAAAGGGCTTAAATAACTCAAGCGCCATTTTCTTAGGCAAACCGCACTGGTGCAAACGCAACGCCGGACCCACTACGATAACCGAACGACCTGAATAGTCGACCCGCTTACCGAGTAAGTTCTGACGGAAACGACCCTGCTTACCCTTGATCATATCAGCCAAGGATTTCAGCGGACGCTTGTTAGAACCGGTGATCGCACGACCGCGACGACCGTTATCCAACAACGCATCCACAGACTCTTGCAGCATCCGCTTTTCGTTACGTACGATAATGTCTGGTGCAGCTAAGTCCAACAGGCGCTTCAAGCGGTTGTTACGGTTAATCACGCGGCGGTACAAGTCGTTCAAGTCAGAGGTGGCAAAACGACCACCGTCCAGCGGTACCAAAGGACGCAAGTCCGGTGGCAATACAGGCAATACCGTTAATACCATCCACTCAGGATTGTTACCTGAGCCATGGAACGCTTCCATTAACTTGAAACGCTTAGTAATTTTCTTGCGCTTAGTTTCTGAGTTCGTTTGGCTCAGCTCTTCGCGCATCTCATCGATTTCGTTACCTAGATCGATGTCTTTTAGCAAAGATAAGACGGCTTCGGCGCCCATTTTAGCGTCGAACTCATCGCCCCACTCCTCTAGCGCATCCAAATACTGTTCTTCTGACAGCATCTGGCCGCGCTCTAGGGTGGTCATACCCGGCTCGATCACGACAAAGGATTCAAAATACAAGACGCGCTCAATATCACGCAGCGTCATATCCAGCAACAAGCCAATGCGGCTCGGCAGGGATTTCAAAAACCAGATGTGAGCAACGGGACTGGCCAGTTCGATATGGCCCATACGCTCGCGGCGTACTTTGGTCTGGGTAACTTCAACGCCACACTTTTCGCAGATAACACCACGGTGCTTAAGACGCTTATACTTACCACACAGACACTCATAGTCCTTGACCGGACCAAAAATCCGGGCACAGAAAAGGCCGTCACGCTCCGGCTTGAAGGTACGGTAGTTAATCGTCTCCGGCTTTTTAACTTCGCCAAAAGACCAAGAGCGGATCATGTCTGGGGAAGCCAGACCGATTTTAATACCGTCAAACTCTTCTGTCTTATTCTGCGCTTTCAAAAACTTAAGTAAGTCTTTCACATTAGTCTCCTGTGAGGAGTTCTACCTAGGCGCCTCCTAAGAGGCGCCGTTATTTCTTTGGCAGTCTGTTGCCTTAACTTTCGTCTAGCTCGATGTTGATACCGAGAGAGCGAATTTCTTTCAACAGTACGTTGAAAGACTCGGGCATGCCCGGCTCCATACGGTGATCGCCATCTACGATGTTTTTATACATCTTAGTACGGCCATTAACGTCATCGGACTTGACCGTCAGCATTTCTTGCAAGGTGTAGGCGGCACCATAAGCTTCCAGTGCCCACACTTCCATCTCACCAAAACGCTGACCACCAAACTGAGCTTTACCACCCAGCGGCTGTTGCGTTACCAGACTGTAAGAACCAGTAGAACGAGCATGCATCTTGTCGTCCACTAAGTGGTTCAACTTCAGCATGTACATATAGCCCACGGTCACCGGACGCTCAAAAGGATTACCGGTACGACCGTCGAACATAGTGACCTGACCCGATTCAGGCAGATCCGCTAGTTTCAGCAAGCGCTTAATTTCGTGCTCATCAGCACCATCAAAAGCCGGTGTCGCGATAGGCATGCCCTTGCGCAGGTTATTGGCCAGCGTACGAATTTCTTCGTCACTAAACGTAGACAAGTCTACTTTCTGGCGAATACCGTCCCCTAAGTCATACACTTCTTGGAGGAACTCACGCAAACGAGCCAGCTCTTGCTGCTCTTTGATCATACGATCAATCTTTTCACCAATTCCCTTGGCCGCAAAGCCGAGGTGGGTTTCTAAGATCTGACCTATGTTCATTCGAGACGGAACACCCAGCGGGTTCAATACCATATCTACTGGTACACCATGCTCGTCATAAGGCATATCTTCTACCGGAACTATGGTAGAGATAACCCCTTTGTTACCATGACGACCGGCCATTTTATCACCGGGCTGGATACTGCGTTTAACGGCCAAGTACACCTTAACGATTTTTTGTACGCCAGGCGCCAAGTCATCACCTTGGGTGATTTTATGACGCTTGTTTTCAAACTTCTTATCGAAGTCGGCTTTTAGCTCGGCATGCTGCTCGGCTAATTGCTCAAGCTCAATTTGCTTGGCTTCATCGTCAATCGCTTGCTCTAACAGTTGGTTGCGAGCAATTTTTGCCACTCGCTCCGCGCTCATGCCAGAGTTAATGAGCACGTTACGAGCACGAGCAAACACACCATCTTCGAGGATGCTAAATTCTTCTGTCAGGTCTTTTTTCGCCTGCTTCAGCTGCATGTGCTCGATGTCTTGGGCACGCTTGTCTTTTTCTAAACCATCACGAGTAAAGACTTGAACATCAATTACTGTACCGTAAACAGAGTTAGGTACGCGCAATGATGAGTCTTTAACATCAGAGGCTTTTTCACCAAAGATGGCTCGCAGTAGCTTCTCTTCTGGTGTGAGCTGGCTTTCACCTTTAGGTGTTACCTTACCCACCAGAATATCGCCTGGTTGCATTTCTGCACCGACATAGACAATACCGGACTCATCCAACTTGCTCAGTGCCGCTTCACCTACGTTCGGGATATCGGCAGTGATTTCTTCTGGACCTAATTTAGTATCACGAGAGATACAGGTTAGTTCCTGAATATGAATGGTGGTCAAGCAGTCTTGTTCTACCAAGCGCTCGTTAAGCAAGATGGAGTCTTCAAAGTTGTAACCGTTCCATGGCATAAAAGCCACGCGCAGGTTTTGACCCAAGGCTAATTCACCTAAGTCAGTCGAAGGACCATCCGCCAGTACATCACCACCCAATACCCGCTCACCTGGCATCACACATGGACGCTGGTTAATACAAGTATTCTGGTTAGAGCGGGTGTATTTGGTCAGGTTATAAATGTCGATACCGGCTTCGCCAGGCAACATTTCTTCTTCGTTCACCTTAACTACAATGCGTGACGCATCGACGTAGTCAACAATACCACCGCGCTTAGACACCACGGTCACACCGGAGTCTACTGCGACCGCACGCTCAATACCGGTGCCCACTAACGGCTTATCGGCACGCAGGGTAGGTACGGCTTGACGCTGCATGTTTGAGCCCATCAAAGCACGGTTCGCATCATCGTGTTCAAGGAACGGGATCAACGAGGCTGCGACCGACACTACCTGCTGTGGACTCACATCCATATACTGCACCTGATCGGCATTCATATAGGTGGCTTCACCTTTATGGCGCGACGGTACCAGCTCATCTACTAAACGGCCTTCATCATCGATGGCCGCGTTGGCCTGAGCGATCACAAAATGACCTTCTTCGATAGCAGACAGATAGTCGACCTCATCGGTAATTTTACTGTCGATCACTTTACGGTATGGAGTCTCCAGGAAACCATATTCGTTGGTGCGCGAGTAGCACGCCAAAGAGTTGATCAGACCGATGTTCGGGCCTTCCGGCGTTTCGATAGGACACAAACGACCATAGTGAGTCGGGTGTACGTCTCGAACTTCAAAACCAGCGCGCTCACGCGTTAAGCCACCTGGGCCTAAAGCTGAAATACGACGTTTGTGCGTCACTTCAGACAACGGGTTGTTCTGGTCCATGAACTGGGACAGCTGGCTGGAGCCAAAGAACTCTTTTACCGCCGCCGAAATCGGCTTAGCGTTAATTAAGTCCTGGGGCATCAGGGTGTCTAAGTCGCCTAATGACAGACGCTCTTTCACCGCACGCTCCACACGCACCAGACCAACACGGAACTGGTTTTCCGCCATTTCGCCCACAGAGCGGATGCGACGGTTACCCAAGTGATCAATATCGTCTACTTCGTCATTACCGTTACGAATGTCGATTAAACGCTTCATGACATCAACGATATCTGACTTAGTCAGGGTGCCGGGGCCACCGGTTTCTTCTCTAAACAGGCGACGGTTGAACTTCATCCGCCCTACAGTAGAAAGATCGTAACGGTCTTCTGAGAAGAATAGATTTTCAAACAGGGTATCTGCCGCATCACGAGTAGGCGGCTCGCCTGGGCGCATCATACGATACACTTCAACTAAGGCTTCAAGGCGGTTAGTAGAAGAGTCGATACGCAAGGTGTCGGAAATATAAGAGCCGTGATCCAGTTCGTTAGTGAACAGGGTCTCAAACTCTTTAATACCCGCCACCGAAAGATTGGCTAAGGTTTCTAGAGTCAGCTCGCTGTTAGCAGCCACCACAATCTCACCGGTCTCGGCGTTGATGTAGTCTTTCGCTGCCACTTTTCCTACGGCATATTCTACTGGCACTTCAATATTGCTAATGCCCGCTTTTTCTAGTTGGCGAATATGACGTGCCGTAATACGGCGTCCGGTTTCTACTAACACGCTGCCATCCACTTGGATGTCAAACGAGGCAGTTTCACCGCGCAGGCGCTCCGGCTTGAGTTCCATCATCAACTTGCCATCAGTCACGGCAAAGTGAGTGGTGTCAAAGAACATCGCCAGAATTTCTTCTGTCGTATATTCCAAAGCACGCAGCATAATAGTCGCTGGGAGCTTACGGCGACGGTCGATACGAACGAACAAGTTGTCTTTCGCATCAAACTCGAAGTCCAGCCAAGAACCACGGTAAGGGATCACTCGGGCGTTATATAACACTTTACCCGAAGAGTGGGTTTTGCCGCGGTCGTGATCGAAAAACACACCCGGGCTGCGGTGCAGCTGGGAGACGATAACCCGCTCAGTACCGTTGATAACAAAAGTACCATTTTCTGTCATGAGCGGAATTTCGCCCATGTAAACTTCTTGTTCTTTAATGTCTTTGACAGTGCCAGGGGCAGCTTCTCTGTCATAAAGAACCATACGCAACTTAACACGCAGCGGTGCTGAATAGGTCACGCCACGAATTTGACATTCCTGCACGTCAAACACCGGCTCGCCCAAGCGAAAGCTGACATACTGTAGTTCAGCATTGCCTGAATAGCTGGTGATGGGGAAGACGCTGCGAAACGCCGCCTCTAAACCGTATTCGCCTTGCGGATCTGCTTCAATAAACTGTTTGAAGGAGTCAAGCTGGATTGATAGCAGGTAAGGCGTGTCTAAGACTTGGTCACGTTTACCAAAGTCCTTACGAATGCGCTTTTTCTCTGTATAAGAGTAAACCATAGGGTTCCTCAGCTCGCTGATAAGTGACCCATCTGTCCAAATGGGACAGCTCTAGAACATCGTTTCTTTGTCAGATCGGACGTCTCGACAACATCCGCTGGCTGGAATAACGAGAGGCATAAACGATGTGCAAACTCCTCTCATCCTACAGCGCAAAAGGGCTGGTGAATATATATTCACCAGCCCTAGCCTGATCACTCAGGCCGCTAAGCTATAGAGTAGCTTACTTGAGCTCAACAGAAGCACCAGCTTCTTCGAGTTCTTTCTTCAGAGCTTCAGCTTCGTCTTTGCTCAGGCCTTCTTTAACGGCACATGGGGCAGACTCAACCAAACCTTTAGCTTCTTTCAGACCTAGACCGGTCGCCGCACGCACAGCTTTAATAGCAGCAACTTTGTTCGGGCCAGCTGCAGTCAGCATAACGTCAAACTCAGTCTGCTCTTCAGCAGCACCACCAGCATCGCCAGCAACAGCAACAGCAGCAGCGGCAGAAACGCCGAACTTCTCTTCCATTGCTTCGATTAATTCTACAACTTGCATTACAGACATTTCTGCAACGGCATCAATGATTTGGTCTTTAGTAAGTGACATGACTCAAATTCCTAATATTCTGAAGTGTTTGGTTATCAAGCAGCCAGTAAACAGCTTATGCTGCTTCGGCTTCTTTTTGAACGCGCAAGGCGGCGAGTGTACGTACCAGCTTGCCAGCAGAGGCTTCTTTCATCGTTGCCATTAGCTTTGCAATTGCTTCGTCGTACGTTGGCAGTTTTGCAAGACGGTCAATATCCGCTGCAGGGATGAACTCGCCCTCGTATGCTAAACCTTTAACCTCGAAAGCGGCTTGCTCTTTAGCAAAATCTTTGAACAAACGGGCAGCTGCGCCTGGATGTTCGTTAGAAAATGCAATCAAGGTAGGACCAACTAATACCTCATTAAGGCACTCGTAGTTGGTCTCTTTTACTGCGATGCGAGCTAAGGTGTTACGCACTACCTTAAGGTAGACGCCGTTTTCACGAGCTTGCTTACGCAGTGTGGTCATAGCAGCTACGGTAACGCCTCGAGAATCAGCAACTACCGCAGACAGGGCGCCCTTGGCAGCTTCGTTGACTTCAGCAACTATTGCCTTTTTGTCTTCGAGTCTTAATGCCATTGGCTAAACTCCTGGATCCACCTGGGATAAAACCCAGATTAAACATACGTCGCTACCTAAAATAGCGACACCAAGGTGGCAGATTCCAGAAGAAAGAAATGCTTTCAACTGGGCCCGGCACCATCTACGCTGGAACATTAAGACGTTAACGTCTCCAGCGGTCTTGGACGGGAGTCGTAGCCCCCAACCAAATCACAAGGCGCAAAATACTACGCTATGTTTTACGCCTTGTAAATGCTTATTATATTTCTAAGCTAGCTTGCTCGATTGCTACGCCGGCACCCATAGTGGTCGACAGAGTAATCTTTTTGATATAAACACCACGTGAAGAGGCAGGCTTAGCGCGCTGTAATGCAACCAGCAGAGCTTCCAAGTTACCTTTCAAGTTAGCGTTATCAAAGTTTTTGTTACCGATAGTGGTGTGGATAATACCGTTTTTATCGTTACGGTAGCGCACCTGACCGGCTTTAGCGTTTTTCACTGCTTCAGCAACGTTAGGCGTCACAGTACCCACTTTCGGGTTAGGCATTAGGCCGCGTGGACCTAAGATTTGTCCTAGCTGACCGACCACACGCATCGCATCAGGAGAAGCAATCACTACGTCGAAATTCATTTCGCCGCCTTTGACTTGCTCAGCTAAGTCTTCCATACCCACCAGCTCAGCACCGGCTTCTTTAGCAGCTTCAGCATTAGCGCCTTGGGCGAATACCGCAACACGTACATCACGACCAGTACCGTGTGGTAGTACTGTGGCCCCACGTACGTTTTGATCTGATTTACGCGCATCGATGCCTAGGTTAACCGCCACATCAACGCTTTCTACGAACTTGGCAGTCGCCAGCTCTTTTAGCAACGTAATGGCTTCGTCAATTTGATATTCTTTGGTGCTGTCTACGCGATCGCGGATCTGCTTCATGCGCTTAGTTAGTTTAGCCATCGTCTTAACCCTCCACTGCCAGGCCCATGGACCGAGCAGTACCTTCGATAGAGCGAACACGGGCATCTACATCGGCACCGGTCATGTCTTGTAGCTTAGTCTCAGCAATTTCTTCTAACTGAGCGCGAGTAACAGTACCCACTTTCTCGGTGTTAGGCTTGCCAGAGCCTAGCTTTACGCCGGCTGCTTTGCGCAACAAGAAAGCCGCTGGTGGCGTCTTGGTTTCGAAGGTGAACGAGCGGTCACTGTATACGGTGATGATAACCGGTACGGGTGAACCTTTCTCTAGGCTTTCTGTGCGAGCGTTAAACGCCTTACAGAATTCCATAATATTAACACCGTGCTGACCCAGAGCAGGACCAACTGGTGGACTTGGGTTAGCTGCACCCGCTGCAACTTGCAGCTTGATGTAGGCTTGTACTTTCTTAGCCATGTAAAAATTACCTCATGAATGGGTGATAACGCCGCCGAGATGAACTCGTGTTCGGCTCCCCTGTATTAAAAGGGCGGCAAATTGTAGTGCTATTTGCCGCCACTCGCAAGCATTATGCTTATCTTTTACTCAGGACTTTTCTACCTGAGCAAACTCTAACTCAACGGGAGTTGAGCGACCAAAGATCAATACTGACACCTTAACCCGGCTCTTCTCGTAGTCAACAGACTCCACCACGCCATTAAAGTCGGCAAAAGGACCGTCACATACTCGTACTTCTTCGCCAGGCTCAAACAAGGTTTTTGGTTTTGGCTTATCAATCGCATCTTGTAGGCGATTAAGAATCGCGTCGGCTTCTTTATCAGAAATCGGCGCTGGACGCTCGGTGGTACCACCAATAAAGCCCATCACTCGAGGAATACTACGCACTAAGTGCCAAGTGGCATCGTTCATTAGCATTTGTACTAAGACGTAGCCTGGGAAGAACTTGCGCTCACTTTTGCGCTTTTGTCCAGCCCGCACTTCCACCACTTCTTCGGTAGGCACTAAAATCTGGCCAAACTGATCTTCCATTTCGTGCATCTTGATATATTCAATCAAGGACTTCTGAACACGAGCTTCGTATCCAGAAAACGCTTGAACGACATACCAACGCATTCTCTGTTCTGGTTCTGACATGGTCATCCTTACACTCCGGTAACCAGATTGACCAACCATACCAGCAGGCCATCTAGCAAAAACAGAAACAGGCCCACCAAGGCGGTGACAGCCAATACAATTAACGTGGTTTGAATCGCTTCCTGGCGGCTTGGCCACACCACTTTACGCATTTCTAGGCGCGATTCTTTGGCAAAGGCAAAGCTGCTTTTTCCTTTACTGGTTTGATAAGCCAAGAAACCGGCTACCCCCAGAGCAACCACTACGCCGGCTGCGCGCAGCACCACCGCTAGATCACTATAGAGATAATTGGCGACCACAGCCGCTATCAAAATAATGAACACCAGCCCCCATAACAGGGAGTCTTTGGCCCCGCCTTGGTTCTCAATGTTTGCACTCATAAGGCTACCCGCTTAAAACGTGTGTCAATGACGGACACGAAAACCCCGCATTTGGCGAGGTGAATGGCAGGGGCGGAGGGACTCGAACCCCCAACCGTCGGTTTTGGAGACCGCCGTTCTACCAATTGGAACTACGCCCCTATACAAGAAAGCCCATATTATAAGGGCTTTCTTGTGGGATTGTAAGCGTAAATTACTCGATGATTTTAGAAACCACACCCGCACCGACGGTGCGCCCCCCTTCGCGGATGGCAAATCGTAAGCCATCTTCCATGGCAATGGGAACAATCAGTCTAACTACCACTTGAATATTATCGCCTGGCATGACCATTTCCACGCCTTCGGGTAATTCAATCACGCCGGTAACATCGGTGGTACGAAAATAGAACTGCGGACGGTAGCCTCTAAAAAAAGCGGTATGTCGCCCACCTTCATCTTTTGATAACACATATATTTCTGACTCAAAACTAGTATGAGGTTGAATGGTTCCAGGTTTAGCCAGTACCTGTCCTCGCGCTACGTCTTCTCGCTTGGTACCACGCAATAAGACACCGACGTTTTCACCGGCACGACCTTCGTCTAGCAACTTACGAAACATCTCTACGCCGGTACAGGTGGTTTTAACGGTATCTTTAATACCGACAATTTCTATTTCCTCACCTACTTTCACTACACCGCGCTCGATACGACCGGTCACCACTGTGCCCCGCCCTTGAATAGAAAACACATCTTCAATGGGCAACAAAAAAGCGCCGTCTACCGCACGTACCGGTTCGGGAATATAGGTATCGAGTGCATGAGCCAGCTCTAAGATTTTAGGCACCCACTGCGGATCGCCTTCTAAGGCTTTAAGGGCTGAGCCGCGGATCACCGGAATATCATCGCTTGGGAAGTCATACTCACTTAGCAGTTCACGTACTTCCATCTCCACTAATTCAAGTAGCTCTTCATCGTCAACCATGTCGCACTTATTCATGAACACCACTATGTATGGCACTCCGACTTGGCGAGCTAATAAAATATGCTCTCGCGTTTGGGGCATGGGGCCGTCGGTGGCGGCAACGACTAAAATGGCACCATCCATTTGTGCAGCACCGGTGATCATGTTTTTGACGTAGTCGGCGTGCCCCGGACAGTCCACATGGGCATAGTGGCGGGTTTCGGTATCGTACTCCACATGGGACGCGGCAATAGTAATGCCGCGCTCTTTTTCTTCAGGTGCGTTATCAATTTGCTCAAAGGCACGGGCCGGTCCGCCAAACTGCTGTGCGAGCACATTGGTAATCGCGGCGGTTAGCGTGGTTTTCCCATGATCGACATGGCCGATAGTACCGACGTTGACGTGGGGTTTGCTGCGATCGAACTTTTCTTTAGACATGGCGCTATCCTCACCAATAAGTATCTACGCGATACTTAATCAATTGCACGCTATAGGTGATAAAGCAAGCAAACGGACATAAGATCAGCAAAAGTCGCTAAAAGTTAAGCTAGTGTCTAAGTAAGTGAGGTAGAAAGAGTTTATAAAAAGGGGGGAAGCGCTTTATAGATAAGTGGTGCTGATACCCGGATTTGAACTGGGGACCTCACCCTTACCAAGGGTGCGCTCTACCAACTGAGCTATATCAGCAGCTTTACTTAAAGTAAGTGGAGCGGGCAGCGGGAATCGAACCCGCATCATCAGCTTGGAAGGCTGAGGTAATAGCCATTATACGATGCCCGCATAACTTGCGTTATTGAAACTGTTATTAATAACCGCTTCAATGAATGATGGTGGAGGAGGCAGGATTTGAACCTACGAAGGCTGAGCCGTCAGATTTACAGTCTGATCCCTTTAACCACTCGGGAACTCCTCCACATTGTATGGTGCCGGCACCAAGAGTCGAACTCGGGACCTACTGATTACAAGTCAGTTGCTCTACCAACTGAGCTACGCCGGCACTGCATTGAACGAGGCAAATTCTAGGCCAAGGAGGCTACCTTATGCAACACCTTTAGCAGAAGTTTTTGCAACAACAGAGCCAAGCGCGCAAAAAAGCAGCTAACTGTGCTTTTTTAACGCAACCTACGCTAGGCTAGCACTCCTGATACTTACTATAACCGTCGGTTTACTAAGCCGTGACCTAGCTCCAGCGGTTCACCTTAGTATCTTGTCCATCACCAAGTCATGGTGTATCGTCGCCAAGCGGCCCACAGGACACTTTGATGACAATCGATAATTACTCACCCTACTTGGCCTTTTCTCGCGAAACTTGGTCAAAATTGCGTGCCACCGTTCACCAGCCTTTAAGTGAAGCAGAGCTAACACGTTTACGCGGAATTAATGACAAGGTATCCCTGGCAGAAGTCAGCGATATCTACTTACCCCTGTCTCGCTTATTAAACCTGTATATTAAAGCCAAGCAACGCCGCAGCAGAGTACTCGATCAATTTTTGGGCAACCAAGCCCAGCATGTGCCTTACATTATTAGTATTGCCGGCTCCGTCGCCGTTGGCAAAAGTACCACCGCTCGTATTTTACAAGCGCTGCTTGAGCGCTGGCCTCAGCATCCTAAAGTAACTTTAGTGACCACCGACGGCTTTCTCTATCCTAATGCGGTTCTTAAAAAGCATGGCTTAATGGATAAAAAAGGCTTTCCTGAGTCCTATGATATGACACGCTTGGTAGAATTTGTTTCCGATATAAAGTCCGGTAAGCCTCGCGTTAGCGCACCGGTGTATTCTCACCTAACCTATGACATTGTGCCGGGCGCTGAAGAAGTAGTAGAACAAACGGATATAGTGATTATTGAAGGGTTAAATGTCTTACAAAGCGGTATGGATTACCCTCATGAACCCCATCGGGTATTTGTTTCCGACTTTGTGGACTTTTCTATTTATGTGGATGCCGATAAACAGTTATTAAAAAACTGGTATATAGAGCGCTTCCTTAAACTACGCTCCGGTGCTTTTACTAATCCTGACTCGTATTTTAAGCATTATGCAGCGCTATCAGAGTCAGAAGCGGTAATGGTAGCGAGTCGTATTTGGCATTCTATTAACTACCAAAACTTGATAAAAAACATTTTGCCTACTAAAGACCGAGCTGAGCTGATACTCACCAAAGGCAAAGAACACGGGATCGATCAGATCTGGCTAAAGAAATAGCGACCAAAAAGCGGTAAGTCATCAGCAATGAACGCGCATCAGCATAAATATCGATTTATGCTGATGCAGTTCACAACCTCTCAATGCTCTTTGCCAGCTTATAACACCTTGCTTACCCTGATTTTTGTCCGCGTAGTGAGACTTCGCCGCCCACAAAGCGCTGCACTCCATGCTCACTCTCTAGTAATAAAGCACCTTGCTCATCAATACCGCGGGCGATCCCGCTGATACTGCGCTCACCCAACTGAACCATCACCGGCTTACCATTAAAGTAGTCTAAGCGATTCCACTGCTCACGAAATGATGCCATTCCCGAGCGTTCAAACTGCTGTAAACTACGCTGTAAACCTTGGCTTAAGGCGATTAATAATTGATTGCGATCTATAACAGGCCCCAGCTCTGCTAATTCAGCCCACGGCTGACTAATTCGGGCTTGCTCCGCTTTAGGGAGCAATAAATTAAGCCCTATCCCAATGACTAAATGGCAGGGGCCACCGGCCGTGCCAGCCATTTCGACTAAAATTCCTGCCAGCTTGCGCCCTTCTAAGTACAGATCATTTGGCCACTTAAGCCGTACCCCAGTAAAGCCTAAGTCAGTTAGCGTTTCAGTGATAGCAATCCCCACTACTAAACTTAAGCCCATGGCGGCGGCCATTCCTTGCTCTAGTTGCCAATACATACTCATGATCAGTTGCCCGCCAAAAGGCGAGATCCACACTCGGCCTCGACGACCTCGGCCGGCCGTTTGGCATTCTGCCACACAAATATCGCCTTTGTTTAGCTGGTCCAATAAGGCCATCCAGTGGGCATTCGTAGACTCAATTACCGGGATCACTTCTACTCGATTAGGCTTAAGCGCTTGACGTAATACAGTTTCATCTAAGAGCTGTAAAGGCGCAGCTAACTGATAGCCTTTACCACTCACACTGGAAATGGCTAAGCCAAAAGATTTAAGCACCTGAATATGCTTACTTACCGCCATGCGGCTCATGGATAAAGCTTTACCGAGCTGTTCACCCGAGTGACATTCGCCATCGGCTAATAAAGTCAGTAGTTTAGCCCGGGGGGGCGTCAGCTCAGACATGCTAATGCCTCATCTAAATTAGTTTCTCCTGCGGCCCCTATCATGCGCACTTCAGGCTCTAGCCGTACACCAAATAACTGCTCAACTCGTTCGCGCACCCGGCCAGCTAAACGCAAGACATCTTCTGCTGTGGCCCCCCCATGATTCACTAGCACTAAGGCTTGCTCGGTATGCACGCCGGCGCCGCCTACTCGTGTGCCTTTTAAGCCCGCCTTATCAATCAGCCAGCCGGCGGCTAATTTACTAACTCCAGGCTCAGCGGCAAATACGGGTAATTGTGGCCACGCCAATTGTAGAGCTTGGGCTTGTGCGGTGACGACTTTGGGGTTTTTGAAAAAGCTGCCGGCATTACCTAACACAGCAGGATCTGGCAATTTAGCTTGGCGAGTAGCACACACTTGCTCAAATACTTGTTGCGCTGTGGCGCTTCCCCCTAATTTAGCTAAAGGACCATAGCCTAGTACCGGCTGCCATGCTTTAGGTAAGCGCAAGGTCACGCTTAAAATAAGGTGCTCACGCGCTTGATGCTTAAACACACTATCGCGATACCCAAATTCACACTCTGCCGCCGTCCACTGGTGAACTTGTCCTGTACGCCAATCAAAGCTTTCTACTTGCTGGCAAAACTGCGCAAGCTCCACGCCATAGGCGCCAATATTCTGGATCGGTGAAGCGCCAACGGTGCCTGGGATTAACGCTAGGTTTTCTAGTCCTGGCATATTTTCAACCAAGGTCCAACACACCAGTTGATGCCAGTTCTCTCCGCCCGCTATCTCTAGCAACCACGCATCCTCAACTTCGGTTACCTTAATACCTTTAAGACGGTTCACTATTACCAAGCTGCTGACGGGAGCAGTAAATAGCAAATTAGAACCTTCCCCTACCACCAATAAAGGCATAGATGAATAAGCTTGCCACACTTCTAATAGTTGTTGGCGATCATGTAAAACCACCAGTTGTTCGGCGTTTTGTTCAAGGCCGAAGGTGTTATATGGGATGAGTGATGCAGCGGTGAGAGACATGATGATGTTCCTTAAAAAAATGCGCAGCCAGTGTACCTTAAGTTAACCACCGCTGGGATAATGCGGCCTATTTTTTAATACCGCTCAGAGCGCAAAAATTAGCAGTTGCCTTTCTCTGCAAATAGGTAAAAAATCTCTACAGCCTACTTTTCACTCTTTTCTCACAGTTTAGGGTCGGCCTAGGCCCCCAGCTCATAAGGATACTTAATGTCTAGATACCGTCTTTCTACTTGGTGGCACGTAGGCGTGTTGGCCTTAGGGGTTAGCATGCCACTGCTTAGTGTGTCTGGCCCCGTCGTTGCCAACACTCCCCAATCAGTTTCTTCTGCGCCCCTGTCGTCAGCCGAGCTACTGCGCCAGTTAAAATCACTGCCACAACTCACCACAGGGTTAGGCAAAACAGGCGATGAGCTGCTCAACTCTAATAAGCCAACTCTTGTCAAGTTTTGGGCCAGCTGGTGCCCTTTGTGTTTAAGCACCTTGGAAGAAACAGAAACCTGGCGCCAAGACCCCGCTTTTGCTGATCTTAATCTAGTGACGCTAGCCAGCCCCGGTCAATTAGGCGAGAAGGCCACTAAGCCCTTTAGCAACTGGTATAGCGTGGTACAAAAAGACTACCCACAGCTGCCAGTATTAATCGATGATTCAGGACGTTTAATCAAAGGGTTAGGAGTACAAGTTTACCCAAGCTGGGCGGTACTAGATAAATCAGGCAAGCTGATACAACTGCACAAAGGCAATATTAGCTCTCAACAAGCGCTGGAGTTGGCTAATGCGGCTAAAGATAACTTTACTACTTTGGCATTGGCGCCAGCACCTCGTGCTAATCCACAACCTAGCGCCGAGAAAGCTGGTCAGAAAAAAGACGGTGTTTATTATAATTCCAAAGGATTACCCATTAATGCGCGCACTATCTATTTAGCCGGTGGCTGCTTTTGGGGCTTAGAGGCTTATATGGAGCGTATTGACGGCGTAGCCGATGCGGTATCGGGTTATGCCAATGGCGAAAAAGCCAATCCCACTTATGACGAAGTGATCCGCGGCTCTGGCCATGCTGAAACCGTTAAAGTTACCTACGACGCAGATCGAATTTCGCTGGCGACGTTATTAAAGCACTATTTCCGAGTGATTGATCCCACCAGCTTGAACCGTCAAGGCAATGATCGTGGCGTGCAGTATCGCACCGGTATTTATGCTACTGACCCCGCCGATAGTGCTGTTATTGAAACGGCAATGAAAGAGCAGCAAGCTAAATATAATAAGCCCATCGTGGTAGAAACTACGCCACTAGAGAATTTTTACGAGGCAGAAGAATATCATCAAGATTATTTAGCCAAAAACCCGAATGGTTACTGTCACATCGACTTACGTTTAGCCGATGTACCATTACCCGAAGAGGAAGGCGCAGCCCAAAGTATTGAGGAATTACTGGAAGTAAGCCGTTATCAGAACACCGATAAAAGCCAACTTACTAAACAACAGTATTATATTACTCAACAGTCAGGCACAGAGCGTGCTTATAGCCATGAATACGATCAGTTATTTGCACCCGGCCTGTATGTAGACGTAGTGAGTGGCGAGCCATTATTTTTATCCAATGATAAATACGACGGCCGCTGTGGCTGGCCAAGCTTTACTCAGCCCTTAGCAGCTCAGGTGGTCACCGAGCACGCCGATAACAGCTTTAATATGCGCCGCATTGAAGTGCGCTCCCGCGCTGCCGACTCCCACTTGGGTCATGTGTTTAACGACGGACCTCGAGACCGAGGTGGTTTACGTTATTGCATTAATGGCGCAGCATTAAAGTTTATTCCCCTCGCCGACATGGCAGCTGCTGGTTATGCCCCGTTAATCCCTCTTATAAAAGAGTCGTAACTCTCCTAGCTAGGTCGACTTGAACTCGTTTTTTTAGCCCGGCTTGTCCGGGCTTTTTTAGCACCGAATTTACGCGACGCCTTACCCATTCCGTTAAGGCCACTAAAAGGAATTTGTTCTACTTCTTTAATTAAGCGCTCTAATCCCACTAACAAGGGCTCCATAAACTGACGGTACTTAATGCGCTGTTCCGCAATCGCCTCTAGCTGAGCCTCCCATTGGGCGGTCATATCGGGCAAGGTCATTTCTTGAGGAAGAGATAAAATCAGTTGTCGCCCGACTTGGGTAGCCTGGATTTCTTTACCTTGCTTAGTTAAAAACCCACGCTTAAACAACAGCTCTATAATGCCAGCACGTGTGGCCTCGGTACCTAAACCGTCGGTATCTCGCAGCACTTTTTTAATTTCAGGATCGGCGACAAACCTGGCAATACCGGTCATAGCGGCTAATAATGTTGCATCACTAAAGTGACGAGGAGGACTGGTTTGCTTTTCATCGAGACGACCATCAGTACATTGTACTGTCTCCCCTTTCACCACCTCGGGGAGGTTTAGCGCAGCAAAATCCGTTTCTTGTGCAGAGGACTTATTATCGGAGGCTCTTTTCGGCAATAAAGCTTTCCAGCCTTTATCTATTTCTTGTGCTTGCTTACTAACAAACAGTCCCCCGCTAACTTGAGTGTCAATTTGCTTCTCTTGGTACTGAAAGGCGGGGTAAAATTGCATTAAATACTGTCTGGCTACTAGCTCATAAATACGTTGTTCATCTTGAGAAAGTCGACTGTGCTCACTGGCTCGGCTGGTGGGAATAATGGCGTGATGAGCGCCCACTTTAGTGTCATTCCAGGCTTTAGACTTAAGGGATAAGTCTGCGTCGTTGACTACTTTCCCTAACCCAGGGCAGGTTTTACTAATGGCTTGAGTGACCGTTATTTTATCTTGATAATGACCGCTAGGTAAGTAGCGACAATCGGAGCGCGGATAAGTAATGAGCTTATGTCTTTCATAGAGCTGCTGACAAATATCTAGGGTTTTTTGCGCAGTGAAGTTAAATCGTTTCGAGGCATCAATTTGCAAGGACGAGAGGTTATACGGCAAAGGCGGTGCTTGTTGCTTGCGGCTTTGGCGCACTGCTATCACTTCACCCGGCTGGCCCACCACTTTTGTTAAGACCGTGGTTGCCAGCTTTTTTAATAGCACCCGCCCTTCTTCATCCATATAAGGTTCGCAGGCGCTGCTAGGCTGCCATTTCGCCATATAGGTTTGCTTACGCTGGGTCGTCAGCTCAATAAAAACCTCATAAAAAGGTTTAGAGACAAAGCGCTCAATGGCTAAGTCTCTATGCACCACTAACCCTAAGATCGGCGTTTGCACACGTCCTACCGATAATACTCCTTGATAGCCTGCGGCTTGCCCCTGCAGCGTACACAGCCGGGTCATATTAATACCATAGAGCCAGTCGGCGCGAGCACGAGCCAGTGCCGAGGTTGCGAGCGGAATAAACTCACTGTTCAAGCGCAAGTTCGCTAAAGAGCGCCTAATGGCATCGGGGTTAAGATCACTAATTAGGCAACGCTTAGCTGCAAGTCGTTTTGCTTTTGGTATCTGGCAATAGTTAATAATCTCATCAACTAAAATTTGCCCCACCCGATCTGGGTCGCCCATATTCACTAATACACTGGCTTGTTTAACGAGCTTTTTGACCACGTTAAATTGCTTTTTAGTAGCCGGCTTAACCCTGTGCTTCCATTCGTCCGGAACAATGGGTAAATGCTCTTTTCGCCACTTTTTAAAGTCGGGGTTATAAGCTTCAGGCTCAGCCTGTTCTAATAGATGACCAATACACCAAGTAACCACGTCACCGGTGCCGACTTTAATAAAACCGTCCCCTTGCTGATGAGGTTTTGGCAGCACCGCCGCCACTGCTCGACCGACACTGGGCTTTTCCGCTATGTAAACAATCACAGATGCTTCCTTGGCCGACTCATATCACTGCATATAAACACAGAATAACTGTGCCAAGCTCCCCACATCAATAATCCTCTTGTAATAAGAAGTCGTCCATCGCTTCTACCAAGTAGATCCAATCATCTTCGATAACAGGCGTAACAGGATCTTCATCACCTTCCCCATATTCTTGCCAATAGTAAGCCCGCAGCGCCAGCGGAAAGTCGCTATAATCTTGGGCCAAAGACTGTAGTGAGCCAAACCATAAGATCCGCGTGAGATCCACGGTAAGATCGTTAAGGTATTCCGTTAGCACTTGTGGATCCGGATACTGCTCCATCAAGAGGGAAAAACGTTCGCGAGCGCCGGCCATTTGCTCGTTGTCTAGCTCACCTAGCTCGGCTACGTAACTCACATAATCTTCTAATATATATTCTTGGGCATGTTCTTTATCACTCAGCCACTGGCAACGGGTTTCTTTACGATCAATGACCGATAAAGCAACTCCTTCATCAAGAAAACACAGTGCCCATGCCTGATTGTCCATTGATTACTCCATTTTTATTAATGATAAAGATGAACCGAGCAGCTAGTTTAACGGGCTAGCGCAAGGGATATTATTAAGGCTTCTGCGCTAACACTAAGTGGTGCAGTATAGCCAGCGTTGTGGGCTTTTTAGCGAGAACGCTTTTCTTTATAAAGTCCGGCTTCAATACCATGTCGGTTAAGCAGTTTATAAAAGTCGGTTCTGTTGCGTCCCGCTAAGCCTGCAGCTTGGCTAACATTGCCCTCGGTCATGCGCAGAATTTTATGCAGATATAAGCGCTCAAACTCTGCGCGAGCTTCATTAAAAGTAGGAAACTCTTCTCCCTTATCTGCCAGTATGCTTTCAAGCAATTGTACGTTAATGACCGGCGCCGAAGACATGGCCACCGCTTGCTCTACTACGTTGAGCAATTGGCGCACATTACCTGGCCAAGAAGCGGCAGCCAGCATCGATAGTGCTTCGGGGGCAAAACCGGTCACTTGCGTTGATTGGCGTTGTTTAAGTTGTTCTAGCGCTTGGCGAGCTAATAAAGGGATATCTTCGGGTCGCTCTTGTAAAGCAGGTAGATTTAAATTCACTACGTTTAAGCGATAAAATAGATCTTCCCGAAAATTTCCCTGCTCCATCGCGGCGACTAAATCACCGCTAGAAGAGGATAATACTCGTACATCGGTGGCCACACTTTTCAGACTACCTAACGGGCGCACTTCTTGTTGTGCCAGTGCTTGGGCGAGTTTATTTTGTAAGCTTAGGCTCAGCTCCCCTACTTCTTCCAATAGCAAAGTGCCGCCTTTAGCCGCCACAAACACCCCTGGGTGATCCGCGACTGCACCAGCAAAAGCATCTTTAATATGACCAAACAGCTCTGACTCTAACAATTGTTCGGTCATGGCGCCGCAGTTGAGTGTGATAAAGGGATAGTCTTGCCTAGGACTCGCTTGGTGCAACGTTTTCGCCATTAAGGCCTTACCAGAGCCAGAAGGCCCCGTTAATAAGACATTAATATCTAACGGCGCAATGCGGCGAGCTTGCTCAAGCAATGCCACCATCACTGGACTACGAGTGCGGATCCTTTGCTGCCAATCATCGGCTACTGCGGGTAAGGAAACGGCTAGTGCTTCATTAATGGTTTTACGTAACGCTTCTTTGTCGATGGGCTTAGTTAAAAAGCCAAACACCCCAGAGCGCGTCGCACTCACCGCATCGGTAATAGAGCCATGTGCCGTCATAATAATAACCGGCAAACCGACGTGCAGACGCTGAATTCGATCAAATAATGCTAGGCCATCCATGCCATCCATACGCAAATCACTTAGCACCAGTTCGGGGCGCTCTTGCTCTAACCATTCTAACGCTTCAGCACCACTGGCGGCGGTATATACCACAAAACCTTCACTTTTAAGCCGCAACCCTAGCAACTTCAATAAACTGACATCATCGTCGACCAATAATATTCTGGCTTTACGTTTCATCAATATTTACTCTTGAAATTTACGCTCATTAATCTGCTGATCGATGCTAGCTAGTTCCTTAAGCTTGCGCGTTAAGGTGTTGATCTCTTGTTGACGGTTCGCCACCTGTCGATGCAAATTTAATAACTCTTGATTATAGCCTTGGTAAATAGCGAATAATTCCTGTACCTCGCTATCAGCAGCCGGCAAGTGCTGTTTCATGAGCAACTGCGCTTGTTGGCGCTGTTGATTGGTCGCTTGGGGGTGACTTAGCCATAAAGCGCGCTCTAATCCCTTAGACTCGGGAATAGTATTTAACTGCTGTTGCCGTTCAGTGGTATTACTTTGCATCATCGCCGCTGAGCGTTGTAACCACAGGGTGAGTTCCTGTTCTTTAGGCGCTACTATCACCTTCTGCTCATCCTCTGGTTTAAGCTGTAAAAAAGGCAAAGAACAACCGGATAGCATTAGCGCTAGCACAGCGCAGCACCACGTTTTATTCATGTGTTATTCCTTGATTAGTCAGATTGGGGAGACGAAGCTCAAAACACACCAAAGCGTTCTCTTCTGAATGTAATAGTAAGTCGCCGCCCATGCTAATCGCCGCTTCACGGGCGATACTTAAGCCAATTCCTGAGCCCTTCAACACACCGGTACGTACTTGGCTACCTTGGACAAATGGTTCGAAAATTCGCTCTCTTTCTGCCATGGGGATGGGATCCCCTGTATTAGCGACCGCTAGCGCATAGTATTCTGTTGTCGCGGTCGCGGTTATTTGTAACTCACCTTGCGCATCGGCATAATTTACTGCGTTAGAAATAAGATTATCTAATACCAGTTTCAGTCGATGGCTGTCTGCCAACACTGTTGCATCATCTAGCACCATCCTCACTTGTAATCCTTTGCTTTCGATAGTCAGTTTATGCGCGGTGAGGCTTTGCTCTATTAGCGGTGTGATGGCTACCAACTCTTTATGCACTTTCACTTGCTGAATGCGATTATAATCTAGCAACTGTTCGATTAAATCTTGCAGACGAAAACTGTTATGAACTAATAACTCACAAATCTCTTCTTGCTCAGCTGTCAGCGGACCCGTTACTTGCTCTAGCAACAGATCCGCTCCTTCTCTTAAGCTAGCAAGAGGAGTTTTTAGTTCATGGGATAAATGGCGCAAAAATTGTAGCTTTTGCGCCTCTAACTCCCGTAGTCGCAAATGTAGCCACTGTAGTTTTCCTCCTAACGCGACTAACTCAGCCGGCCCGCGGATGGGCTTAGCAGGAGGCTCTATGCCAGCTCCGAGGCTTAGAATTCGCTGCTCTAATTGTCGCACCGGACGAATGATTAGATAAGTAAATAACAAAGCCAACAGTAAACTAGCGCCGCCCAACGCACCACTGAGCATCCATAGCTGCTGTCGGATCAGCGTAACATGATCGCGTACTAATTCGATACGTTCATCAATCTGGGAGCGTGTTAGCTCACTTAATTTAAAGGTCGCGCTGTTAAAATCATCGAATAGATCTGCGTGCTCACGAATTTCCTCAATTTCTAATTGACCCAAATTTTGTAAACCCACTAGCTGATGCTGTAAAGAGGCGCCTAGTGAGCCTCCCTCTATCCCTAATAACAGTCTTTCTAACTCCACCTGATAACGCTCTAATAGCCGCAAATAGGAGGCTCTTAACTCAGGGTTCTCCAATACCACATACCGGCGAATATAGCGTTCCATCTCTAGCGCCAGATCGTTCATATCCGTGGCCCGTCGGGTATCGACCACCGCGTTTTTAATACCTTCTTGGGCTAACGAGGTCACTCGCTCTAGACTACGGGCATTTTGGATCACCAATAAAATCAACGGCAATAACACTAACGTAAACGCAATTAGTACTAACCGAAGCAAAGAGCGAGGAGCGAATCCTCTGGCTGTATTAGACATGCTGTACACACTCAATCGTGAAATCAGCACGCAGGATACCAAAATTGTCCTTCAACGCAGATCTAAAGACAGCAAAAGCCCCTAGTTAGGGGCTGTGGATTTAAAGAACCAATCTTAAAGCAGACTGTGCTTCCCTAAGAGGCGATATAGGGTAGCTCGAGAAATATTTAGCTGTTTGGCTACTAGACTGGCTTTTCCTTGAGACTGATCTAACGCTCTCGATAAAGCATCTCGCTCTGCCACTTCTCTAATTTCTCTTAAGCATGTACCGTAACTAACAGCATTTACCACTTCGAGATCCAGATCATGAGGTTGGATATAACGACCACCTGCCATCACGTTCGCCCGTTGTACCCGATTCATAAGCTCTCTTACATTACCTGGCCAATGATATTGCAACATAGCGGCGGCGGCTTGTTCAGAAAAGCCCATTCGTTGCGCAGTGGACTCTTGACGTAAAAATGCCCTGGCTAATAACAGCACATCCTCACCTCGTTGGCGTAGAGGAGGTATTTCTAGCCGGATCACGTTTAATCGAAAATAGAGATCTTCTCTAAAGCGACCTTCTTTTACTGCTAACTCTAGATCCACGTGGGTAGCCGCCACCACTCGAACCGCTGGATGGATCGGCTGATGGGAGCCGACTCTTTCAATGGTTTTTTCTTGTAAAAATTGCAACAGGTTAGCTTGCTCTTCTAAGGGGAGATCGCCTACTTCATCTAAAAATAAGGTACCTTGATGGGCCGCCTCAAATTTACCTATTTTTCTATGCCCCGCTCCGGTGACGGCTCCTTTCTCATGACCTAACAGCTCAGACTGCACAAGCTGCGGCGATAAGGCACCGCAGTTAACAGCAATAAAGGGCCCTTGTGCATAAACAGAGCGTGCATGAAGCTTACGCGCCACTAACTCCTTACCAGTACCACTTTCTCCGGTGATTAACACCGGTAAAGGACAGCGGGCAGCTTTATCAATTTGCAACTTCAAAAGCTGCATGCTCTGACTGTCACTTAATAAGGTGCTACTACCTTGGTTGCGTGGCTCAGAGGTCTTTTTATAGCACAGCTCAGCCATCCCCAATGCATGGCCTATCGTATGTTGTAAACGGGTTATATCCACTGGCAGAGTGTGGAAGTCATAAAAATAATTTTTTAATAAGAGTCGGACATGATCATTACCTAAAGCACTTTTACTTAACACCGCCACCCAAAATATAGTCGAATAAGTCCTCACTAACGACTCAATCCGCTCGTTCCCGCTTTGCTCATCCAGCACAATGACCCCGACCCGGATGGTCTGCATCAGCCGCTCCGATGGAGGGTCTACTAACGTATCAAGCCAATGGCATGTCCAGTGCTGGCTTGCAACTGCGAGCAGATGCTCTTTATCATAAATAAGTACCTTAGGAGCATCCTGTTCCCTGTTATTCATTCGCTATTCCTTGCGATTATAAAATACCCAACTGACTATTAAGTCCCAGTAATAATAGACAAGATCCTTGATTCTAGGACAGACTCCCTGTCAAGGCGCCAAGCACTTCAATCTTAAGACTGATGGCTCACTTACGAGATTAACCACAAGCATCTGATTTTATTGGAAATTTATTGCGAGGCTTCTTTTTATTTCTTACGCTTAAGACAAGCCAGAAGTACCCAAAATAAGAAGACCCTTAACTTTAATGGCTTACATTCTGGCAGGGTCGTTGCTGTGTATTTGAGCATCGCCATCGTTAACTAACTTTAGAAAGCCGTATAATGCACAAAGATGACACCACCCGCGTAGCCGCGCCCGTTTAATAGCAGTATGGGCCATAAGGTATTAAATTAGAGGTATTGGCTTGCTACGGCTAATCGTGGCACACTCACTGTAGATAATATTCAAGGAGAAGAACCATGGTGATGGCAACCGTAAGTGAAATAATGCGGCGCAGTATTCCTCTGCTTACTGCTGATATGTCGATTACTGAAGCACTAGATAAGCTGTTGGCATCAGATCTCAGCGGCTTACCAGTAGTGGATACTCAGCGCAGGATCATCGGCTTTTTGTCGGAGCAAGACTGTATTCCAAACTTAGTGAAAGCGAGTTATCACTGTGATGATAGGATCAAAGTTCAGGATCTTATGTATAAAGAGCCATTAACGGTTTCGCCTAGCAGTGACGTCTTTGAGTTGGCTCGCTTAATGGGCGGGGCTAAACCGAAAATTTATCCGGTCGTAGAAGATAATAAGGTTATCGGTATTGTTACCCGTCACCAAGTGATGCAGTTTTTAAACGCTAAACTACAAAATTGTTCTGTTGGCTTTTAAACACGCTTACCATTAAAAAATGGGGACCTTAAGGTCCCCATTTTTATAGATATTATCTAGCTAAACGCTAACGTAATTACAGCAGCGCATCAACAGAGTCATAAAGTGGGGCGGGCCAGACGCCACATTGCACTTGTCCAATATGAGAAAGCTGCAGCAATAACATCGCTAAGCGAGATTGCCCAATACCGCCGCCAATAGTTTGCGGTAGCTCCCCCGCTAGTAATGCTTGATGCCATTCTTGAGTTGCTCGGTCCTCTTGGCCTGTCAGCGCCAGCTGATAGCGCAACGCGTCTTGGTCTACGCGAATTCCCATAGAAGATAATTCAAAGGCATCTTCTAAGACAGGGTTCCAAACTAAAATATCACCGTTTAAGCCACATAAACCATCTTGTCCTTGGCTCGACCAATCATCGTAATCGGGGGCGCGCATATCATGGCTCTCACCATGACTTAGCTGGCAACCGATACCAATTAAAAACACTGCACCGAATTCTTTGGTAATAGCGCGCTCACGCCCCTTGGCATCTAAGTCAGGATAACGGTTCAATAATTCTTCGGCATGCAAGATATGGATCTGCTCTGGTAAGAAAGGCGTTATGCCATATTGCTTAGCCGCGGCCATTTCGGTTTGCTTGATGGCACCATAAATTTTATTGACCACCGTTTTTAAAAAGTCGGTGTTGCGCTCTTGTTCCGACATCACTAGTTCCCAGTCCCACTGATCCACATAAACCGAGTGGATCGGGCTTAAGCTGTCTTCGTCGGGGCGTAGTGCCTTCATGTTGGTATATATACCCTCACCCGCTGCAAACTTAAAACGAGCCAAAGTATGACGCTTCCACTTGGCAAGCGAATGTACCACTTCAAAAGTCGAACCTGGAATCGCTTTTACTTTAACTTGCACCGCTTTTTCTGAACCGGAAAGGTTGTCTTGCATACCATCACCTAAACGACTGAGGATCGGCGCCTGCACTTCCAGCAAATTCAGCTGCTGGGCCAACTGCTCCGAGAAATATTGTTTTACAAAACGGATCTGGCGTTGGCGTTCAATATAGGACTGCTTCATCTCATCTACCTAGGTTGCATATTGGTTTTATAGAATAATCAGGGATCGACAACAATAATTCAACATTGAATAGCAAAAAGTCTCGCCTTGTTATAAATTAACCAAAATATAGAGCTTTTATTGCAGGATTAGCAAAACGTGACTGAGAAAACTGACCTACATTATCGAATCGATAATCTGGATAAATCTATTTTAACCGCGTTGATGGAAAACGCGCGCGCGCCTTATGCAGAACTTGCTAAGCGTTTTGCCGTGAGTCCAGGCACCATTCATGTGCGAGTAGAAAAAATGAAACAGGCCCAGATTATCGAAGGCACGCGAGTTAAGATAAATCCAAAACGGCTCGGCTACGATGTGTGCTGTTTTATTGGCATTATCTTGAAGAGTGCCCGTGATTATCCGGTGGCATTAGAGAAGTTAGAACAACTAGAAGAAGTGGTGGAGGCGTACTACACCACAGGGCATTACAATGTGTTTATTAAAATCATGACCCGCTCTATTGATGAGCTACAGCGAGTGTTAGTGGATAGAATACAAGCGATTGATGAGATCCAGTCGACAGAAACCTTGATCTCACTGCAGCAGCCGATAGATAGAGAAGTAGCTCCTTAGCAAGAACAATGGGGAGCCATGCTCCCCACGGTAGT
>JAAYRH010000078.1 GCA_012518835.1 Aeromonadales bacterium | reverse complement strand
TATAAGCCAGCTTCACACTGTGCAGCTCGGTGCGCGACTCATCAGGGATCACCCAATAAGTGGCGCCCATAAAGCCGGTGAGCACCCATACAATTAATAAGTTGGTATGGATCACCTTAGTGACGTCAAAAGGTAAAATATAAAGTAACGGGTCTGGGCCAAGATATTTGGCGGCAGACAGCAGGCCAAATACTAGCTGTAAACCAAATAACACCATGGCTACGGCAAAGTACCAATAGGCGACCGACTGGGACTTATAGCGCATTATCATTCTCCTTCTTTACGTTGTCGCCCTTGGCGACAGCCGCTCAGTTTTATTTTAGGGTAGCGAGAAATGCCACCAGCTGGTCAATCTGTTCATCCGTGAGGTTGTCGGAATACGTGTTGGGCATAAAAGAGGTGCCGCCAGCAGAATACATTTCACCCGGAACTAAATAGGCAGAAGGCGCCACAATAGACTCATGTAAGTATTCTTCTACGGTGCTGGCTTCTCCGGAATAATCGCCACTGGCCAGCAGCTTTTCAGTACGGGTAACAATGCCGCCTAAGCTTGGGCCTGCACCGTCGGCACCGGGAGTAAGTGAGTGACACGCCGCACAAGTAGGCACTGCGGTGCTAAATAACCGCTCACCTAACGCACGAGGATCACTGCCGCTGTCTACTGGGGTGGTGCTGTCGGTTTCGCTTTGGGTCAACTGGCCCGAACCGCCTTGAGTGGACGCTTGGCTAATGCCACCGGTCACTAAAATGGGTCGTGGTGGCCAATCTTGGTTATCGACTTCGCTTACCCAGCCCAGAAAGCTAATGAGATCATCAATTTCATCTTCGGCTAAATTTTGTTGCGGCATTAAGCGGCGATGTTTGCTTTCATCGTAGAACTTTGAAGGATCGCGCATATAGGCTTTTAAGTAAGCATCGCCTCTATGCTGAGTGATCTTGGTGAGATCCGGTGCGTAATAGGCTCCTTCGCCAAATAGCGTGTGGCAGTTAATACAATTGTATTTGTGCCATACATCTTTACCGTGCTCCACTTCAGGGGTGATGTTTTCGGAGTTAGTGAGCTCGGGAAACTGGCGATGGCTATCAAAGGTCATGCCCAAAAACAAAATGGCCGCTGCGGCGGTAGAGCCAATAGCAAAAAGCCGAGCTTGTCTATTATTCATGGTAGCGCCTCATCGTCAGACGTTGATCCCAGTCCAATGCAGGACGGTCATGGTGAATGCGTAAAGCACAGCAATTAGCATTAAGCCCAGCACGGCAAAACTCGCGATGCGCATCGATTTATAGATGTTTTTAAGTTGCATTCAGCACCTCCTTGTAAGGTCTATTGATAACTTGTTGTTAACATACAGCTAATATAGGTATTTTAAATGCAAGTACAGTTGGACAGACTAGAATATTTTTTTTCTGATTGCACCTTTAACCTTAATTAAAAAGTACTTTCTTAAATTAATTTGAGGTAGCGCACGTTATCAGAATAAATATTAGCTGCTTTTTTAGACAAAGCGTTGTTCTTAGTAAAAAAGTTGCTAGCCGGAGCCATCATTGCAAAGAGCTAGCGAGCAGGAGAGTAAGTAATAATGGAGTTATTTAGTGAACAAGAGGCGCCGAAACCGCCTTTTACAGTAACCGAAAATATTGATTATTCGTGGCGATGGGATGCAAAGCGGCACGCTTTTATTTTGCAAGTACCGCAGGCAGAGTTTATTTATTATCAACATTTTTTTAACAGTAAAGTAAGCGATCGTTGCGTGGAGTATTTTCAAGAAAATGACACTCTTCCTTGGGTAAACACCGACTGGCGACAGGTAAGTGAAGACGATTTTGCACAAATAAATTTTCAGCATATTCGCTGGCAGCAAGAGCATATGCTGATATATGGCAATAAAGTACCTTTGCCTCGGCTAACCGCTTGGTATGGCGATGCAGGCACTGTTTATACTTACTCCGGTATTACTTCTGTGCCCAATCCATGGAATAAAGGGCTGCTGTATATTAAAAATTGCTTGGAGCAGAGCAGCGGTTTTGGGTTTAATAGTGTGTTATTAAATTGGTATCGCGATGGCGACGATCATATGGGATGGCATGCTGACGATGAAGTGGAGCTGGGTAAAAATCCGGTGATTGCCTCGGTTAACTTTGGCGAAACGCGGGACTTTATGCTACGCAATAACGCTGATCATCGGCAGAAAATTGTCTTTTCTTTGCATCACGGCACGGCATTAATTATGGCGGGCGCGGTGCAACACTATTGGCAGCACAGTGTACCGAAAAGAAAAAAGAGCAGCGGCTCACGATTTAATCTCACTTTTAGGCAGGTTTTCAATAAAACTCCATGAGTCATCAATAAGCGGTTGCTTAGCGTGAGCTTGCCCTTTGCGCTGATGCCAAAAGGTTATTGGCTTAACCGAGCCTACCTTGCTCAAGGTAATGGCTCTTGCCTACTTAGTTAATTTAATCAAGCAGCACTACGCCTAGTTTGGGTGACTGCTTGCTAGGTGAATAGACGCTTTTATGGTGCAATGCCGCCTCATTATTTATTGAGGATAACACTTTTGACATCCTCCCCTCCCTAAAGGAAGGGGATTCCTACAGCTAGACGGCAATGTCCTGCCGCGAGAATGTTCATGGCCGCGTTCACATCGCGGTCGTGCTCTGCTCCGCACTCAGAGCATGTCCATT
>JAAYRH010000012.1 GCA_012518835.1 Aeromonadales bacterium | reverse complement strand
CATGTGTCTGAGCGCCATAGGCAAGTGTATTTCGCCCAGGTGAATTATTTTAATCTAACCGAATCTCCAGTGAATATTCGCAGTAGTTTAAAATAATGAATATCATCACACGCTTGCAGCGTGTCGGTGGAGTAGGTCGTTTATCCGACTTTTACATAAACTAAAAACAGACTACTTATTTAGTGAGATTGGTATTAGACACCATCTCAGCTTGAGCTGCGAGCTTGTTCACTACTGGCCGCGCATACATGGCCAACACTCGGGCTTGTAGCTCTTGAGGCAGCGCTGCGATGTGCTGCTTAAAAACGGCAGCGGCCTTAGCATCCCCTGACGCAACCTGTTGCTCAGCAGCCAATAAGTTACTGGGAAATAAATGGTAGTTAGCATAAATTTGTTGATCAATAACACTGGCTAGCTGATCGGCATTCTCAAACTGCCCTTGCAGCGGCTTGCCAAACGTAACATGTACTCGGCCTTTTTGACCGACGATGCCTTGAACAATGCTTTGCACATCTTCAAATTCACTTTTTTCATAAGCGCCATGCGTTTCTTTAGCATACAGCTCTTGTGCTTTCGCTTGATCGCCTGGGTCATACTCGTAAGAAATAGCTACCGGCACTAAATTGAGGCTGTTGATATAATCGCTAAAAGGGATTTTTTGCCGCTTGCCTTCCATATAAAACATCTTAAGAATGGCCGGATCGGTCTTATCGTGACCATCTTTAGCTCGCCCTTCCTTTTGCGCAATCCAAATCGAGTGGCCCTCGTCGATAGAATGACGTAAATAGGCCGACAGCTCAGTGAAAGCTCGCATCATTTCTCGCGGTCCCTTGGCTGAGCGCTTTACCACAAAGCTTTTATTGAGCTTCATAAGCTCGGCGGCACAGGGCTTGCGTAATAAGTTATCACCAATAGCAATGCGCACTGTGTCTAAGCCATGACTGTGCAACCCCCAGTTTACAAACGCCGGATCCATAGCGATATCTCTATGATTAGAGATAAATAAATAGCCGCGCTCTGGATCTAAATTCTCTAAGCCAGAATAAGTCACGCCTTGCGTGGTAGTCGCTATCATTTTTTCCATGTAACTCGCCACTTCCAGTTGGATTTGGCGAATGGTAGTGAGTTTGCGCCAGCGCCAACTTAAATACAGACGAATAAAGGCTTTGATCAGCGGGCCGCCCACATTAAATAAAGTAGGAAAACGATAATGGGCGATAGCACCAATAAACTCATCATCACGGATCAAACGTTGAATCGCATCGGTCACCTCATCATCTTGATAAGGACGAATTTCTTTAAATAAACTAGGATCTGTAACCATGACTTTATAAAATTCCTGGGAAAGAAAGCGGCCAGATTTTACACTTTTCGGCCGTAAACTGTAACGCTAAAAGTAAAATTCGCTTTAATACCAAATCATTAGCACACTGGCGGCGGTTATTAAGCCCATAAATTGATTAAAATAGCGCCACTCTTGAGGCGTGTGTAACCAGCGTCTTAGGTTCAAGCCAAAAAATGCCCATAGATGTCCGGTGACCATGCCAAGTGCAAAGAAAATAAGCACGACCATCCACGCAGAAAACCAATATTGCTCACCGCTCAAAGTAAAACCACTGATCGCCGACACCGCCATTAACCAGGCTTTAGGATTAAGAAACTGAAACAAAGCCCCTTGGTGCCAACGCATATTAGGAGTGCTACTATGTTCGCTCGGCGCAGACGCGGTCGCGACTTGCCACGCCAACCATAATAAATAGCCACTTCCTACGCCTTTTAGTGTCCATTGCATTATCGGCCAGCGCACAAATAAATGCCCTAAGCCTAACGCTGTTAGCAGCATCAGTAAGCCCATCCCCAGCATAATACCTAACAACAATTTCAGGGTAGGACCGTAGCCAAAATGAGTCGCCGAGCTAGTAAGCAACATATTATTGGGACTCGGTGTTCCACAGGAGGCCAGAGCAAAGCCGGCCACCGAACCTAATAAGGCAAAATCCATGAACTACTCAGCGAATTAGCGATTAAAAACGTTGTTTTACTCGATTTTAGGGCGATAGCCCAGTATTTTATCAGTTTAGTGTGAGATGTTATTGTTCACCTAGTTCCTTTTAAGGTTCGTTCTCCTCTTTTTCAATAGCAGGAAACCATGATACACCCCAGCCAGTTTCAGGCCCCTTGGTGGGCGCGTAACCCTCACTTACAAACCATCATGGCCAAATATCTGCAGCCCAAGCGAGTCGAATACCGCACTGAACGGCTTGAGCTGCCCGATGGAGACTTTGTGGATTTAGCATGGGCATTCCCTGAGCACGATGCGCCCCGCCCGCTGGTAGTGCTCTTTCATGGCTTAGAAGGAGAAATTCACTCCCATTATATTCAAGGCATGATGGCGGCATTGCAACAACAAGGCTGGCAAGCGCTATTAATGCACTTTCGAGGTTGCAGCGGCGAGCCTAACCGACATTTATCTGCTTACCATTCGGGAGCCGTTGGTGACCCTCACTATTTATTAGCCGAGTTACGCCAACGCTACCCGCACCGCTCGATCGCCGCCATTGGTTATTCGTTAGGGGGTAATATGCTGGTTAACTATCTTGCCAAATATCCTCGTAACCCTTTAACCAGTGCGGTGGTAGTGTCAGCGCCATTACAATTAAGCGCCTGTGCCGAGCAAATGAACCGTGGCGTTTCACGTATTTACCAGCGTTATTTACTAAAGAAAATGCAATTAAACTGGCAGCAAAAACTACAGCGCCACCCGCAGCACTCATGGCCCGTTGCTATAGAAAGGTTACGTAGCATTAGAGAATTTGATGATAAAATAACCGCTCCGGTGCATGGCTTTCACGATGCCGAAGATTATTACCACCGTTGTTCGGGCCTTTATCAGCTCGCCAATATCTTAACACCGACGCTTATCTTGCATGCAGCAGACGATCCTTTTATGAGTGATGCCGTGATCCCCGATGCCAGTGACTTACCTCCAGCGATTACTTATGAATTAAGTCAGCACGGTGGTCATGTTGGCTTTATTCAAGGCAGCCCTTGGCGACCACATTATTGGTTAGAGAAACGTATTCCAGCCTGGCTGGCAACCCACTGGCCTAACCTTAAGGAGCAAGCATGATTATTCCGTTTAGCCAATTAAATGAAGACACGCTCAACAACTTGATTGAGCAGTTCGTACTACAAGAAGGCACCGAATATGGCGCCGAGGACGTCACGCTAGCAGAAAAAGTTAACGAGGTTAAACAGCAACTTAAAGACGGTGTTGCGGTCGTAGTATACAGTGAGCTACATGAGAGTGTGCACATAGTACCCGCAGATCGGTTCCACTCCCGCACTTGACCTGCCCCCCGCTCGCTGCGTATAAACATTCACAGTTTCATCATATTTAAGGTTTTTTATGTCTGCCAAGCACCCTATTATTGCAGTCACCGGCTCCTCGGGTGCCGGCACTTCTACGTCAACTGAAGTCTTTAAGTCGATGTTTTCTCAACTGGGCGTTAACGCCGCCATGCTCGAGGGTGATAGCTTTCATCGCTATACCCGCCCCGAGATGGATGTGGCTATTCGCCGTGCTCGTGAGCAAGGCCGACACATCAGCTACTTTGGTCCCGAGGCCAACGACTTTGAGTTACTAGAGCAATTTTTTAAAGAATATGGCAACACCGGCACCGGTCAGTATCGTCGTTATTTACATACCTTTGATGAAGCGGTGCCCTTCAACCAAATGCCGGGCACCTTTACGCCTTGGCAGCAATTAGGTGAAGAGACCAATTTATTATTTTATGAAGGACTACACGGCGGAGTGGTTACCGAAGAGCACAACGTCGCTCAGCATGTGGATTTGCTGATTGGCATGGTGCCTATCGTTAATTTAGAGTGGATCCAAAAGCTCATACGCGATACTGCTGAGCGGGGCCATTCTCGAGAAGCGGTTACCGACTCTATCGTGCGCTCGATGGAAGACTACATTAACTTTATTACGCCGCAGTTTTCTCGCACTCATATTAACTTTCAGCGTATCCCTACGGTAGATACTTCTAACCCCTTTAGTGCCAAAGTGATACCCAGTGCCGATGAAAGCATGATGGTGATCCGCTTTAGGGGCATTAAAAACGTCGACTACCCTTATTTGCTAGCCATGATTGACGGCTCTTTTATGTCACGGCGCAATACCTTAGTGGTGCCAGGCGGGAAAGTAGGCTTTGTGATGGAGCTGATCTTACGTCCTATGCTAGAGCGCTTATTAGCCACAGGTAAAATTCGTGACTAAATAAATAAGGCCCCGCATTAGCGAGGCCTTAAGAATATACTTTAGCCAAAAGGCTCAGGTACTGGCGTCGCATTAGTAGAAGGCGGCAAGATAGGGATTTCAAAGCGGGGTTGTTCACCTGTGAGTGACTTTAAAAAAGCAACAATATTGCCTACTTCCTCATCAGAGTACACTCGCCCTAACTGTAAGCGCCCCATAATATCCACGGCTTCTTCCAAGGTGGCAGCTTCACCATCATGGAAGTAGGGATAGGTCAGCTCAACGTTACGCAAAGTCGGCACTTTAAACATAAAGCGATCGGCATCAGAACCCGTGACCGCCGCACGACCAATCTCGGGGGAGTTAGACTGATAAGGTTCTACCACTCCCATCTTCTGATAAGAAGTACCGCCCAAGTTAGGTCCGTTATGACACGCTACACAGCCACTTTCTTTAAATAGCTGATAACCGGCTAACGCTTGCGAGGTGAGCGCGTCATCGTCCCCTTTTAACCACTGGTCAAAAGGTGAATTTGGTGTGACTAGGGTTTCTTCAAAAGCAGCAATCGCATCGGTCACCATGTCGATATTTAGCTCGCGACTATTAAACACCACTTCAAAATCATTCACATAGCCTGGAATAGAAGCTAATACATCGACAGCTAATTCATGGGTAAAGGCCATCTCTTTCGGGTTATCAATGGGGCCACCAGCTTGCTCTTTTAAGGTGGCGGCACGGCCATCCCAAAACTGTGCCATGTTCAAGCTCGAGTTTAAAACGGTAGGTGAGTTAATTGGCCCTTGCTGCCAGTTATGACCAATGGAGGTTTTAATATTATCGGTACCGCCCATCGACAAGTTATGACAAGAGTTACAAGAAATAAAACCCGACTTAGATAAGCGAGGATCAAAAAATAGTTTTTTACCTAACTCCACCAGCTGGGGATTGGTTATTTCTGCCGCAGGAATGGGCTGTACTGGCTCATTGCGCGGATTATCGGCCCACGCTCCTTGGCTGCTTAATGCCAGCGCAACCGCCACGGTAATGGTCTTTACGTTCATTATCATACTCAACACTCCCCTGTCTTTACGTTCATTATCATACTCAACACTCCCCTGTCTTTACGTTCATTATCATACTCAACACTCCCCTGTCTCTACTCTATGGCATTCTAATATAGCTTCAATATAACCCTAAATTTAAAAGGGCTATTGATGTAGATCAGAGTAATGACCTAGCTTATTACGGCTAAGCTCGGCAGTGTGAGCTAGGTCATTAAACGAGCGCAGAGTTAAGCTTCGCGGATTTCATAAGAAGAAGAGGCATCTAGCGCTTTATCGAGCATCTTCATCACCGAGCAATATTTGTCCATCGATAAACTAATGGCCCGTGCTACATGCTTTTCTGATAGCTCATGACCGGTCACAATAAAGTGCATATTAATGCTAGTAAATACCCGCGGTGGATTTTCGGCACGCACCGCCGCTAGCTCCACTTCACAACCAGTAAGTTGCTGGCGGCTTTTGTCTAATATTGAGACCACATCTATAGCACTACAACCGCCAGCGCCTAACAACACCGCTTCCATTGGGCTGGGGCCTTGGCCTGGGTTAGTCCCATCTAAGGTTATTTTATGGCCTGACTCTGAAAGGCCTTCAAAACGCATCTCTTCTAACCAGGTAACCTTAGCTTTCATAACTTTTTCCTATTAAAAACACTATATTATCGCTTTATTACTCGCGAGACGGATAAAAACACTTAAGCACTTGATGATATTACGTAAGCCTTTTATGCTATCAGATTATATACTTATCAGGCAGCCTGCTTGCTAGGCCGATGCCCCCGCACTTAAAAGGAATAAATATGGTTATTGGCAAGCCTCAAAGTGATCCTACTTTAGAATGGTTTTTATCTCATTGTCATATTCATAAGTACCCTGCAAAAAGTTCGTTAATTCATGCAGGTGAAAAGTCAGAGACCTTATACTATATCGTTAAAGGCTCGGTATCTGTGCTCATTAAAGATGAAGATGGGAAAGAAATGATCCTGTCTTATCTTAATAAAGGCGACTTTATTGGTGAGCTGGGACTCTTTGTTGATACTGACAACCCGCTACGTACTGCTTGGGTTCGTGCCAAGTCCCCTTGTGAAGTGGCAGAAATCTCTTACAAAAAATTTCGCCAGTTAATTCAGGTTAATCATGAGATTTTAATGCGCGTTTCTGCACAAATGGCACAGCGTCTACAGACCACTAGTCAAAAAGTAGGGGACCTGGCGTTTCTGGACGTCACCGGCCGTATTGCGGAAACCTTATTAAGCTTGGCTCGTGAGCCTGATGCTATGACGCACCCTGATGGCATGCAGATCAAAATTACTCGACAAGAAATTGGCCAGATTGTCGGCTGTTCACGTGAAACGGTGGGCCGCATTCTAAAAATGCTAGAAGAGCAGAATCTTATTTCTGCCCACGGCAAAACAATTGTGGTGTTTGGTACTCGTTAAGGTACGTTGTTACTAACCCATAAAAAAACCCGGCCGCGTCCGGGTTTTTTATTACCACTAGCTAAGTAAAGCGTTAATCAATCAGCCCATACTCTTTATCCAGAATAGCAATAATGTCCGCTTTAGGGTTATCCGATAGTATCAGCGGTTGGCCAGTAATCTTTTCTGCAATGTCCATATAGGTCTTAGAGATAGCCATTAATACCGAAACCGGTAGCGCGTTGTCTCGCGCTAAGGCTTCTCGCTCGGCCATGCGGTCTTTATTTAATAAAATATCGGGGTCAGGGAAGTAATTAAGTAATAATTGACGAAAGCCTTCTTTGGAGTTTTCTACAATTTGTCCTGCTCGATAAGCCGCACCATCCCACATTCGTGAAGAATCAGGAGTACCCACTTCGTCCATATAAATTAGCTTAGGTTTACCTTCGTCATCTTTTACATAGCCAAATTCAAATTTAGTGTCGACAAATATTTCATCGATCTTGGCAAGTGCTTGGCTAATCACGCCAAAACCTTCTGTTAACAACCGTTCATAATGCGCAATATCATCAACGCTTTGAAAATTAAAAGCGGCAAAATGGTCAACTATATCTTGGCGAGTAATGTTTACGTCATCCACTGCGGGTACACCAGGAATACCCTGCAATACTCCTTTAGTAGAAGGTGTTATCAACAGCTCGGGCAGTTTTTGATCTTTCTCTAAGCCATCAGGTAACTGTATACCACAAAACACCCGCTCCCCTTTCGCATAGCTGCGCCACATTGAGCCGGTAATATATTGTCGCGCTATGGCTTCAATTTTAATGGGCGTGGCTTGTTGAACTATCCAAACAAAAGGATGAGGTATATCGACAATATGACTATCGGCCAAGCCTTGCTCACGAAATAGCGTAAACCAATGATTAGCAATGGCATTAAGCGCGGCCCCTTTACCGGGTACGCCTAATAGGTCGTCTTCACCGTGCCAGATACAATCAAAGGCAGAAATACGATCACTGATCACCATGATGGCTAAAGGCGCATCAGGGGCAAGGGCATAGCCTTTTTCTTGAATAAGACGGCGACTATCTTCGGCCGTTAACCAATATACCGAGCGTACTTTACCGCTGTGTACTGGTTGTTGAGTACGGATTGGCAGGTCGTTATTAACGGCCAGTACCTTGTCTGCAAGGCTCATGAATTGTGTCCTGTGTGTGGTGGATTAACGCAGCTGTGTGTGCCATTTATTATTCTTTAATCGCAGTGTAGCAATCTAGCTCGACCTTATTATCTTATCAGATGTAAGAAACAGGCCATAGTTGCTGTAGCACTAGCTGTAACGACGTTAAGCTTGGCCCAGTCCACAGACACAAGGCTAACACTCCCAGTAAAGCAAGATTAGGTAGCAAAGCTGGCCATTGCATCACCTTAAATGCGGTGCCAAAGGAGCTTTTTAGCCGTCGCCCTTCAAGATCGATGCTGTACATCTCATCGAGCAATAAATGGATAACCGCACCAAAGAAAATAAAAATACCCACCCACCAGGCTAATTCAGGACTCAGCTCAAATAAGCGATAGCTAATAGTGACCCCTATGCCAGCAAAAACTAAATTGGCCAATAAAGAATGTAGGCTGCCCCTGTGTACTGTGAGACGGGCAAAGCCCCAGCTTAAGGGATAGCGCACCCCAAAATAACTCACTAAGCCAAGCAGTACGGTATCGGGTAAAGACAAGTATTGGCGACCATAGAGTAAAACGAGGCTGGTGGCTAAAGTAGCAAACAAGCGAAAGATAATGCGCATCGAACGCGAAGTATCGGCATCAATATCGGGCATAATACCGCCCAGACTGCCCGCTAACCATAATAGTCCAGACTCGGGCAAGCTGACGAGCTCGGCCCAAGCTAAGGTACCTGCTGCACTGCCACTGATAAGGGATGCGACTTGAATATGAGTTTTAAAATCTGCCATGAACTCTGCTATTACGGCGAATATGAATACCAATGATACCATGGCCATACTGGATAAAAAAACAGGTCTAAATACTAACTCAACAGAAGTGTTGCTTCATTCGCTTTGCTCAAAGCTTGTCGTTAAGATACGGCCTTTTAGAGAGATATTGATTATGGCGCTCGCCGCTACCTTGCATAAAGTCCGCATGAACATCAGTGATTTACACCGCCATTATTATCAAGAGCACCACGTCACCGTGGCTCAGCACCCTTCTGAAACGGATACTCGATTAATGGTGCGCCTATTGGCTTTTATGCGCCATGCCGACCCACATTTGCGCTTTACCAAAGGGTTGAGCAGCAACGACGAACCCGAGTTTTGGTTAACCAGCGCTGATGGCCACATTTTATTATGGGGAGAGTTAGGCGAGCCCAGCGTGAAACGCATTAAACAAGCCCTCTCCCGTGCCGAAGCTGTGGTGGTTTATAGTTATGGCGGTCGCAGCGCTTTAGAATGGTGGAATAAACACGCGGATGAGTTAACTAAACTCCCCCGTTTGCAGATTTATCACCTTGCAGATCCCCAACCCGCCCAGCTCGCGCAGCTGTGTGCTCGCAATATAGACTTATTTGCGACCTTACAAGAAGCAGAAGTACAGCTCACCGACGGTGAGCAAAATATCGATTTACAACTTATTCAATGGCGCTAAACTGCCCCTACCTTTAATACGCGCACGATTTTGGTTATCTTGTGCATCAATCTAGCTAACCATCGGCAGGTATATTTTGGATAAACATGAAGAAGTGCTGGTGGCGCTGCGCCAAATTATTCGTGCTATTGACTTACACTCTCGCCAGCTCAGTAAAGTCTCGGGCCTCACGGGTCCTCAGTTATTGCTGTTGCAGGCGATAGGCAGTAATAACGACATCAGCATGCGTAGATTGGCTCAGGCCACTCATATGAGTCAAGCCACAGCGACTACGATTATCGACCGCTTAGTACAAAAAGATTTAGTGCGCCGGGAGCGCAGCCAAACCGACAAGCGCAAAGTCTATGCGGTGCTCACCGAAGAAGGAATAGAGAAATTGAAAACCGCTCCTCGTCCATTGCAAGAAAGCTTTATTCAACGCTTTCAAGCGTTAGAGCCGTGGGAGCAAAATTTATTACTTTCTTCTGTACAGCGGGTCTCATCAATGATGAACGCCAATGATTTAGACGTTGCTCCTATGTTGCAAGTAGGCAGTCTGCTACACGAATAATGGAATCAATAGCTGTCAGTTACTCTATAAATATGGGTGACCAAGCTTCGATCACCCACCTAATAACTGCAGCTTATTCTAGGCTAATGCCAATATTAGACACGCCTTCTTGAGCAGAAAACTTGCGGATCGCCAAAATCGTATCGGCATCTCTGGGCTGACTGACTCGGTCTAACAGCTCAACTTGAAACTCCATTTCTGCCATAAATAGCTCATTATCATAAAGCTCTGTTTCACTAAGCTCACGCTCTGCTAATAAATCAACAAAGCCCGCCACTGTGCCTAATGAAGCGCTGCTCGCTTCAACAGCCTCTTCGCCTACCCGGCAAATCACCGAGTTATAAGCCGCGCCAAGGGCCACACAGGCATCTAGCGCCGGATACGCGCCGTAGTGCTCAAAACGCGTAGGATCGGGGATCAGTTTTTCAAACGCGTCTAGCTCGGCACTTAAGTCAACTCGTGAGCCTTTAACAGTTAAATAAGTCCATAAGGTATCTAAGGTGTCGCGAAATTGAGCGCCATTGCCAAACTCAGCCGTATCACTAAACAGCTGATAATTTGGATACATACGCTCAGCCAAGGCCAGTGCAAATACGGTTTGCTGCCAAGGGGCTAGTTTGTTGATTTTTTTATAAAATTTATCACCGAACACGGATATTTCCTTGTGGTTAAGCGGCCGTTTTTTTGTCATCATGAACCAGGACGGCCACAATTCACACGTTAGGCTGCATACGCGGGTAATGAGTTGATGCGGGTATATTGTCGCATAAGTCATCATAAATACCGCCATCAAAAGCATATTAAGGAGAGACGGTATGGCAAAACATACCCTATTACTACTAAGCCAAGATAATGCACAGTATAAAGCGCTGTTACAAAACGCTTATTTACCCGGACTGACTATTTTAGCGCCCGAGCAAGAAGCCGATATTCAAGCCGCCTTACCTCGCGCCGACATTTTACTGGGCGAGCCGGCTCGGCTGCGTGCCCGATTAAAAACAGCGACTGCACTCAAATGGGCACAGTCGACTTACGCCGGCGTGGATCTGTTATTAGATCCCGAATGCCGAAAGGATTATCAGCTCACTAATATCCGTGGCATCTTTGGTTCTTTGATCAGTGAATATGTATTTGGGCATCTGTTGGCGCTCACTCGCCATATTCGTCACTATAAAGAGCAGCAACGTTTACATAATTGGCAGCCGCTGCCCTATCAAAGCTTAAACGGCAAAACCATGCTCATCATGGGCACGGGCAGCATTGGTCAGCATGTCGCGCAAACCGCTAAACATTTTGGTATGACGGTATTAGGGATCAATCGTACCGGACGAGAAGCGCCCGGTTTTGATAACACCTACCAGCTGCCCGCCTTAAATAATATATTGTCGCGAGCCGATGTGGTGGTCAGTGTCTTGCCTTCCACGCCTCACACTCGAGGTCTATTTAATAATGAGCGTATTAAGCATTTTAAGCCCAGCGCTATCTTTTTTAACGTTGGTCGAGGGGATGTGATTGATGAAGGTGCTTTAATTGAAGCGCTCCGTCATGGGCACATGGGTGCCGCGGTATTAGATGTTTTTGCCACCGAGCCTCTACCAGCGGCCAGCCCACTGTGGGATATGCCTAACGTGGTAATTACGCCGCATAACTCAGGCTATAGCTTTCCTGAGCAAATCGTCACCCGTTTTAGTCGAAACTATTTACGTTATATAGAAGGTAAAACCATGGAAGGGGTAGTAGATTTTCACCTTGGCTATTAAGATGAGTTAATGCTAACCGGAGGCGTCATGAATAACGATTTTGCGCAGTTATTAGCCCAAGTCAGAGCCTGTCAGCTTTGTCAGGCTCATTTACCCCTAGGCCCACGACCAGTGGTACAAATGGCGCCTCAAGCTCGCATTATGATTATTGGTCAAGCCCCCGGTACGCGTGTGCATGCTACTGGGATCCCGTGGAATGATCCCAGCGGCGATACGCTACGCAGTTGGTTACAAGTGAGCCGCGAACAATTTTATGATCCAACCCTATTCGCTATTATGCCCATGGGCTTTTGTTACCCAGGTCGCGGAAAAAGCGGCGACCTACCACCTCGCCCCGAATGCGCGCCAACATGGCATCAGCAGCTATTAGAGCAGCTGCCTAACATTGAGCTTACTTTACTCATTGGCCAATATGCACAGCGTTATTACTTAAAAAAACGCTATCGCACCTTAACGGAAACCGTGTATCACTGGCGAGACGTTGGCCCCGCATTATTTCCGCTGCCCCACCCCTCGCCGCGCAATCGCTATTGGTTAAGCAAAAACCCTTGGTTTGAACAAGAAACCGTGCCCGCATTACGGCGTCGCATGCAACAGGCGCTGGCAACGTAATAACACTAGCCTCGCTTAGGGATCAGCTGAGAACCTAAAAATAGTGCTGCCGCTATTACCACCACGGAAGGCCCTGCGGGCGTGTCGTGACTAATAGACAGCTGTAAGCCTCCCAATACCGCCACAATACCAAACCCCATGGCGTACCACGCCATTTGCTCGGGTGTCCGACTAAAGCGTCGCGCCGTTGCGGCGGGAATAATGAGCAAGGAGGTAATAATAAGCGCACCTACAAACTTCATCGCCACGGCAATTAAAATGCTGATCATCATTAATAATAATAATTTAAGGGCTTCTACACGTATCCCCTCTACTCGTGCCAGCTCTTCACTTACCGTAATCGATAATAATTGGCTCCAATAGTGGCGCAGCACGAGTAGCAATACAGCGCCGCCGCCATAAATCCAATATAAGTCCACCAGCTGGATGGCTAATAGGTCACCAAATAAATAAGCCATTAAGTCGACCCGCACATTATCCATAAAGGCCAGTGCCACTAACCCGAGCGATAAAGACGTGTGAGCTAAAATTCCCAGTAAGGTATCAGTTGCCAGCCAACTACTACTTTGCAGCGCGGCCAGTAAAATTCCTAAGCACAAACAAGCCGCTAACACTGCTAAGGTAAGATCAATTTGCAGCATTAAACCAAACGCAATACCTAATAACGAAGAGTGCGCTAGGGTATCACCAAAATAAGCCATGCGCCGCCACACCACAAAGCTACCTAGGGGGCCGGCAAGAATCGCAATACCAATGCCCGCAAATAGCGCGTAGAGCAAGAAACTATCCCACATGACGTACATCTCCGCTATGGTCATCATCGCAGTGATGATGGTGGGTATAAACCGCTAATTGCTCAAGCTCTGGGCGGCCAAATAAGCGCGCAAACTCAGGGTGGCGTGCCACATCATGGGGTTCACCATGGCAACAAATATGCTGATTAAGACAAATAACACTGTGGGTGCTGGCCATCACTAAGTGTAAGTCGTGAGACACCATTAACACACCACAATTTAGCTCATCACTAAGCTGCTTAATTAAGGCATAGAGTTCGGTTTGTCCATGTACATCTACTCCTTGCGCCGGCTCATCTAAAATAAGTAATTCTGGTTGCATCATCAGCGCCCGCGCTAATAAAACGCGCTGCATTTCGCCACCGGATAAAGCTTGCATGGCTCTATCGGCTAGCCGCTCTGCTCCTACTTTCATTAACGCTTGCGCTACGGTGAGCCGCCGGCCATGAGATAAACTCATAAAACGCGCGACTGTGATCGGTAATACTGGATCTAGGTGGAGTTTTTGTGGTACATAGCCCACCCGCAGCCCCGCTTTACGCCATAGGGTCCCGGTATGGCCTTTAGTGAGTTGCAGTACTAATTTAATTAATGAACTTTTACCGGCACCATTTGGCCCTACTATGGTCAGTATCTCGCCTTGAAGCAGCGTCAGTGAAATTCGCTCTAAAATAACGTTGCCACCTATAGTCAGCCCAACGTCATTTAGCTCTATTAGTTTGCCCATGTGCTTTATGCCTTTACATGTCATTTTGTTATATTATAACATTACCTAATTATACCATTCCACCTTACTCTCGGATGCTCTTATGAAAGCCTTATTACTGCTCGCCCTCATGCTAGTGCCACTCTCTCAAGCGCGAGCCGTAGAAGTGCTTGCTACCATAAAGCCTTTGCAACTCATTGCCAGCGCCATCACCGAGGGGGTAACCGAGACGCAATTATTATTACCACCCGGCAGCTCGCCGCATGATTATGCCTTGCGCCCCTCCGATGTGCGTAAAATAAAGCGCGCCGATCTTGTGCTATGGGTCGGCCCCGAGTTAGAACGTTTTTTAGCGCCGGTGCTAGAAAAAAAAGCCAACAGTTTAATGCTACTGCCCTTAATGAGCGAAGAGCATAATGAGCATGAACATGAGCACAAGCATCATAAAGTAGCCATTGAAAACCATGAAGACCACCACGACCATCCACATGATCATGGCACCCAAGACGTGCATATTTGGTTGGATCCTCATCAAGCCGAGCAAATAGCACAATTGCTAGCAGACCGTTTAACCACGCTTGATCCCGATAATAGCAGTCGTTACCAACGCAATCTGCAGCAATTTCAAACTGCATTAACCGCAGTCGACCAGCGTATCACTCGCCAGTTAGCACCCGCGCGCGGCATAGGGTACTTTGTCTTCCATGATGCTTATAGCTATTGGGAGCAGCACTACCAACTTCCTGCATTAGGCCACTTTACCGTGAATCCAGCCCGTGCGCCGGGAGCCAAAACGGTGGCGGAAATTCATCAGGCACTTAAACAAGCCAAAGCAAAGTGCGTATTTGCCGAGCCGCAATTTAAGCCTGCCGTGGTCAGCGCCGTACTACGTAATACTGAAGCTAAACTGGGGTCATTAGACCCGCTCGCCACAGATATTGCGCCCGGACCACAGAGCTATTTCGTCTTTATACAACAGTTAGCCGACGATATGACCGACTGTTTACTAAATAAGCCGTGAACATATAAAATATATTTTATATTGTGCGGAACTTTACTCTCGCCGCTCGCTCCAATACCATTGCGCCCTATAGGGATTTAAATACAGTAACCACTCAAGACGCCGCGGCTGTGGCTTCGGTATCAGGGAGGTTATTGTGCATTCTTCAGTCATCAACCGGCATAGGTAACACGGATGAATCTTCTCCGCCCACTACAATCTAGAATTCAAGGGATGCCAACTCCTTTACCAAAGCGACACCTGTATGGCATCGTTTTATTAAGTACTTTGACACTAACCGCGACCGTTATGCTGCCTTCTACTCAACATATTCTTGAGCAACCGGTTAGAATTAATATCCCCACCAGTTTAAACTTGCCACAACCTGCAGCGAAAGAGCAGGTAGATAATACCGAGTTTTATACGCTACCGCACGACGATATTGGTATCGATGCGTTAGACGAAATAGTGGCTACAGAGCCAGAATGGCAGGAGTATGTGGTCCAAAATGGCGATACCTTAAGTACTATTTTTAATGGCTTAGGTTTACCGCTGGCCACTATGTATAAGCTGTTGGATGCCGATAAAGAAAAAATCTTAGATGGTTTAAAACCCGGCCAGTCTCTGTCGTTACTTATCGACAACGATAACTTGTTACAAGAGTTTAAAATTAAACAAGACTTATTACATACCCGTACTTTCTCTAGAGACGGTGCCGGTTATAAAAGCAAAATTAAAACCATCGCCAGCAACTGGGAAAGTAAAGCACTGCAAGGGGTTATCAAAGGCAGTTTTTATTTAAGTGCCCGTGATGCAGGTTTATCAGCCAGTCAAATCCAAAAAATCGCCAACTTGTTCCAATGGCAGCTTAATTTTGCGCGTGATTTACGCCAAGGTGACAGCTTTAAAGTATTGGTGCAGCGGGAATTTGTAAAAGGGCAAAGCACCGGTAAGTCAGAATTACAAGCCGTTGAACTAAATAGCCGTGGTAAAACCTACTATGCCTATCGTAACGAGGACGGTAAGTTTTATGATGCAAAAGGGGAAAGTTTAGAGCGTGGCTTTATTCGTACTCCGTTAGCTATCTCTCCTCGTATTAGCTCTAAGTTTAATCTCAATCGTAAACACCCTATTACTGGCCGAGTGCGCCCGCATAATGGCACCGACTTTGCTGTGCCTATTGGCACCCCGGTATTAGCCCCCGGTGACGGCGTGGTCGTCAAAGCGGTGCGCCATGCTTTTGCCGGAAACTACTTAGTGATCCGTCACGGTCGCCAGTACACTACGCGTTTTCTACATTTAAGTAAGTTTTTAGTCAAACCAGGCGATCGCGTACGCCGTGGCCAAAAAATTGCCTTATCGGGTAATACCGGTCGCTCTACGGGCCCGCACTTACATTATGAGTTCCATATCAATAATCGCCCCGTCGATCCCATGCAGGTTAAACTGCCGATGGCAGAAGGCTTAAGCGGCAGTGAAAAGCGCACCTTCTTAGCCACCGTAGAAAAATATCAGCGAGAGTTTTCCGGATAAACACCAGCCAATAAAAAAGCGCCTAATCAGGCGCTTTTTTATACTTAAAGTCAGCAGTTATTTTTGGTGATAGGGACGTGATAGTTTGTGCACCGCGCGAATAAAGGCGCCCGCATGCTCAGGATCCACATCTAAATGAATACCGTGACCTAAGTTAAAGACATGGCCTGGACCTTCACCAAAGCTTTCTAAGATAGTCGCCACTTCTTGCTCAATACGAGGAATGGGTGCATATAGCATAGAAGGATCCATATTACCCTGCAGCGCCACTTTATCGCCTACGCGACGCTTGGCATCTGCCATATCGATGGTCCAGTCTAAACCAATGCCATCACAACCTGTGGCTGCAATTGCCTCTAACCACTGACCGCCATTTTTGGTAAACAGGGTAACCGGCACCCGACGACCGTCATTTTCACGAACCAAGCCGTCGACAATTTTTGCCATGTATTGCAATGAAAACTCATTGTAATCGCGAGTGCTTAAGATGCCGCCCCACGTATCGAAGATCATTAAGGACTGCGCCCCGGCCGCAATTTGTGCGTTCAGGTAGCTAGTCACACTTTCGGCTAGCTTATCTAACAACAAGTGCATGGCTTTAGGATCAGAAAACATCATGCCTTTGGTTTTCATAAAGGTCTTTGAGCCACTGCCTTCCACCATATAGGTGGCCAAGGTCCAAGGGCTACCCGAAAAACCAATCAGCGGCACTTCGCCTTTTAGCTCACGACGAATCGTGCGCACTGCATTCATGACATATTGCAGCTCGCCTTCTGGATCAGGAATTCCTAGCTTTTGCACATCTGCCATCGAGCTGATTGGGGTCTTAAACTTAGGACCTTCACCGGCTTCAAAATACAGACCCAGGCCCATGGCATCAGGGATGGTCAAAATATCGGAGAACAAAATAGCGGCGTCTAATGGGAAACGACGCAACGGCTGCAAAGTCACTTCACACGCCAGCTCGGCATTCTTACACAAAGACATAAAGTCACCGGCTTCAGCACGGGTCGCTTTATATTCAGGCAAGTAACGACCGGCCTGGCGCATCATCCAAACAGGTGTATAGTCCACAGGCTGACGAGCTAGGGCGCGTAAATAACGATCATTCTTAAGTGCGGTCATTAAACCTCAATCCTAAAAAAGGTGGCAAATGCGGGCATTATAGCACCGGATAGTCTAAGTAGCAGCGTAGTAACGCTAGAAATAGTGTCACTAGTAGTAGCATAACTTTCATCTAATACTATTGACCTAAGACAGATTTTTATTTAATGATGGCTTAGGAAGAAGCTAACAGCATCCCAAGGAGGGATTTATGCTCAGTCACATGGAACACACACCCACCCATTTTCTTGGCCAGCACCAAGCACTCGATGCTTTTCTTGAAGCTCGCAAAAAGCTGCTGATTGACTACATTGCGCTGACCCGCAATAAAAAAACCCTACCTACGCCAGAAGCGCTGTCTGAGTTTTGTAGCCAGTTAGTCGATTATGTCAGTGCTGTGCATTTTGAAATTTATGACTATGCCTTAGCGGCTTATCAAACCACGCAGGGCAATGCGCGGGTGTTAGCAGAGCGCATTTATCCTCGTCTTAAAGAAAGCACGGTAGTGGCGCTAGACTTTCATGATAAATACACACCGCCGCTAGATGAAGCAACTTTAATGGAGCTGGATAACGACTTGTGTGCATTAGGAGAAATGCTGGCGGTGCGCTTTAATCTTGAAGATCGCTTGGTATTAGCTATCTCACTATTAAACTACCTTAACCCAGAACCAGCCGACTCTTAAACCAGCTACTCTTAGTTAAAAATTAAACTACAGCGCTTCTAGGGCTTGCTCTAGCTTTTTAACCGCAATCACCTCCATACCCGCCGGCGCCTGTTTGGGCCGGTTGGCCCAAGGCACGATGGCGCGGGTAAAGCCATGCTTAGCCGCTTCCATCAATCGCTCTTGGCCTGAGGGCACAGGACGAATTTCTCCCGACAAGCCCACTTCACCAAACACCACTAATTCTTGCGGCAAGGCTCGATCACGAAAGCTCGATACCAAGGCCAGCACTAGCGCCAAGTCAGCACTGGTATCTTCTACTCGTACGCCGCCCACCACGTTGACATACACATCTTGATCTGCCATTTGCAAACCACCGTGGCGATGCAATACCGCCAATAACATCGACAATCGATTCTGCTCTAGCCCCACCGTTACCCGTCTTGGATTTCCTAGCTGAGAATAATCCACTAAGGCCTGCAGTTCGACTAATAGTGGCCGAGTACCTTCCCAAATAACCATTACTACTGAACCGGTAGTTTGCTCTTCGCCTCGATTTAAAAAGATGGCCGAGGGATTTTTTACTTCTTTTAAACCGGTTTCCGTCATGGCAAACACGCCGAGCTCATTAACGGCACCAAAACGGTTTTTATGGCTGCGCAACATGCGATAACGATTGTCACTGTCACCATCGAGCATGATAGAACAATCAATACAGTGCTCTAACACTTTAGGGCCAGCCAAGGCGCCTTCTTTAGTGACATGGCCAACCATCAGCACCACAATACCTTGCTGCTTGGCAAAACGTGTAAGCTGCGCCGCCGCTTCTCGCACTTGGCTTACTGAGCCCGGCGCAGACTGAACTTCTGCTACGTGCATCACTTGAATAGAATCGATAACAATAACTGCCGGCTTTTCAGTTTGGGCCACGTGACACACCTGCTCCACACTGGTTTCAGAAAGCATACGCAGTTGGTCACGAGGTAAACCTAAGCGTTGTGCGCGCATCGCCACCTGTTGCAACGACTCTTCGCCCGTGACATAAAGGGTCTTCATGCGGCTGGCCAGCCCACACATTACTTGTAATAACAGCGTACTTTTACCTGCGCCTGGGTTACCACCAATTAAAATAGCTGAACCGGGGACCATACCTCCGCCTAACACTCGGTCTAACTCATGAAAGCCGCTAGGGATCCGGGGCACTTCTGCTAGAGCAACTTCATCTAGGGTCTGCACTTTATTTTCTTGAACGCCAGCGTAGCCCACAAATCGACTATTACGGCTAGCTGACTTGGCGGGCGCTAAACGAATTTCGGTGACGGTGTTCCACTCTTTACATTCCGAGCACTGCCCTTGCCAGCGCGGAAACTCAGCCCCACATTCGCCACACACAAAAGCAGTTTTAGACTTAGCCATGCAGATCACACCTTTAAATTGATGAAATGATATAATGAATCAAGAATTTTACTCTCTCAAGCCTAGGCCCAGTTGCGATGGTTCTCAGCCCCTATAAAACGCTTATCTCGAAAATCATCCCTCTTAGCTATCATCATGATATAGAAGGTCTATTAGACAGCCTATTGCCTGATGCCGATGAGTCGCTTCGCTTTCAATTACAAGCTGAAGTACGTCGTCTCACCAGCCCGAGCTTGCGAGTATTAGACTTACGGAGCCTATTTACTGAGCAGTGTGAGTTAATTCGCCACCAAGGACTAGAGCACTACTTACCCAACGCCCTCACCCGCCGCTTTACTGTGTTGCTTAACGATTTTAATGGTAATTATACCCGCGGTGTATACGAGGCCATTATTAGTGAGTTAGCCGCGTTACGTAAATTACCCACTCAGTTTAATACTCTCAGCTGGCATTTACCTGCTTTAGGTCAGCAACGCAAAGAAGGACGGCTACGCTTTGTCACGCCGGTCCTCTTACACCTTGAGGATCATGAACCAATACAAGGCAATAGTTTAGATATTTCCCGTAGTGGGCTCTTGGTGCAACTGAGTGCTACCACGCCATTACCCGAGCAAATCAAGATATCGCTACCCGAGCTCGCTAAACTGCCAGATCTGGCATGCTTAGCCGAGCCCACTCTTTATCAAGTGCGTCCCTCAGCCAGTGCATCGCATCGTCTTACCATGCAGCGACTCAGTGACGACGCCCGCTGGAAGCAAGCATTAAGCACTTTCATCGAGCGTAATCGTCCTTATTATCGACTCGATGCCGATGATCTCGCCTCTACGGTTAAGTTTCAATCTTGGGGGCAAGCCCTATTAGAAACCAGCGCGATGCTGTCTTTGTTTTTTGATAAACAAGGCAAGCTAAAAAACCTATTTACTAATCGCTTTAGCCGCCAAGCTCTCCAGCACTGGCAACAAGACTCCCCTGGTGACACCTTAGTTACCTTATTATCCCCAGCGCGAGTACTACAGCTTAGTGAGCAAAATGAAAACTCCAGCTTACTGTATAGCTTCTGCTATCAAGGTGGCGAACAAGAAGTGTATTTTGTTGCCCATCATCAACAGCTCATAGCGCAACAAAGTTACGCCGCCTTTATAGAGCAAGGGCTTAAAGCCGGTAATTTAGTCTGTTATCACCTGACTTGGCATCCGATTCGTTATCCCGATCAGCTAGCCAACGCCTTAGACAATGAAGGCGCACGCCAACTTGAGCCGCTCGCTTGGCAAATGTGGTTAACTCCACTGCCCATTACGCCACCGGTCGCGCCAGCGCATAGCAGCCTCAAGCAGTTAGCGCCTTTTATTCAGCCCTTACGCCGCCAAACGATTACTGCCATTCCCGTGGAGCGCCAAGCTTCTAAGCGCCAAGAAACTCGCTTTAAGTTTCGTAGTGCGTTAAGCATATCCCTAGGCAATAAAGTAATGACAGGTCATAGCGAAGATATCTCGCTGCGCGGTATTAAGGTGCGACTAGACAGCCCTGTCAGCCTAACCACGCCGTGTCAGGTAATGGTGCATTTAACAGAACTCCACCAACGGAGTCGCCAGTGGCAATTAAAGAACTTACCTTATCGTGTCATCAATCAAAGTGAAGGAGGTAAGGTCGTTCATCTGCGCTTAATGGGGCGAGAGGAGCAACATGGAGGGTTTCGTTTTCTTAATGCACTTTTTGAGCAAAACCAAGATAAATTAAGAGCTCGCCCACAAAGCCAGCATACGCCGCAGTGGTTAATTTGGTTACACCGCCAAACCTTACAGCATCCCTCAGCCCCTACGTTTTTACTAGGGCGTAATGAAAGCGGTTTTTATGTCCAAGGCGCAATTGCCTGCTTAAATCAGCCCGATTTAATGCGGTTTTTATCCAACCCATATCATCAAGCCCATTTTAGCCGCTTAGTATCGCGGCAGTTATTGCAGTCGGTATTTAGTCAGCTGCTGCGCCCCGATGGTCGACAGTTTTATTATTTAGAAATATGGACTGCTATCAGCCGAGATCAACAACCGTGCTTGTTAGTGGATCCTGAACCACAAAAACAGGCATTTTTATTAGATAAGCGCCATCATAGCGAGCTGCGAGTCAGCTTGATGGTCTTTAATCGATTGCAACAACGGCAATTAGATTTTTTATTACCTGAATGGGAAGAGCTGACTCAAGTCTCACTTTATAAAAGACAACAGTTAGAACAACTGATGGCAGAGCTGGCGATCTTAAGTCAGATCTTTGATATTACAGAGGCGGTAGTTCAAGCGGTCGCTAAGACGCCTGTAACAACCCCAACACCCCTTCTAGACTCAACTGATTAAAGCACACCGGCGCCTGCTCTTGCACCAGAGGTTTGGCATGCAATGCTACACCCAGCCCTGCTTTAGCCAACATTAACAAGTCATTGGCGCCATCGCCGATGGCCACAGTTTGGCTTAACGGGATTTGGTACTGAACAGCAAGTTCTTCTAAGATCCGTGCTTTAGCTTCGGCGTCTACAATCTCACCCAGCACTTCACCGGTAAAGCGGTCATTTTCTATGGCGAGGGTATTAGAAAAGTGCGCATCTAGCTCTAATAGCTCGTGTAAATGGCCAGTAAAAGGAGTAAAGCCGCCAGAGGCTAACGCGACTTTCCAGCCCATGGCTTTTAAACCTGTAACTAAGGTAACTAAGCCCGGCATCAGCGGCATTTCGGCAAGTACTTGGTCAATAATAGCCACATCGGCACCTGCCAGCGCCTTGACACGACGGCGCAAGCTTTCCGAAAAGGGTAACGCGCCTTCCATCGCCGCCTGAGTTACGGCGGCAACTTCGTCACCTACCCCAGCCAAGCGGGCCATTTCATCAATACATTCTATTTGGATGGCAGTGGAGTCCATGTCCATCAATACCAGCCCCGGCTCACGCCCCTCGGGTAAGGCCGGAACATAAGCAAAGTCCCACGCTCTTGCTATGGTTTGCAAGTGCGCTTTTAACTCGGGACGCCAGTCGGATACGCTAAAACTTAATACATCCCGCTGTGCGATCCGCTTAATGCTGGTAAGGCTCACCGTTAATTGCGCCTCATCAAACACCGCTAAGCTGTCGAGCACCGCTTGCTTAGTTAATTGCTTGGCTAATAAAATCAGTCGCGCTTGGCCCAACTCACTTGCATCTGACGCCCACTGTCCGGCTCGCTCAGTCGTTGCAGGCTGCCAACGGTAGGTTTTTTCTGTTATTAACTCAGCCCATTTACCCACTTCTTGGGGCAATACATCCATTATTAGAGTCACTTGTTATTCCTATCCTCACACAGATCAGCGCTTAGGGTAGCGTATTGCTTTTTAGCCAAGCAAGGGACAATATGCTTAGCTATGCTAAAAATACTTTTCATCACCACCCACTACCGCTACGGCTTACTAATACTAACGTTACTCGCGCTTAGTGGCTGGCAGTGGCTGCAAATTACTCAATTGGGTCAGCACTGGCAAAATGTGCCACAGCGGGCACTGGCTGCTCCCTTAGTAGATTATGCCCAACAACAAGCGGCAGTCGCACTCAACGCTCAACAGCGACCTCGGCTGCAACAAATTGTGGATGAGTTAGTTAGCGCCCAACTGGTGGCTACGGCCCAGCTGTATGATAACAGTGGCGTACTGCTAGCTCACAGTGGGGAGCAAAATCCTTACAGCCGGCCTTATATTCGTACCCTATATAGTCAAAGTGGATCAGCAGAGCAAGAGCCTATTGGCTTCTTGCGCTTGCAACTTAACCAAACACATATAACAGTGACCCAGCGAACGGTCTGGCAGCAATTATTATATCACCTGCGCTGGCTACTCCCGCTAACGCTAGTAGGCGGGCTGTTAGTGGGTTATCGCCTAAGAGCGAGGGCGACCCTATAACTAGTAGGCAATAGCGGTCGCTAACGCAACGGCTATCATATCGTTAAAACTGGTTTCGCGCTCTTTCGTACTTAGGGCTTGTTGGCGAAGAATATGATCCGACACCGTACATAAAGTAACGGCGCGCGCACCATATTCTGTGGCGACGCCATATAAGCCCGCTGCCTCCATTTCCACTCCTAATACACCGTACTTTTTTAAGAGCGCAAAGAGCTCAGGTTGCGCTGAATAAAATAAGTCCGCCGTAAATAATTGTCCTACTTTAACTGGGATCTGGGCGGCATTAGCCGCGGCAACGGCTTGGCTCACCAGCTCAAAGTCAGCAATCGCGGCAAAGTCATGATCCATCAAGCGCGTGCGGTTTACTTTGGAGTCGGTGCTCGCCCCTAACCCAATCACTAAGTCCTGTAGTGCCACGTCATCACGTACCGCACCGCACGAACCCACTCGGATCAATGTCTTTACCCCAAAGTCGGTAATCAACTCTTTAGCATAAATAGACATAGAGGGTATGCCCATTCCGTGGCTCATCACCGAAATAGGTTGGCCTTGATACAACCCCGTAAACCCCAGCATGTTGCGTACTTCAGTAACTAACTGCACTTGACTTAAAAAGGTCTCAGCAATGTATTTAGCTCGCAGGGGATCACCAGGCATGAGCACAGTTTCGGCAAAATCACCGCGTTGACCATGAATATGAGGAGTGCTCATCTAAGACTTCCTTGTAGTAAGGGTTTGCTCTAACACCAGCCAAAAAGCGTGGCCACATTCTGCTCTAACTGCGGTGCAAGGGTAGCAGGGTCACGCTCGCGCAATTCGGCTAAGGCATCTAACACCAAGGGTAATTGGGCTGGATGGTTATCTTGTCCCTGAAAACCCGATAAAGGCATATCAGGAGCATCGGTTTCTAATACTAATGACTCAAGCGGCATGGCAGCAATGGCTTGGCGGGTTTTATTAGCCCGAGGGTAAGTAATAGTTCCCCCTACCCCTAAATGGATACCTAACGCCCAAAAGGCTTCTGCTTCTTGTAGCGATCCTGAAAAGCCATGAATAACCCCGCCAACGACGGGGTAGCGACGCAACCATTTTAATATGCGATCATGGGTTTTATGACTGTGCAATAATACGGGCAAAGCAAACTCATTAGCCAACTTTAATTGTGCTACTAACGCCGCTTCTTGTTGCTCCGCTCTTACTGAGCAACTCTGGTCTAATCCTATTTCTCCTAGTGCTACGCAATGGACACTTTTTTTCTTTAACGCATTGCGTAAACGCCCTTGCCAGTGCGCGGTGGCGTGAGCTAACCACCAAGGATGTAGGCCTAGTCCATAATAGAGTCCGCTATATTGCTCGCAGAGCTCAGGTAAATGAAGCCATTGGTTTTCTGCTACGCCAGGGATCACCAGTCGATGTACTCCCAACTGCTGCGCCTGCTGCCAGTGTTGTGCGCGCTGTGCGCTAAAGACGTCAAAGTCAAAATGACAATGGCTGTCGGTCATACGCATACGGACACCTCCTGTGCACCTCGTTTACACACGGCTATAAACGACTCTTAGCTATAGCTTACTAGCTCGCCCAAATAAAAACACCGACCCTAAGGTCGGCGTGACATCTGCAAGTTAACTGCATTATTAACTTAGTTTTCGCGGGTCTTGCTAAACTCAATATCTGGATAACGCTCTTGCGTCAGATTCAAGTTCACCATGGTAGGCGCGATATACGTTAAGTTATCACCGCCATCGAGAGCTAAGTTTTGAGACATCTTGCGCTCAAATTCATCTAGCTTTTTCGCATCTTCACAGTAGACCCAACGCGCCGTCGACACATTAATCGGCTCATACAAGGCGTCGACGTTATATTCAGACTTTAGTCGTGCTACCACTACATCAAACTGCAACACACCCACAGCGCCAACAATTAAGTCATTATTATCTAATGGGCGAAATAACTGCACCGCCCCTTCTTCAGATAATTGCACTAAGCCCTTCAGCAATTGTTTTTGCTTTAATGGATCGCGCAAGCGAATGCGACGAAATAGCTCTGGCGCAAAGTTAGGGATACCCGAAAACTTAAGATCTTCACCTTGAGTAAAGGTATCACCAATACGAATAGTGCCATGGTTATGTAAACCAATAATATCGCCTGCCACGGCAATTTCGGCACGCTCTCGGTCCCCGGCCATAAAGGTCACTGCATCCGAGATATTCACGGTTTTTCCTATCCGGATGTGCTTCATTTTCATACCCTGATTATAGGTACCAGAGACAATGCGCATAAAAGCAATTCTATCCCGATGGCGCGGATCCATATTGGCCTGGATCTTAAAAACAAAACCCGAAAATTTATCTTCGTCAGCCTGTACTTCGCGATCTTGAGTCGCCCTAGGCATGGGCGCGGGTGCCCACTGGCTAAAGCCGTCTAATACATGATCGACACCAAAGTTACCTAAGGCAGTACCAAAGTACACAGGGGTCAACTCTCCAGCTAAAAACAGCTCATGATCAAACTTATTAGCGGCACCGACTACCAGCTCGAGTTCTTCACGTAGATCCGCTAACTCTTTCTCATCTAATAAAGTGGCAAGCTCAGGGTTATCTAATCCCTTGATCACATTAACTTCTTGGATCTTATGCCCCATACCCGGCTGATAAAGGATCACTTCATCATCTTCTAAATGATAGACCCCTTTAAACCATTTACCACTGCCTATTGGCCACGTAATAGGCGCGCACATGATATTGAGCTCGGTTTCCACCTCATCTAATAACTCCATCGGGTCTCGAATATCCCGGTCTAGCTTGTTAATAAAGGTGATAATCGGCGTAGTGCGCAGCCGCGTCACCTCCATGAGTTTACGTGTTCTATCCTCTACCCCCTTACCACCGTCGATCACCATTAAGCAGGAGTCAACCGCGGTTAAGGTGCGATAAGTATCTTCGGAAAAGTCTTCGTGACCAGGGGTGTCGAGCAAGTTGATCAAGCAGTTGTGGTAAGGGAACTGCATCACCGAGGTGGTCACCGATATACCCCGCTCTTTCTCCATGTCCATCCAGTCTGATTTAGCATGTTGATTAGAGCCTCGCCCTTTAACGGTACCGGCACTTTGAATGGCATGACCATGCAATAACACTTTTTCGGTGATGGTTGTTTTACCCGCATCGGGGTGAGAAATAATGGCAAAGGTACGGCGTTTAGCGACCTCTTGCTGGAGTTGCGCTGATGACATAGTCAATTTTCTTCTATCTTAATGAAGAGCGAAAGACCAAAACGGCGTCTCACTCAAGGAACTTGATATATGGTGGCTATTGTCTCTTATCCCCGTCCGATCCTCAATCAGCAGTTGTTATCTTCAGAGTAAGATAAGATAAGCGTATTTATTTTTATGGAGGCGAGATCATAATGTCTTCTGCAATATTACCACCAGTGGTTCGAGAACATTGTGCGCAGTGTCAGCTACCCACTACCGTCTGCTTATGTGCTTATGTGCATCCTCAAACTTGTCCGCTACCCATATGGGTATTGCAGCACCCCAGTGAAGCCAGTCACGCTAAAAGCACCGTGCCGCTATTACGCTTAGCTTTGCCTGAGCTTACAGTTAAGGTAGCAGAGCAGTGCGCCCCGCCTAAGGCACTAACAGAAGGTGGATGGTGGCTGTTATATCCAGATGAATCAGCGGTTGCGATAGAAGATATAGGACGTACTGCTAACTCCTCAGCTGAGCTTCTCATTAAAGGCCTTATTGTGTTAGATGGTACCTGGCGCAAGACGCGGCGGCTGTTATATGTGAATTCTTGGCTAGCAACACTGCCCAAACTCAGCTTTAGCAAAGCTCCTGCAGGTCAATACACTATCCGCAAAGGTCCGGGTGGACAGTCATTGTCGACCTTAGAAAGTGTGGCCTATGTGCTACAACATGTGTCGACAGATTTTTCTGCTGAGCCCTTACATACACTCCTCGCACAACGCGTCGCTCAGTTTCAAAAATTTGGCCATAAAAAATAGCCTTAATCACCCTAATGATGAGAGATAAACTAGGTTTATAAGAAGATGTAACCTAGCCGTTGCTAAGTAATCTACATCTTTAGTACATTGTTTGCGATTTTAGCACTTCATTTGCACACAAAATCCGTTATCATTACTGCGATGCGTTGGCTTTGTTTATTTTTTAAGCAAAGATAAATTTTTTTATAGCTTTGGCTAACAATAAAATAACTTATTGATATCTATAGATTTACCGCTATCAACGAGGCTAATTTTGTTTTTGCAAGCGCATTAAAATAATTTATCTGTTAAATAACATTGACATTCATCACGAAATTGAAAAAAATTGACATACAAATTGTCAACATTTACAAATAAAACCGTGTACAATTTGAACACTGGAAGGCAGCGCATGTGGTCTCAGCACTCAGCTCATCGTCAGCTGAGCATCTGTTTCGATGCGCTAGGGTCCCAACTAATAAATATGAAACAGAGAAGGTAAGACCATGGAAGCGTATCTGCTGGATTTTGGTAACTTATTAATCAGATGGCTGCACGTCATCGCTGCAATCGCCTGGTTAGGTGAGTCCATCTACTTCGTTATGCTAGATAACGGCCTGCGCCCGCCCAAAGGCGAAGAGTGCAAGAAAAAAGGGGTATTTGGGGAAATGTGGGCAGTACACGGCGGTGGTTTCTACCACAACCAAAAGTACGCCACTAGCCCAGAAGACTTACCAGAAGATCTCCACTGGTCTTTCTGGAAAGCCTATACCACTTGGTTGTCCGGTTTTGGTCTGTTTGCCTTGTTGTACCTAACCAAGCCAAGTGCTTATCTGGTTAACCGCAATAGCCCGTGGGAATGGGCTGCTAATATGACTGGTACTCAAGCTAACATTGCGGCGCTGCTTTTCCTGCTGTTTGGTTGGATCATTTATAACGAATTATGTAAGCGTATCAGCCCTAACATGACTCGCGACGGCATCCTAAGTGTGGCCGTGGGTATCATGATGATCATCGTCGCTTACCTCAGTACCCATATCTTCGCTGGTCGTGCTTCTTTCTTGCTGACCGGTGCTGTGATGGCCACTGCCATGTCGGCCAACGTCTTCTTCTGGATTATTCCAGGTCAACGTCGCATGGTTAATGCCATGAAAGCCGGTGAAACACCCAACCCAATTGATGGTTTGCGTGGCAGACAGCGTTCAGTACACAACACCTACTTCACTTTACCAGTAGTGCTATTGATGCTGAGTAACCACTACTCCTTCATCTTCAGCCATGCGCACTCATGGATCCTGATGGTGCTGTTTATATTTGCCGGTGCGCTCATTCGTCAGTACTTTGTATTGATGCACCGTGGTCAAATTCGCCCTGGCTATCCGATTGCCGGCGTAGCATTAATCTTAGTTGCAGTATGGCTAGGTGCACCTGCTCCTAAGAAAGCTGTACAAGCACCGGCCTCTACTACGCAAAGCAGTGAAACTGCTGCCGCTGACGGCGAAGCTGCACCTGTTGATAGCAATGGTGAAGTCACCCTCGCGCAAGTAGAAGTGGTCATGAACGATCGCTGTGTACAGTGTCATGCTGTTAACCCAGATAAGAACTTTGGTTTCCCCTCACCCCCGCTGGGCGTGCTGTTGGACTCAGAAGCTGAAATCTTAGCTCACGCAGCCGATATTCAGAAAGTGGTAGCCAACAGCTATATGCCACTAGGTAACCTAACGCAAATGACCGATGAAGAGCGAGAAATCATTGCCTCATGGGATGGTCAGTAAGCACTAACAACGAATAAGTAAATTAATAAGCCCGCACTAAATGCGGGCTTTTTTATTGCCTTTCCTCTCTACTCTCTTCTCCTCTCTGTATGCTGCGCCGCAAAACAATTTAGAGAAAACTAACTTAGCAAAACAAATTTAGGATGATCTTTAGCCTAAAGGAGCATAGACTATTACTGCAGTGCACAAAAAAACATAAACAATAAGACACTGCCCCTCTACCAATGCTCTATCCCATTAAGGATATGTTATGAAGATGACTACTCAAGATATGAAAGATAATATTTGCATCGTCACCGGCGCGGCGAAAGGCCTCGGTCGCGCTATCAGCGAAACCTTAGCTAAAGCCGGCGCCGAACGCGTATATGCTTGTGATATTAATATGGCCCCAGCTGAAAGCTGGATCGGCGACTACGATAATATTACCGCCATGACCATTGACGTGTGTGATAGTACAGCCCTAAAAGCCCTACGTGGCCACGTAAGAGATACTTACGGTCGGTTAGATGTACTGGTAAATAACGCAGGAATTACCCGTGATGCCTTGCTAGGTAAAATGACCGAAACTCAGTGGGATCAAGTCATAGACGTCAATCTCAAAGGCGTCTTTATGATGACTCAAGCTATGTTGCCGCTTATCAAAGAGCAGAATAAAGGCAGCATTATCAGTATCTCTTCGGTAGTGGGTGTAAGTGGCAATATTGGCCAAAGCAACTACGGCGCCAGCAAGGGCGGCATCATTGCCATGACCAAAGGCTGGGCTAAAGAGCTGACTTATGGCGGCGCACAAATTCGCGCGAACTGTATCGCGCCCGGCTTCATCGATACTGAAATGACTCAGGCGATGCCTCAGAAAGTGCTAGACAAAATGGTTGAAGCTGTTCCTCTGGGTATGCTCGGTACTCCACAAGATATTGCCGAAGGCGTCTTGTTCTTAGCCAGTGACCGCGCGCGCTACATCAGCGGCCAGGTGCTAAAAATCGACGGTGGCCTAGTTTTCTAAGTTACTCTATCTATATTAGGCTCCGCAATATCTCGAGCTGAGCCTGTTTGCCAAGGATGGCTACCCTAGCTTTTTATAATACAAACCAGTCATTCATTAGCCCCATATACACCCCTGTTCCCACTAAAATACTCAACAAAGCTTGGCGACGCCATAACTGCAAAAGCGCCACTAAGGCTACAGCTATCAGTTGCGCATAACCGTCACTGGGTTGACTCCAGTTGTGTACATTCATCGCATATAAAGTCAGCAGCACCATCATAGCTACCGGCAAACGTCGACCTAAGAGTTGAATGCGCTTATGATGGGCGATAAAACCGCGTGCCACAAAAGGAAACGCCCGCAAAGCAAAAGTGACTGCCGCCATAATCAGCGCCGCAATTAAATACTCTAATCCACTCATCATGCCTCCTCATCAGACGCAGGCCACGCCAAGAGCACTAACACCAGCATAGTGGAGGCGGCCAATAAGAAATACTCACTCATCCAAAGCCCCGCTATCCCTGCAGAAGCGAGCCCTAGCGCCACTGCGCCCCAGTCTTTTTTAGCGCGAATTTGCTCTACTGCTAGCACCGTAAATAGCGCCGTTAGCGCGAAATCTAACCCTTGCAGTCCTGGCGGCAGCCCGCGCGCCAGCACTATGCCAATCAAGGTCCCTAAGATCCAATACCCTTGATTAAATGCCACTATCTGCAAAGCGGTTTTGCTATCTTTTACTTGACCAGAAGCACTGAGTAATGAGTAGGTTTCATCGGTGATACCAAAGATAAAATAAGGTCGCCCTAGTCGCCCTTTAGGCAAGAGGTGATAAAGCGATAAACCGTAAAAAAGATGACGAAAGTTTACCAATAATGACGCCACTGCTAGATCAATCCAACCGATCCCTGCGGCTAACATGCCCACCGCTAAGTATTGTAGTGCACCCGCATAAACAATAATGCTCATTAAGGGCGCCCAATACCAAGCAAGTCCGGCGTCCATCCACAGCACACCAAATACCGCCCCTAAGGGCAAATAGCCCATCATGACGGGGAAAGTGAGAGAGAGGGCATTGCGCCAGCTATTCATGTCAGGCCTTAGCTTAAAAAGAACACTTTAATAAAGTCCTAAAACTTAAGCCAAGCACACAAGATAAGCAAGGTTACTACGCAGATATGGCGTGATTAGTATCGATAATTTAGTAAATGACCGACAGATCAAACTGTACCGCTTAGATGGTCACAGCGCCCACGAAATCGACAACCTAGGTTCATGTGCGACAAGTGAATAAAGATTTGCGCGTCCTATGCAAACTAGAGTAGTTGGTGTTTACTAGCAGAGTAATGCCCAGAACTGAACACTATATTTCCATGTTCTTCTGTGGCTTCTGGAGCGGAAGTTCTTGATCAATTAGCTTTCCAGATTAGTGTTATTCTCCGCGCAGTTTTTTGAGTCTATTTTCTATGGAAGGATGCGTGGAAAATAGCGAGTCACCTTTACTAAAAATATATGCGGCGGCGCGATACTGCTCAGTAAAAGAGCGATCTGTAGTTTTATAATTGTCATGGGCTTCATAGTCCCCCGAGATTTTTTTTAAGGCCGATATCATGGCCTGATTATCTCCAGTCAACTGTACCGAAGCAGCATCAGCCATATATTCTCGGGTACGCGACAGGTATAAATAGAGCACTTGGGTGATCACCGGCAGCACAAAGTTGAGTACCAGTAGCAATAACTTAGCCTTATTGGCATTATTATTTCGACTACGGGAAAAGAAAAATAATCGGCCTAAAATATTAGTTAACGTTAAAATAACGTTGGCTAAAATTCCCACATATAAGGTCAACTTAGAGTCACCATGCAAAATGTGGCCTACTTCATGGGCAATCACCGCTTGTACTTCGCTACGATTCAGCTTGCTTAATAAACCCGAGGTCACTGCCACTAGTGCATTATGTTGATTCCAGCCAGCGGCAAAGGCATTCATTTGCTCAGTTTCCATCAGATATATTTTAGGGGTGTAGCCAAGATTGGCACTAATGGCCATTTCCTCCACCATATTCACTACTCGACGGTCTTGATCGGTGAGGGTCATATTAGGATTT
>JAAYRH010000011.1 GCA_012518835.1 Aeromonadales bacterium | reverse complement strand
GCTTGCTCGTTGATGTCTTTCATTACCGTGGCAATGCCTTTGCTCGCCGACTGATAGGCTATTCCACCCCCCATAATACCGGCACCCAGCACCGCCGCACTCGCAATAGGTTGTGCAGTGCGCGCGGCTTGTTTTGCTTTGCTTTTTAAGAGCTGATCGTTAAGGAAAATACCTACTAGGGCACGAGCCACTGAAGTTTGAGCAAGGGACACAAAGTTTTTTTGCTCGATGTGCAGTGCTTTATCGCGACCCATGCTTGCGGTGCTAGCAAGAGTATCGACGGCCAATAGAGGAGCGGGGTAGTGGGGGCCGGCTTTAGCCGCGACCATGCCTTTAGCGGTCGTAAAGCTCATAGCTGACTCAAGTTTATCTAAAGTCAGCGGGGAGGTTTTTCGACGACGGTTAGTTTGCCAGTCGATTTTGCCTGTGCCGGCGTCAAGTAGTAGCTGACTAGCAGAAGCCTTTAGTTGCTCGGTATCCACTATGGCATCTAATAGCCCAACGGCTAAACAAGCAGGGGCTTTATGATCTTTACCGGTGGTGATCCACTCTAGTGCATTATCGGCGCCGATTAGCCGCGGTAGACGAACGGTACCGCCAAAGCCTGGCATGATACCGAGCTTGGTTTCGGGTAGGCCCAGTCGAGCGCTACTATCACCAATACGAAAATCGGTTGATAAAGTGCACTCACAACCACCACCCAAGGCATAGCCGCGTATCACACTAACGGTAGGGTAAGGTAAGTCTTCAATGCGATTAAAGATGCGGTTGGCTTGTGCAAGGTAGTCTTCCAGTGTGGCGGCGGGAAGGGCAAACATATCCAGAAACTCGGTAATATCAGCGCCAACGATAAAGGTATCTTTATTGCTGGTAATCATGAGGCCCTTAATATCCCGATTTTGCTCTAGAGTGGCAATGGCTTGCTCTAGAGATTGTAAGGTCGCGCTATCGAGCTTGTTAATGCTGCTTTGACTGGCAAAACACAGTTCGGCAATTCCGTCGTTGAGTAGTTGCACACAGAGGGTGTCGCTTTGGTAGATCATTCCCATGTCTCCTTAGTTCCCTTAACAGCTTTAATCTTGAGATACAAAATTCAGCCTTACTATGAACAGAAAAACAGCATAGCTCAACACTAAATTTAAACAACTGTTTAAACTTTGGTTAACCTCGTTATAGAGGCATCGTAAAGCAGATGGGGTAAGTACAAAGAGTGACATCTGAGAGCGATTCAGCAACAATGTCGCGCTCTTTTTCACCGGTTAGGAGGTAGAGCTTAGTTACCTTCTCGGTCCGTTTTATCCAATTTGGGAGTAAAAAAGATGACGCTGTCTCCCTATTTAATACCGGCTGCCCCGCTAGTGTGGGAGCAGGAGATTAAAAAAAGCCGTTTTATTGCTTATATGGCGCATACGCCCGATCCCGATGCAGCAAAAGCCTTTATTGACGAGATCCGCATTAAAGAGCCCAGCGCAGGGCATCACTGCTTTGCTTTTGTGGCAGGTCAGCCCGGTGACTCTCAAGTGTTGGGCTTTAGCGATGATGGTGAGCCTTCGGGCACCGCAGGTCGCCCTATGTTGGCTCAACTACAAGGTTCGGGTGTCGGCGAGCTAACGGCGGTGATTGCCCGTTATTTTGGGGGCATTAAATTAGGCACTGGTGGCTTAGTTCGTGCGTATGGTGGCACGTTAAGTGCGGCGCTTGGCGAGCTAACGACCATAGAGAAGCGGATTATGGTTAAGCTCACCTTAAGTGCCGATTACGCCGATCAGCCGGCAATAGAGTTTTTACTCAATGAATATCAAGGTAGCTGGCATCAAGTGGACTATGGTGCCAAAGTGACTGGAACTGTTTTAGTAGAAGCACGCGCCGCCACTGAGTTTAGCCGTCAGTTACAAGACCGAAGCCAAGGACGTGTGGTAGCCAAACTGGCAACGCCGCCGATTAGCTGAGTTAATTAGTGTAGTGGAAGCCCTATGCATATACGCACCATTATTCGTATTGTTGGCATCTTAATTGCCTTATTTAGTGTCACTATGCTGGCGCCGGCATTAGTTGCCTATATCTATCGTGATGGCGCAGGCCTTAATTTTTTTAGTGCCTTTGTTATCTGTTTGTCTTTAGGGCTAGTGTTATGGTTTCCCAATCGTACCCATAATAAAGAATTAAGATCCAAAGAAGGCTTTTTAATTGTAGTGCTGTTTTGGACAGTGCTAGGCAGTGTCGGGGCTATCCCTTTTATGCTGAGCGCTGAGCTAAATATGACCATGGCAGCGGCCTTTTTTGAGTCGTTTTCTGGGCTGACCACCACCGGCGCCACGGTGATTAGTGGCTTAGATACTTTGCCAAAGGCTATCCTCTTTTATCGCCAAATGCTGCAATGGCTAGGAGGGATGGGCATTATCGTATTGGCAGTCGCCATCTTACCCATACTGGGCATTGGCGGCATGCAGCTGTTTCGTGCCGAAATACCGGGGCCGGTAAAAGACAATAAAGTGGCACCGCGGATTGCCGAAACCGCTAAAACCTTATGGTATATCTATTTAGTACTCACCATTGCCTGCGCGCTATTGCTGTGGCTGGCGGGAATGAACTTATTTGATGCCATTGGCCATTCATTTTCTACCGTCGCCATCGGTGGCTTCTCAACTTATGATGCCAGCATAGGGCATTTTAATAGTCCGATGATTAACTTAATTATCGTGGCATTTTTAATGATAGCTGGCGTTAACTTTAGCTTGCACTTTGCCGCCTTTGCTAACCGTGGCTTACGGTTATCTGTTTATCGCTTTGACCCGGAAGTAAAAGTCTTTATTGGGGTGCAAGTGGTATTGACGCTGATTTGTTTGTCGGTGTTACTAGCACATCAGGTTTATACTGATCCTTGGCAAGCATTCGATCAGGCGCTATTTCAGTCGGTCTCTATTGCTACTACTGCCGGCTTTAGCACCACCGGCTTTGCTAGTTGGCCGTTATTTATCCCTGTTCTGCTGATGTTTGCCTCTTTTATTGGTGGCTGCGCAGGGAGTACTGGCGGCGGCATTAAGGTAGTACGTATTATGCTGCTTAATTTACAGGGCATACGAGAATTAAAGCGCCTCGTACATCCTCGTGCGGTGTATCGAATTAAGCTTGGCAATAAAGCGCTAGCTGATAAAGTGATTGAAGCCGTTTGGGGCTTTTTTGCGGCTTATGCTTTAGTGTTTGTGCTATGTATGTTGGCGCTGTTAGCAACCGGCATGAACGAGCTGACCGCCTTTACGTCGGTGGTCGCAACCCTTAATAACTTAGGCCCCGGCTTAGGTGAAGTTGCGGCAAACTTTGGTACTACTACTGATAGCGCAAAATGGATCATGATTTTGGCCATGCTCTTTGGGCGTTTAGAGATATTTACCTTGCTAGTACTATTTACGCCAGCCTTTTGGCGTAGTTGAAAAAAGAGGAGTCTATGGAAAAACTGTTGGTACTTTATTCGTCTCGTAATGGTCAAACTAAAAAGATCGTTGAGGCGATGCAGGGCGAATTTAAAGGTTACGATGTAGAGCTAGCTAATCTTCATGGCCCGGTACGAAAGAATTTAAGTAAGTACGATAAAGTGCTTATAGGTGCTTCGATTCGCTATGGTAAATTTCATCAAGACCTCCATACCTTTATTCATATTCATAGCGAACAACTTTCTGCCGCCGATGCCAGCTTCTTTTGTGTGTGCTTGGTAGCGCGCAAGCCCGAAAAAGCGGATCCTGACAATAATGTATACATTAAGAAATTTTTAGCTAAGTCACGCTGGCGCCCCCGTACTATCGGGGTGTTTGCAGGTGCGCTAAAATATAGCGAGTATAACTGGTGGCAAAAGCGCATTATTCAACTGATCATGAAAATGACCGGTGGCAGTACGGATACCAGTCAAGACTTAGAGTTTACCGATTGGGATAAGGTGCGAGAGTTTGCTGAGCGTATAGCGAAAAGCAAATATGAGTAACTCCTATATCTAGCGTAATTTAAGTACAAACACTGATTTAGCTGACTTTTTATACGTATCTAGTATGCATTCCATACAAAATCGTTTATTTTGTAAATTATGCGAAATAAGGCTTGCGCTTAAACAAACGTTCCCTATAATGCGCATCCACTGACACGGGGCAGCCGCTCACGGTCACAAGCGATTTGAAGCAACAAAAAATAAGTTACTTTAAACGCTTGACGAACAAACTGGAATGCGTAGAATACGCATCCCTGACCT
>JAAYRH010000077.1 GCA_012518835.1 Aeromonadales bacterium | reverse complement strand
TGGCGGCGTTTTCTGCCGGCAGGCCAAAAGCGTCCCAACCTATCGGCTGCATCACATTTTTACCTTGCAGCCGTTGATAACGAGAGATAACGTCACCTATGGTGTAGTTACGTACATGCCCCATGTGCAAACGACCCGAAGGGTAAGGAAACATGGACAGACAATAAAACTTGTCTTTACCCGCCTGTTCGTTAGCCTTAAAGGTCTCTTGTTCTGCCCATAAGCGTTGCACTTTGGGCTCAATATTTTGGGGAATGTATTGCTCTTGCATTAGTGACATCCGAATCTATGTAATAAGTGAAAAACCACTGCGGTATTGCGTTATAGAATACCCTAGGGGGGGATGAGCAACAATAGCTCTGGTTTAGGCTTCCTTATCCAAGAGGATATTATGGATAATAATCAGCATAAAAAAATAAAAGGTTATGATGCCTTCGTTAAAGAGCTGCGCCGTCGTTGGGAGCACAGTGACCGCGCCAACATCAAAGAGTTGGTTGATAGCACTCAAGAGTATATGGAGGCCGCCAGTGACTTAACCAAAGATGAGCTGGCGCTAATTGCTGCGTATGTAAAGCGCGACCTGGTTGAGCTAGAAAGCAGCGGTGACGAGTTTCGAGATAGTCTGTTTTACCGTGAGATTAAAGAAACCGTTTGGGGTTGGTTGGCTAATATTACCGACCAAAGTCAACTAGAGTGGCATGAGTTAGCCACCGAGCTAGAGCACCGCGGTGAATATAAAGCCGGAGAAGTGGTCGGCCCCGGGCGCTACGACTGTGCCTTATGTGCACACAGTAACCGTGTGACTCACCCTGAAATATTAACCAGCTGCATAGAATGTAATCACACCCACTTTTTACGCCGGCCATTACAGCCGTAATAATATAGTGGTGAGTGAAGAGTTGTGAGTTGTGAGTGTTGAGTTGTGAGTTGTGAGTGTTGAATGAAAAAATTCAAAATTTAACATTAAAAATTTAACATTAAAAATTTAACATTAAAAATTTAACATTGTTTTTTAGTAGACGAACGCTTGATATTGCCCTTCACTCAACACTCAACACTCCTCACTCAACACTGTTTTATCAGCTTCTCGCTTTAGCAATTAGACTTTCTTTGGCGTTAATTTGTTGCTGGCGCCAGCGGTGTTGTTTTCTGCCTAATACAATACCCAACAGCGCGCTTACTACTAACCAGCCGCTTAATAGGCTAGTGCCAAAGCGTGCATAGGGGGTTAAGCCTGTCATGCCGGTGACATTAGCGGTTAATACGCCGGCCTCAAATTGCGGGATGGTATCGGTGATTTTTCCGCGCTCATCGGTGACTAAGGTGACGCCATTATTAGTAGCACGGATCAGCGGGCGGCCTAGCTCTAAGGCACGCATTCTTGCAATCTGCTGATGTTGCCAAGGGCCAATTGATTGACCAAACCACGCATCGTTAGACACGGTTAATAAGTAGTCGGTATCCACCTTCATGTTATCGCGCACCAAGCTTGGAAAAGCCACCTCGTAACAAATCGCTACACTCAAGTTTTGCCCAGCAGATTGCAGGTCGGGCTGGCCGGCAACGCCCCGAGCAAAAGATGACATGGGTAAGTTAAAAAATGGCGCTAAGGGGCGTAATAAATTACCAAAGGGCACAAATTCACCAATGGGTACCAGCTGCTGCTTGTAGTAACGATTGCTATGACTGGCTTGATAAGGAATGCTGTTTTTACCTAAAGTAATCACGGCATTATAAGCCATCCCTTCTTCTGGCTGAGAGACTAAACCGGTGATCAGGCTTTGATTACGCTCGCGCATCAGTAGGTCGACTTGCTCTAGCCAGGGAGCTAAATGCTGCTCAGAGGAGGGCAGAGCCGACTCAGGCCAAATAATAGTATCTACACCGCGCTCGGGCAGCGTTAACTCCATATAGCGCTCTAGGCTGGCTTCTAATTGCCCCGGCACCCATTTTAATGACTGCTCTATATTGCCTTGGATTAGCGCAAAGCTATTGCTAGTAGTCGCCGTCACCCACTGTAGACTATTGCTAGAAAGCGCCAAGGCCCATAAGCCTACGCCCGCAATAGCAGCCCACATATTAGGCTGGCGCCGTAATATTAGCCACAAGGCCGCAGCTGAGAAAGTTAGTAACCAGCTAATGCCTTGCACCCCTAAGATAGGCGCAACGCCGGCGAGTGGGCCTTCTAGTTGACTATAACCAAACCATAACCACGGGAAGCCAGTTAGTACCCAGCCTCGCAGCCAGTCTGCAGCTATCAGTAACGCGGGCAGCACTAATAATACCCGCCACGCCTGTATTGGTACTAAGCGTTGCGCCAGCCACAGTGCGGCTGCGGTATATAAGCTTAGATAAGCGGCCAGTAGCGCAACCAAGATAAAGGCGGCCCACAGCGGTAAGCCACCAAATAAGGTCATGCTGTTATGGATCCACCATAAGCCGGGCAAATACAGACCCATAGCCCATAGAAAACCCTGACGCGCGGCGGCTCGGGCGGGTAACGACTGAGTAAAAGCAAATAAACCGTAGAGCGATACTAAGGCCAAGGGCCAGAGATCAAAGGGGCTAAAGGCTAATACCCCAAGCGCCCCGCTAAGCAGGGCGCCGATGGCAGAAATATAAGAGCGCACTTATTGGTTATCCGAACTAGAAGAATCTTGAGTATCTGGCAGCTTAACCTGTAATTGCAGTAAGCGTCGACGATCAGCGTGAGCAACCTTAAAAACAAAACCATCAATTTCAAGCTGTTCGCCTTTAGCGGGCAGATGACCAAAGGCGTGCATTACCAAGCCACCCACGGTGTCGGCTTCTTCATCGCTAAAGTTGGTATGAAAGTAATCATTAAAATCATCGATGTCCGTTAGCGCGGCCACCGCATAGACGCGCGACGTGATTTGGCGTATTTCATCGCTTTCTTCCGCGTCAAACTCATCTTCGATGTCGCCAACAATCAACTCTAATATATCTTCAATAGTGACTAAGCCTGATACGCCACCAAATTCGTCTACCACAATCGCCATGTGATAGCGCTCTTGGCGAAACTCTTTTAGCAGCTTATCGAGACGCTTACTTTCAGGCACTACCACGGCGGGGCGTAAAATTTGTTCCATGCAAAATTCATCATCGCTTAGGGTGATGCCATGTTGCAGCAAATCTTTGGCCAGTAAAATGCCTTCAATATGGTCTTTATCTTCATTAACGACCGGAAAACGAGAATGAGTAGACTCGATAATTAAAGGTAAGAAAGAAGAGATGGGTTGGGATTTTTCCACCGTCACCATTTGTGAACGGGGGATCATGATGTCGCGCACTCTAAGTTCGCTGACCTCCAGTACCCCTTCAATCATGTCTTTAGTGTCTTGGTCGATGAGCTCGCGCTCACTGGCCTCAGTAATCATTTCAACCAAGTCTTCTCGGTTTTTTGGCTCGCCGTGAAACATTTGGCCTAATTTCTCAAACCAGTTTCTCTTATGAGGCGAACCCTGATCAGAGTTCGAATTGTCATCGCTCATTAATGTTTAATTTAACCTTCATCATCTTGATAGGGATTGTTAATACCCAACTGTGCCAATAATACCACTTCCTTGGCTTCCATTATTTGTGCTTCATCGTCTTTAATATGGTCAAAGCCTAATAAATGCAAGCAGCCATGGATAATCATGTGCGCCCAGTGGTCCATTAAGGGCTTTCGTTGTGCACTGGCTTCTTGCTCTACCACTTGGCGACACACGACCAAGTCTCCTAACAAAGGTAGCTCAATACCCGGTGGAGCTGCAAAAGGAAAAGATAAGACGTTAGTCGGTTTATCTTGGCCACGGTAATCTCGATTAAGCGCTTGGCTTTCTTCAATATCGACAATCCGTACCGTGACTTCCCGCTCAATGCTTGACGTGTCGGGCATCACTGACAGCGCTGTGGTTAGCCAAGTGGTCAATTGTGCGTCAGAAG
>JAAYRH010000076.1 GCA_012518835.1 Aeromonadales bacterium | reverse complement strand
GAAACTGTCTTAAGCCTAACAGTTTAATTATCGATGTCAGTTGTGACGAAGGCATGGGATTTTTCTTTGCCAAACCCACCAGTTTTAAGCGCCCTATGTTTAAATACGGCACTACTGATTATTATGCGGTAGATCACACGCCCAGTTACCTGTGGGACAGTGCGTCCCGCGCCATCTCGGCGGCGCTGATTGATTATCTACCCATGGTTGTCGGTGGCCAAGACCGATGGCAGCACAATGAAACTATTCGCCGCGCCATTAATATTGATGGTGGCGTGGTATTAAATTCGGCGATTTTATCATTTCAACAGCGCAGTGCTTTTTATCCCCATATTCGTCTTAATACCGCTGATAATAAGACACTTGGCCATAAGATACCGGCCTCTCGCTACGATGTGCGTACTTCCTCCTAAGATTAATATCTACTAACGAACATAGTGTGGGTTTGTCGGCACTGAGCAACAAAGAGCAAGGAGATTAAGCAGCGGCGGCTAGGGAAGCTAGCCGCTGTTTTTAGCACTGTTGCGGCTCATGAATGACTGAACGGGCGGTTAGGTGCGAGTAGGTTGGTGGGGCAGGCGCCTGTTGATAGTTAAGTAAAAAATATTTTAATAAATAGGTGAATAGTGAATTTAAGCTCAAAAACAATAAGATTAAGATTAATAACCGCAGAAGATGCGCCGTTTGTGTTGTCGTTACGAGCTAACAATACATATAACGCATATTTATCGGCGGTATTTCCTCACATGAATGAAAAACAAGCGTGGTTGGCACAATATCAAGCTGACCAAGCGGCAGGTAAGGAATTTTGTTTTATTATAGAAAGATTAGACGGTACTCCGTGTGGCACGGTGCGAGTGTTTGATCTTAAAGGCGATTCTTTTTCGTGGGGAAGCTGGATATTAAATCAAGATAAAACCCTGTACGCCGCCATAGAAAGTGCTTTGTTAGTCTATCGGTTTGGCTTTGAACATTTAGGATGTAACCAGTCTCACTTTGCGGTGATGACAGACAATGCCCGTGTGCTGTCCTTTCACGAAAAAATGGGTGCTAAAAAAGTAGGAGAAGATGCACTTGACTCTTTTTACACGATCGATAAAGACAGTGTTTACGCCTATCACTCCAGAATGAGGAAAATTGTCGCGTAGTCTGCTCACTCTACACGTGGATTTATCAGCAGCCCTTATAAGTAAACTTATAAGGGCTGCTTTTTATACGCTCTGTTTAAAATATCACTCGCTTTGCCAACAGGCGATAGCCTCTTCGACGGTGAATTTACCTTCGAGTAAGGAGCGACCTAAAATCACCCCAGCGACGCCAGTATTTTTAAGGGCTGCTACATCATCTATGTTGCCAATGCCGCCCGAGGCTTGCCATAAAATGGTGGGGTAGCGAGCGGCAAGTTCACGATATAAGGCGACGTTAGAACCGGTTAAGGTACCGTCTTTTGAAATATCGGTACACAGTACATGGCACAGTCCTGCCGGTAGGTAATGCTCTAGTAGCGCTTCGATGGTCACGCCACTGTCTTCTTGCCAGCCAGCGATGGCGACTTTTTTCTCGCCTTCGGGGGTAATATTAATATCTAGCGCCAGCACAATACGATCGGGACCGTAGTGCTTTAGCCAACCGGCCACGGTTTCGGGATCTTTTACCGCTTTAGAACCAATCACCACGCGCTGTGCGCCAATATCCAGCAAGTCTTTGACGTCTTGCTCGCTACGAATGCCCCCTCCAATTTGTACTGGGGCTTTAGTATTAGCAATTAAGTCTTTAATTACGGATAGCTGACGTTGGCTGCTGTCTTTAGCACCGTCTAAGTCGACGAGGTGTAACTGAGTTGCACCTTCGGCCACATAGAGATCAAACTGCTCTTGAGCAGAGGCTGTGTATTCGGTTTTTTGCTCATAGTCTCCTTGATAGAGACGGACAACCTTGCCATTTATCAGGTCGATGGCGGGAATGATCATGAATTACAGCTCCAAGAAATTTTTTAATAATTGGGCACCGGCAGCGCCTGAGCGTTCAGGGTGAAATTGCACGCCAAAAAAGTTGGCCTGGCCAATTGCCGCGCTAAAGCTTTCGCCATGCTGAGTCGTGGCGAGCGTATATTCGCCCATGGGCACGGCATAGGAGTGCCCAAAGTAAAAATAACTGCCCTCAGGAATATCTTTAAACAACGGATGATCCGGTAGGGGAGAGATTTGGTTCCAGCCCATATGTGGTACGCGAATGCCGTCGTGGGCAGTGAGCGCAAGGCAATTGGTTTCAATCACGCCGACACCGGCGACGTCGCCTTCTTCACTGTGTTGAGTGAGAATTTGCATGCCTAAACAAATTCCTAATACCGGCTGCTGTAATTCACGAACCAGCGTGGTCAAGTCACGCTGTTCTAAATTACCCATGGCTTCGGTTGCGGTGCCTACGCCGGGCAGTAGCAGCTTATCCGCGGCGCTGATCACAGCGTGATCTTTACTCACCACGACCGGATAACCTAATCGCTCTACGGCATAACGCACCGAGGCCAAATTGGCACAGCCGGTATCAATGATCACCAATCTCACAACATGCCCTTGCTGGACGGCAACTCATTGCCTTCCACTTTCAGTGCTTGGCGCAGGGCACGACCAAAGCTTTTAAAGATGCTTTCTACCATGTGGTGGGTATTGTCACCGGTCACTTTAAGATGAATGTTGGCAGCGAGGCTGTCGCTTAAGGAGCGAAAGAAGTGCGGTACCATTTCTACCGACATATCGCCCACGGTAGTTTGGTTAAATTTGCCTTCAAAGGACATATAAGGGCGACCCGATAAGTCGAGTGTCACTGCGGCTTCGCATTCGTCCATTGGCAATACAAAACCAAAGCGACCAATGCCACGTTTATTACCCAACGCTTGGCGCAGGGCTTGGCCAAGAGCCAGTGCGGTGTCTTCCACGGTGTGGTGATCGTCAATATGCAGGTCACCGTCTACGTTCACTTTCATTTGAAAGCCGCCATGGGTGGCAATTTGATCCAGCATATGATCAAAGAAGTTGAGTCCGGTATTAAACTCGTTACCGCCTTGGGTGTCTAAGTCCACTGATAACTTAATGTCGGTTTCTTTGGTGGTACGGGTCACGCTAGCTTTACGGCCACGGCTTAATAACTGGGCCGTAATTTCAGGCCAGCCTAAGGTGGCTTGATCATAAAGTAGACCGGGGATCCCCATATTTTCGGCTAATTGGATATCGGTGTGGCGATCACCAATCACATAAGAGTCGGTAAAGTCGACGCGACCGGCTTGTAAGTAGTCTTTCACTAAGCCTAAGCGCGGCTTACGACAGGCGCAGTCATCTTCATCAAAATGGGGACAAATCAGCACATCAGCAAAGCTCACCCCTTGGGAGGTTAAGATCTGCATCATTAAGTTGTGAGGCGCATCAAAGTCTGCTTGCGGGAAGCTGTCGGTGCCTAAGCCGTCTTGGTTAGTCACCATCACCAACTTATAGCCAGCATCTTGTAGCGTTAATAAGGCGGGGATCACACCGGGCAAAAATGCCAGCTTATCGAGGCGATCCAATTGTTTGTCTACCGGCGGCTCTTCTACCATAGTGCCGTCGCGGTCGATAAATAAAATACGTTCCTTAGTCACTTATAACTCCTGTTGCAGTACGTCACGTACCGCGTCCATTTCGGCTTGGTTGCCGATGGTGATCCGAATACAGCCTGTTAATCCTGGGCGGTTGGCAAAGTCGCGCAATATAATACCGGCCTTGGCCATGCGGGCAAAGAGGGCGGCGCCTTCGGTAAACCGCACTAATAAATAGTTGCCATTAGGGGCAAACACTTCTTGTACCTGAGGGTGCTGTCGTAGCTCCACCATCAAGGTCTCTTTTAATTGATTTATCTGCTCGACGCGCGCCTGCATAGTGGCCAGCCCTGCTTCAGTGAGGGCTTGAGCGGCAATTTGTGCAACGGGCTCGGGCACCGGATAAGGCGGAATGACTTTCAGCAATAAGCCAATCACAATCGGATTCGCTAAAGTAAAGCCACAGCGCAAGCCTGCCAAGCCAAAGGCTTTAGATAAGGTGCGCACTATTACCAGGTTGGGATAATCGGCTAATAACCCAGCTTGAGTAGACTCAGGGCAAAACTCGATATAGGCCTCATCGACTACGATTAAGGCGCGACCGGCAGCGGCCTCTAATAAGCGGCTCACATCGGCGCTATTTACTAAGTCGCCGGTAGGGTTATTGGGCGAGCATAAAAATACCAGCTTAGTGTTATCCAGTTGGTCAATAATCGCATCGATATTCGGCTGGCGCTGCTCGGTTAAGGGCACATCAATAATACCCACGCCATTGGTTTGGGCACTTATGGCATACATGCCATAAGTAGGTGAGCAGATCACAATATTGTCTTGGCCGGGCTCACAAAAGGTGCGGATCAATAATTCGATGCTTTCATCTCCGCCACGGCTCACCAATACCTGCTCGGTACTTAGCTTAGCGTAAGCGGCGTAGGCAGCAATCACCTGTGGTGGCTGGCACTCAGGGTAGCGGTTAAGCCTAGTACAATCGAGGGTGTATTCGCCGCTGTCGGCGGCTTCGTTAGCATTGAGCCAAATATGCCCTTGGCCGCCAATGCGTCGCGCCGATAAATAAGGGGTTAACGCCTGTACATTTTCACGGGCGAGTTTGGTCAAACTCATGCTTTCTTCTCCAGTTTGGCAAGGCGCAGGCTTACCGCATTTTTATGGGCATCCAAGGTTTCGGTGGCCGCTAATAATTCGACTGCCGGGCCGATGGCTTGCAAGCCAGCGGGGCTAAGCTCTTGTACCGTAAAGCGGCGCTGATAGTCCGCAATGCCAAGGCTTGAATAGGTGCGGGCATAACCATAGGTAGGCAAGGTATGGTTAGTGCCACTGGCATAATCGCCGACCGACTCTGGGGTCCAGGCGCCTAAAAAGATCGAGCCGGCATTTTTTAAGTACGGCAATAAGGCGCGAGCGTCTGTCGTTTGCACAATTAAGTGCTCAGGAGCGTAAGCATTAGAAATTGCGATGGCTTGGGTTAAGTCTTGGCAAATAAAAGTGCGGCTTGCTGCTAGCGCTTGGCGGGCAATGTCGGCGCGCGACAATTGAGCGAGTTGCTCCTCAAGGGCGCCATTCACTTGCTCAGCAAAGTCGGCACAGGGCGTGACTAAAATCACCTGCGAGTCGGGGCCGTGTTCAGCCTGAGATAATAAGTCCGAGGCCACAAAGTCGGCATCGGCCTGCGCATCGGCAATCACTAATACTTCAGAAGGGCCGGCGGGCATATCAATCGCCGCTCCGTCTACATCGCTTGAGACTTGGCCTTTGGCTTCGGTTACCCAGGTATTACCGGGGCCAAATATTTTATCGACCTTAGTAATGGTGTCGGTGCCATAGGCGAGGGCAGCAATGGCTTGTGCGCCGCCTACGCTATAAATGGCATCAACGCCACAGCGCTGAGCGGTATAGACAATAGCATCATTAATTGGCGGCGGTGAACATAATACTCGGCGCTGACAACCGGCCAATTTTGCGGGAATGGCCAGCATCATAACCGTCGATACTAAGGGCGCACTGCCACCAGGGACATATAAGCCCACACTGTCAATCGGCTGAAAGTGCAGCTCACAGCGCACACCGGGGCGCGTATCGAGTGCAATAGCTTCGGGCAATTGGGCGCGGTGAAACACCTCAATATTGTCGATAGCCAGCTCAATGGCGGCTTTTAGTTCATCGCTTACCCGAGCACTGGCAGCGGCAATATCTGCTGCGCTTAATTGTAATTGCTCGAGTTCGACGTTATCGAGACGTTGCGTGAGCGCCAACAGCGCCTCATCGCCGCCGGCACGTACTTGGCTAATAATATCCGCTACTTGCTCGGCGCGGCCACTATCGGCTAACGCCGGCCGCCGTAGGGCTGCCGTTTGTTGGTCTGCGGTTAAGGTATTCCAGTCTAGGATCTGCATGTCTTATCCAAACATCTTTTCAATAGGTAACACTAAGATGGAAGACGCCCCCAGTGCTTTTAAGCCTTCCATGGTTTCCCAAAACATGTCTTCTTTACTGACCATGTGAATGGCAACTTGGTTACTTTCACCGGCCAACGCCATAATGGTGGGGCGCTCGGCACCGGGCAGCAAATCAATCACCGCTTCCAGCTTATCTTTAGGGGCGTGCAGCATAATGTATTTGCTTTCGCGGGCTTGTTGTAGCCCTTGAATGCGCGGTAATAGCTTATCGATCACCGCTTGCTTAGCTGGCGACAGGGTGTTGGCCTGTTGTACTAATACCGCTTTTGAGCGAAAAATAACATCTGCTTCAACCAAGCCATTAGCTTCTAAGGTGGCACCGGTCGACACTAAATCACATACCGCATCGGCGAGGCCTGCACGCGGAGCCACTTCTACCGAGCCATTGAGCATGACGTTTTTAAACTTAACGCCTTGGCTGTCCATATAGCGCTTTAATAGCCAAGGGTAAGACGTAGCTATGCGTTTACCTTCTAAGCTTTGCGGGCCTTGATAGTCGGCGTCTTGGGCCACGGCCAGTGATAAGCGGCAACCGCCAAAGTCTAAGCGATTAAGCACGCTATAGTCGGCATTTTCGCCTTGGGCTTGACGATCCATCACGGTTTCTTCAAGTACGTTTTCGCCGACGATGCCTAAGTCGACCACGCCGTCCATCACCAGCCCCGGAATGTCATCATCGCGTACTAATAATAAGTCGATGGGCATATTTTCAGCATGGGCGATCAACCGTTGCTCATGAATATTCAATTTAACGCCACAGCCTTTTAGCAGTTTTTGACACTCTTTACTGAGTCGGCCGGACTTTTGAATAGCGATGCGAAGACGATTTTGATCCGAAGTCATGGTTATGTATTCCTTAGTGTGTCACTTTTAAGTTTATTTAAAACCGTATTAAAATGAAAAAACCCTCGAAGCCATGCTTCCGAGGGTTTAGGTATCTTGTCCTGCTGGAAGCCGCCAAAAAGTAAGCGTTCCAGAATGCCATTCTGAAAGCCTAATGTGGGTAATGATGATGGTGCTTGGCGTCGTGCAGGAAGTTCATAATATAGGTTGCCTGTTGTGCTTCTAATCAGTCTGCGCCCACATTAGCAAGCCCATCTGAGTTTGCCAACCCTAGAGCGGTATAAAGTTAACAGGTGCAAAATAATGCTTACCTTATATTAGTGGGAAGTGGAGATGCTAGTTAGTGTCTTAATTGGGTAGTGTGGCTTTCTGTTGGAGTTTTATTTTTAATATAAAAAGGTTTCCAGTGTTAAATGCTAAATAGGGCGGCAGGCTTAACTGCACTACCGCCCTTAAATAATGCTACTGCTGCAAATCATCAAACGCATTAAGATGGTAATGACTACGAGTAACGGCTTGAAACACTTCTGGATAAAGCTGGCCTATAAAAGCGATATTATCGACGGCTTTTTCAGCAAAGTGCCCGCGACCCGCTAGGGCATCGCCTGCTGCTACCTGTACTGTCATGCCTAAATCTAGCTTGTTATCGTTAAGATTGGCTAAGTTCTCCAGCGACGCATGGCTTTTTAAATTAGTAAAGTTAGTACCTGGAATAGACTGGCTCCATTGTTGCGTTAGCTCCTTACCCAAAGAATAATAATCGCCGCCATTACTGCCGGTGCCCACTAAATACTCACTTTTGCTCGATACCTTGCCTAGCTCAGCAACGGGTAAACTGACGGTTAAGCCTTGCTCTTCATAAAAGCGTTTAGCGCCAGGGTGAATAGGTAGCTGCTCGCCGCCCTTCAAGGCATTCTCTAGGGTCATAAATCGGGCTTGTGCATGGTTAAGCTCGGGCGCCTGTTCATACATGGTTTTAGCGAGTTGATAACCCATTTCATCATTAATGGTCTGGGTATTAGCCATGAGCACGGCAAAGGCGGCGACGGTGAGCACATCTTGCTCAACAAATTTATAACTGCCTTTTGGGATCACAAAGCGTCGGTACCCGGTTTGTTGTTCTAACTGAGCGATTACTTCGTCGGATAAGCCGAGTAGTTTTACATCTCCGGTCGCCGCCTGTAGTCGCTCTATTCCTTCGGCAGGTAAACCTAACAGGCCGAGTGAGAGGTCAATATCTCCTTCTTCGACGCCGTCCAGCGCATCCACAAAGCGCTCTTGGCGCAGGTTAAGTGCATCTAATTTAATGCCGTAATTTTGTAGTATTTGATGAGACAGCTGCTCGGTGGCACTGACGGCAGGCCCGACGGCCACAGTTATTTTATCCGTTTGATGCTCACAGCCGGCTAGTAAGGTGCTTAAGCACACTAGGGCAGTAAGCAGAAATGGTTTTTTTATCATGAAGATAGGATCCTAAAGCTAAAGCAAGCTGATGGTTCAAGAAAGCAATGAGCTAAGAATCTATGGATTAGTGATGAAGATCAAATAAAAGCGCCGTTATTAGTATTAGTACGGCGCCTATTGGCCCTAAGTTAGGGTGACATAACCCAGCTGTTGTTTAAGCTCCGTTAGTGAGTCTTGTTGCAGTTTGGCATACAGCGTAAATTCCCCCAGTACTGGGCAGCCTAATGCTGCTTCAAAAGCATCTTGATTAGCCCCTTGTGTAAAGTGAGCCGTCGTGGGGTTAGCGCTGGCTAAGTTAGATTGAAAAATACCCGCGGCACTCACCGGTAAAAAATCTTCGTAAGTAATGGGGGTAGCACTCACTAAGCCTTGGGCAATTAAGTCTTCGAGTTGGGTCGCCAGCAAGTGAGGGGTATTAAGTGCTTGTTGCCCGGCGGCGGTGAGCTGATAGTGAAAATATCCCAGTTGTTGGGTACGCAAGCTAGTTTCGTCATCAGGAAAGTCAGCAAAAACCTGAGCGAGCTGGCGCTGATAGGCGGCGTTATCTTGCGGGATGTCGTTATTCAGAGGGGGAGCACCTTGTGCCCGCTGCAGGAGTTTATCGTATAAAGCACGGCCTTTAGGTGTGAGGGCCATGCCTCTTGCTTCAACTTCACCAAAGCGGGCGGTATGAGTACCGGTTTGCTGATCGGCAAACTGGACGGGCTCTACTAATGCCTGAAAACTGGTTTGGCGTAATAAAATAGGGCACTGGCGACGGGGTGGACCTTCAATCACACTTTTAGGCGTTAGCCCTACATCAGACATGCGCTGTTGCACAGCATCAATATCGAGGGTGCGCGGCGTCAGGTGGTTAATATGTGGGCCGCTAAAAGCCACAATATCGGCCAATAGTGGATGCGCCGCATGCAATTGTTGATAAGTGGCCACGTCGACCTTGGCTTCAGGGTGCCAGCGAAACGTGGTTAGGATCTCGGTAACAAACTGCTGTGCTTGGGAAGGGTTTAAGCCACCCAGCGCTTCGGCTTGGCTCACTAACAAGCGGGCTTTTGAGCTAAAGATATCTCGTTTGGCTAATATGGTGGCAGCTTGTGCCCGTAGGGCGTCATCGGCAATCAGCTCTAAACGTAATAAGGAGGTAAACATCCGAAATGGATTGCGCCGCAGTGAAACTGGGTTGATAGGCCGAAAGGCGGTGGAATGCACTGGCACTCCCGCGACCGAGAGATCGTAATAGCCCACCGGTGCCATGCCCATAATCGCAAATACTCGGCGCAACATATTGAGCTCGGCGCCAGTACCCACACGGATCGCGCCGTGGCGCTCCACATTTAGACGATGCACATCGTCCTTTTGGAGGGAAAGTTGATCCTGAGCCGCTAGCTGCTGTTGATTAACTTCTTGTACTAACTGCAACAAATCGAGATAAGCCGGCACTTCGTGTTGATACAGTTGCGACATTGCATTAGAAAATAAGGTTCGAATATCATCTGCGGACATAAAGTTTTTAAGCGCCATAATAAAGAAATCCTTCTATCTAAAAGATAAGACTGTCTTGTGCACCTTAGTGCGCACTTGTCGTTTTCACAACTGGGGTGATGGCAATGCTGTTAGGCACGCGGCTGGCGTTGACCTTTCACTGGGCCTCAGATTGGCTAGCAACCGAACTTCACCATGGCATCCTAGCCTAGGGCGCCTTATTATCGGCTGTGGCTTGGGTGTTAGTGCCCCAGGGCATGGGGGGGTGGTATAAATAGGGACAATAAAAGGGGGCACGCGCTGCCGTCTTTAGATCGCTTTTGTTATGATAGGCTTTTTTGCGAAGAGACTAACGTATTGGATGAAAGCAAGGCAGAGGTTGCCCGCTTATTTACCGAGCAAGGATCACTGGCCCAGGCAATAGCGGGTTTTGTTCCAAGAGCCGCCCAAAATGACATGGCCGAAGCCGTGGGGCAGGCGTTAGTCGACAAGGTGCCCTTGGTGGTGGAAGCGGGTACTGGGACCGGTAAAACCTATGCTTATTTAGCACCAGTATTAGCGGCAGGTAAAAAAGTGGTGATTAGTACTGGCTCGCGTAACTTGCAAGAGCAGTTATTTCATCGCGATCTGCCCACCCTCACTAAGGCCATGGAATATCATCAGCCGGTGGCGCTGCTAAAAGGCCGAGCGAACTATTTGTGCCTAGAGCGTGTTCAGTTGTTAGACGATACCGTGCCGCACTTATCAAAAGCCGGCTTAGCGGATCTACAGCGGGTACGCCATTTTATGCCGATGACCCACAGTGGTGATATTGGCGATATTCCTGGGCTAGCCGAGCGTAGTGAGATCTTACCGCTCGTCACCAGCACCAATGACAATTGCTTGGGGCGAGAGTGCAGCTTTTATCAAGACTGCTTTTTAGTGAAAGCGCGCGCGAAAGCCATGGAAGCGCAGGTTATTGTAGTGAATCACCATCTATTTTTTGCCGACATGGCGGTACGCGATACCGGCTTTGGTCAATTGATCCCCGATGCCGATGCTTATGTACTGGATGAAGCCCACCAATTACCCGAGATTGCAGGCCAATACTTTGGTGAAAGTCAGTCGAGTCGTCAGTTACTAGAGTTGGCGCGAGATTTACGAGTGGCGCAAAAGGTCGAAGCCAAAGACATGGCGCAAATTAGTAAGGTGGCCGAACAAATTGAACGTCATGCCCAAGACTTACGACTGGCTGCGGGCTTTGACAGCGCACGGGGGCAACTACGCCCGCTACTGGCAACACCAAAGGTGGGTGAGGCGTTATCTCGGTTACATGACAGCTTAAATTTTTGCTACGAGGTTCTTAAACTGGCGCTGGGGCGTGGCGAGCAACTCGATCATTGTTTTGAGCGCCTCGTCACTTTACGCACTCAGTTGGCCGCGGTAACGGAAGTATCTGAGCCCGGTTTTTCTTATTGGTATGACTGCACTCGGTTGCACATTAGCTTTCATAAAACCCCGCTCTCAGTGGCAAAGCGCTTTAGCAGTGAATTAGCTAAAGAAGACGTGAGTTGGATTTTTACCTCGGCGACCTTAGCGGTCGGCAATAGCTTTAGTCACTTTTGTACCGACTTAGGCTTAGTAGAGTGTCGTACCCTCCAGCTTGAAAGCCCTTTTGATTACACTCAGCAGTCGCGTTTGTGTGTACCTCGTTATTTACCTGCTACTTCAGCCAGAGAGCGCGGACACTGGTTGGCCGAAAGCTTAGTCGAGACCTTAGAGGCGGTGCCGGGGGGGAGCTTTTTTCTATGTACCAGTTATAAGGTGATGAATGACGTCGCGAGTACCTTACGCGCCCGAATGAGTCGCACCATTTTAGTGCAAGGGGAAGACAACAAAGTCCGCCTACTCGAGCGTTTTAGCCAAGATGGACGGGCAATATTGGTCGCTACCAATAGCTTTTGGGAAGGCATTGATGTGCGAGGACACGCGCTGCAATGTGTGATTATTGATAAACTGCCCTTTAGCTCGCCGGATGACCCCCTATTAACGGCCCGTCTGGAAGAGTGCCAACGCCAAGGACAAGACGGTTTTAGCCAAGTGCAATTACCCAAAGCCATTATTACGCTCAAACAAGGGGTAGGGCGGTTGATCCGTGATGTACAAGATAAAGGGGTATTAGTGATCACCGACGACCGCTTAGTGAATCGTCCTTACGGCGCTGATTTTATTAATAGCTTACCAGCGATGCCCCGTACCCGTAGTTTGCCGGAACTGGCCGCATTTTTATCCACATTGGAGCCTTCATGATACGAATACTGGCGATTGATACTGCCACCGAAGCCTGCTCAGCCGCCTTATGGCAAGATGGCCACGTTCTCACCCGCTACCAAGTCGCCCCACGCGGGCATACCGAGTTAATTTTGCCCATGGTGGCCGAGTTACTGGCTGAGGCTGAGCTAAAACTAAGCGAATTAGATGCTTTAGCCTTTGGTCGAGGACCGGGCTCGTTTACTGGGGTGCGTATTACGTTAGGCATTGCCCAAGGCTTAGCGTTTGGCGCCGACTTACCGTTATTAGGGGTGTCTAATTTACAGGCACTGGCTCAAGGTGCTTATCGTTTAACCACAGCCGAGCGAGTGGTAGCAGCGATTGATGCACGCATGAGTGAAATTTATGTCGGCACTTATCAAGCGACCGAGGGCGTAATGCTAGCTGTAGAAGAAGAGCAAGTGGTAACGCCAGCGAGCTGGTTAAGTTTACCTCAAGCGAACGCCGCGCTAGGAGTGGGCTCCGGTTTTGTCGCTTACCCAGAGCTCACCAAGCGCGTTGCAAATGTGTGTGAAGCGCTACCGTTTCCTGAGGCGCAAGATTTACTACCACAGGCAGTGGCTATGTATCAGGCTGGATTAGGAGTCGCCGCCGCCGAGGCACAGCCGGTCTACTTAAGAGACACGGTGACCTGGCAGAAATTACCGGGACGATAAGGAGTGGCTGTGGTTATTTTATCGATTAAAAAGCGCCAGCCCGAAGCGCCGCTGTATTATCGCCAGCGTCCTTATCATCGGGATGTTTTAAATAGGAAGTTACGCCGGCGTAAAAATATGCGCCGCGTTAGGTTATGGCATCACCGTTCTCGCTAAACAGTAGCGGTCAACGTCTTGTTAAGGTATGGTTTATTTTATGTAAAAACGAGTGGCATTTTAGAGTAAGGCGTTCATTTATCAAGGAAATGCCCACCCAGCGCAGCTTTGATTACTTTGCTTCAGGAGACTGATATGGAACACCTTCATACTGACCCTCAGCCGACGCCTTTTTCCGGCAAGCCTTGGCTTAAACGGTATCCAGACGATGTGCCCGCTACGATTGATCCCGATAAATATGCCTCGTTAGTCGATATGTTTGAACAAGGAGCGGAGCAATACGCTGATCTGCCCGCTTATACTAACTTTGGCAAAACTATCACCTACCGTGAGCTCGACACGCTCAGTCGAGATTTTGCCGCGTATCTCCAACACAGCTTACAGCTGGCGCCGGGCGAACGTATTGCCCTGATGATCCCCAATTTACTGCAGTTTCCGGTGTGCCTATTTGGTGCACTGCGGGCCGGTTTAGTGATCGTGAATGTGAATCCGCTTTATACCGCCCGTGAGCTGAAACACCAGCTCAACGACGCTAATACCGACACTATTGTGATTGTAGAAAACTTTGCGCATACCTTAAGTGAAGTAATAGCCGAGACGCCGGTAAAAAATATTATTTTATCGCGCATGGGCGATCACTTAGGCTGGTTTAAAGGCACTGTGCTTAACTTAGTGGTTAAGCACGTAAAAAAGCTCATCCCTGAGTATCAATTGCCTAAGGTGATTGCATACCCTCAGGCGCTACGCGAAGGTAAAACACTTTCCTATACTCGACCGAGCTTAAGCGGCGATAGCTTAGCTTTTTTACAATACACCGGCGGCACCACGGGGCGCTCTAAAGGTGCCATGCTCAGTCATCGGAATATGCTGGCCAACGTGGAACAGTGCTTAGGCATGTATGGTCCGGTATTAACCAACGGCGAAGAAAAAGTCGTTACTGCCTTACCGCTGTATCATGTGTTTGCTTTAACGGTGAATGGCTTATTGTTTTATCGTATTGGCGCGCATAACTTATTAATTACTAACCCCCGTGATTTATCCAGTCTCACCAACGACATGAAAGACTTTCATGCCACCTGTATTACCGGCGTTAATACCCTATTTAATGCGCTAGTAAATAACGAGTCTTTTCAGCAGTTAGATTTTAGCAACCTTAAGCTCACTATTGGCGGCGGCATGTCAGTGCAAAAAGTGGTGGCAGAACACTGGCAGACCTTAACCGGCAGTCGTTTGTTAGAAGGCTATGGCTTAACCGAGTGCTCGCCGCTGGTAACCGTCTGCCCTTATGATATGACAGGGTACAATGGTTCTATTGGCTTACCGGTGTGCTCTACCGATATTCGTTTAGTCGATGATAATGACCACACTATTACTCTGACTCATACCCCCGGTGAAATGGAAGTGAAAGGCCCTCAGGTGATGAGTGGCTATTGGACTGCACCAGGGCAAGAGAGCGCTAATGCACTGGACAGCCCGTTTCATGAAGGTTGGCTGCGAACCGGTGATATTGCCACTATGGATGAGCAAGGCTTTTTTACCATTGTCGATCGTAAAAAAGACATGATTTTAGTGTCGGGGTTTAACGTCTTTCCTAATGAAGTAGAAGAAGTCGCGATGCAACACCCCGAAGTGTTGGAGGCGGGCGCGGTAGGCGTACCCAAAGCGCATTACGGCGAGCTTGTAAAACTCGTGGTGGTGAAAAAGCCCGGCTCTAACTTAGATGAAGCCACGCTCATTGCCCACTGTCGCCAATATCTTACTGCCTATAAAGTGCCTAAAGTGGTAGAATTTCGTGACGAATTACCTAAAACCAATGTGGGTAAAATCTTGCGCAGAAAACTGCGGGATGAAGCGTCTTAAGCAAGCCCCCGCTGGTGGGGGCTGTTGTTACCACTGATAGAGTATCCATGACTTATACACTGATCACCGATAATCCTACCTTAGCCGACTTTTGTAATACCGATGCGCCATTGCTGGCGCTAGATACCGAATTTATTCGTACTCGCACCTTTTATGCCAAGCCGGGTTTATATCAGTTATTCGATGGTCAAGACACCGCCTTGATCGATCCCTTGCAGGTAACGGACTTATCTCCGTTATGGGGGCTTTTACAAGATCCAAAGCGGATCTCAATTTTGCATGCGGGCGGTGAAGACGTAGAACTGATCCAGCATCAAAGCGGCGCCTTACCAGCTCACACTCATGATACTCAGCTTGCGGCGGCGTTTTTAGGCTTAGGCACCCAGCTTGGTTTTGCACCCCTAGTTGAAAAAGTCTTAGGGGTGAGCTTAGAAAAAGCCCATGCCAGAACCGATTGGCTGGCGCGGCCATTATCTAGCGCACAATTAAATTACGCCGCCGACGATGTTATTTATTTATATCCACTATACCAGCAGCTAATGGAGCAATTAGCGCAAAAAGGCTTACAGCCATGGTTTATTCAAGAGTGTGAGCGAGCGGTAAAGCGTCGCAGTGAAAGTGTGGCACCTCATTTGGCTTATCTAGATATAAAAAATGCGTGGACCTTAGAGCGTCAAGGGCTAGGCATTTTGCAGCGCTTGTGTGAATGGCGATTACGAGAAGCGAAGCAGCGGGATCTGGCCTTAAACTTTGTGGTTAAAGAAGCGCACCTGTTTCGTATTGCCGAGCGGGCGCCAGTTACTTTAAGTGACTTAAATGCCTTAGAGTTAACGCCGATGGAAATTAGACGCCATGGTGAGCGGCTATTAATGCTGGTGCAGGATGCATTAGCCAACCCTGACTCGTGGCCGGCACCTGTACAACGGTTAATTGACTATCCTGGCTATAAAGCGGAGTTAAAGCGCATTAAAGCCATCGTAGAACAAGCAGCATTACAGGCGGATATTCCTGCGGAGCTTATTTCATCGAAGCGTTTGATCCATCAGTATTTAAGTTGGAAGTGGCGATTAGAGGAGAATAGCGAGCTTGCCCCGGTATTATTACAAGGCTGGCGGGGCGAACTATTAAGTGCTCATTTAAGCTAGCAGTACTGCTAACAATAACGTCGAGGGACAGGCTCCCTCGACGTTTACCGTCAGGCTTCTTCTTCACCTTCGGGTAGCATAATATTTAGTTCGAGCACAGATAGATTATCGCCTTTCTGATCAAGTTGCACCGATATTTGTTCAATATCGATGTTCACATACTTACGAATGACCGCCAGAATATCTTGTTGCATTTGGGGTAGATAATCTGGAGTATCCCGCTGGCTACGTTCGTGAGCAACAATAATCTGCAAGCGCTCTTTAGCAAGTTTAGCGCTATTTTGGTTTTTTCTTGAACGAAAATAGTCCAGTAAAGACATACATTAACTCCCAAAAATTCGGCTGAAAAATCCCTTTTTCTCTTCATCAAGGAAGCGGAAAGGGCGCTCTTCACCCAGCAAGCGGGCGACGGCGTCGGTATAGGCGAGGGCGGCATCAGACTCACCATCTAGGATCACCGGCTCACCGGCGTTAGAAGCTTTAAGCACCGCTTGTGATTCAGGAATTACCCCTAACAATGGAATAGCAAGAATTTCTTGCACATCTTCAACACCCAGCATGTCACCACGATTCACCCGATCGGGAGCGTAGCGGGTCAGCAATAAGTGCTCTTTAATCGGCTCTCGGCCTTGCTCGGCACGGCGCGATTTAGACGATAAAATGCCTAACACCCGGTCTGAGTCGCGCACCGAAGACACTTCGGGGTTGGTGGTCATAATGGCTTCATCGGCAAAATACAGCGCCATTAAGGCACCGGTTTCAATACCGGCCGGTGAGTCACAAATAATGTATTTAAAGTCCATGGCGGCTAAGTCTTGTAAGACCTTATCCACTCCCTCGCGGGTGAGGGCATCTTTATCTCGGGTCTGAGAGGCCGGTAAGATATAGAGGTTTTCAATGCGCTTATCGCGGATCAAGGCTTGGCTTAAGTTAGCATCGCCATTGATGACGTTAACAAAGTCATACACAACCCGCCGCTCACAGCCCATAATTAAGTCTAAGTTACGCAGTCCGATGTCAAAGTCGATAACGACTGTTTTATGACCCAGACTGGCTAATCCGGTGCTAATAGCTGCACTGGAAGTGGTTTTGCCCACGCCCCCTTTTCCAGAGGTGACGACGATAATTCGTGCCATAGTGTATTCCTAAAAGTCATTAAATTAGAGTCGGTCAAACGTTAATTGTTCGTCCGCCAATGAGATGGTGACCGCTTGTTCCCAATGGTCACCTTGTAATCCTGCACTGATTTGGTAATGGCCTGCTACCGAGACCAGCTCAGCCATTAACTGCTGACAGTAAATGCGTGCCGATTCATTACCTTTTGCGCCTGCCACCGCACGACCTCGTAGTGGGCCATAGATATGAATGCTGTCATCGGCGATCACTTCGGCCCCATTACTCACTGAGCCTAAAATAACTAAAGAGCCATTAGGGGCATATAGTTGTTGCCCAGAGCGAACTGGGCCTCTATGCACCTTGGTATTGGGCTGCTTTAGTAATTCTGCCGGCGGTGCAGTTGCCACCGCAGGTGCTGCTGGCTCAGAAATCATTTGCGTGACCGCGGCTTTACCAGTGCTAACGACGGCTAATCCCGCACTGCGTGCGGCATTACGCATCACATCGTCTTTTGCACCGGTAATAGCCACAGGGACTAAGTCCAATTCTTTTAGCGCGCCGGCTAATGCGCTAAAGTCGGGCACCTCGGATAACTTTTCTATATTGATAACCAAAGGTGCGGCGCGAAAAAAATCAGGCGCCTGAGCAATTTTGTCAGCCAGTTGTTGTTTCACCTGCTCAATATCAGGCTGGGCAATATGCACCACAGATAGCGTAAAGCTGCTGCCCTTTAATTCAATACTCTGCTCCGCCATGTGCGGCTGTCCCCCAAGGATCTAATCCTTTTTGTTATTCGTCGCGCTGATGGTATAGTTTGCGGCCCTAACTGGCAATAAAGCCGACGGATTATAGCAATTTCCATGTTATGTGTTGTATATAAGAGCCTGAAAAAGGCAGATACTTATCTTTTTATCGAACGGCGCGACGATTTCTCTCGTGTGCCCGCTTCTTTACTAGAGACCTTTGGTGCCCCGCAGTTAACGATGTTAATTAACTTGGCCACCAAAACGCATTTGGCTCAAGCGGACTTAGCTAAAGTAAAGGCTGCGTTACAGAGCCAAGGTTACTACCTACAAATACCACCACCCCCTGAAAACTTACTGAAACAACATTTGGCACAACAAAAACAAGTGTAGCCAATCAAAGTGCTTTAGGGGCAACTTCATAGGAGCACTTGTGTACCAACATCTTGATAGTGAAGGCCAGCCACTGCCTTATGCTGCCGGTAAGGTCGTCTGCGTTGGCCGTAGTTATCGCGACCATGTTAGTGAGCTCAATAATCCGCTGCCTGACCAACCGCTGTTTTTTATTAAACCCGCGACTAGCCTAGTCAGTTTGGCGCAGCCCTTAGTGTTACCTACCGGACACGGAGCGGTGCATCACGAGGTAGAAGTGGCGCTGTTAATTGGGCATCCCTTATGCAATGCCCAAGCCAAAGACACCTTATCGGCCATTGTTGGCGTGGGCCTGGCATTGGATCTCACTTTACGTGATCTACAAGAGACCCTAAAAGCGCAAGGCCACCCGTGGGAGCGAGCCAAAGCCTTTGATGGTAGCTGTCCGGTGACGGGGTTTGTTAAGCCTGAGTCGCTAGGGGAGCTACAAGCGCTGGACTTTAGTCTGTCTGTGAATGGCCAGCTGCGCCAATCAGGTAATACTTCCTTAATGATGTGGTCGATTGCGGAGCTATTAGCGCAGATGAGCCAGAGTTTCACCTTAACTCCCGGTGATATTGTACTAACCGGCACTCCTAAGGGGGTATCTGCGCTTACTGCGCAAGATACTCTAGAGTTAACGCTACACGGGCAATATCGATTTCATGCGCAAATAGCAGGATAAAATAATGCAAACAGATTTTTGGCATACCAAGTCTCTTGACGAAATGAGTGATCAAGAGTGGGAAGCCTTATGTGATGGTTGTGGCAAATGTTGCCTGAATAAACTCATTGACGAAGACACCGACGAGCTCATTCATACTAACGTCGCCTGCGAGTTATTGAATACTCACAGCTGTGCCTGTAGTAATTATGAACATCGCTTTGAGATAGTGCCGGATTGTTTAAAGATAACTCGAGATAAAATAGAGGAGTACTTCTGGCTGCCTGCTACTTGTGCGTATCGCCTATTAGCAGAAGGGCAGTCGTTACCTTCTTGGCATCCCTTAAGAACTGGCTCTAAAAGTGCCATGCATCAAGCCGGGCAGTCGGTGCGCGGTAAAGTGGTCCCTGAGTCACAGGCCGGTAACTGGGAAGATCATATTATTATGTGGGCCGGTTAATAGGCGTTCTTATTGTGGTTTGTAAATATTCCGGCTTGCAGACGCACACCGATAAAAAATAGCGCACCGGCTGCTAGAACAATAAAAATACCTAATAGCCACTGCGGCATGGTTAAGCCTAACCAGACCCAAGAGGCATCAGCACAGTCGCCACTAGGATAAAACAGCGCCGGCCACCATGCGTCTAGCGCCAACCACGCCGGAAACTCGGCAACCGTAGAGCACTTGACGAAGGGGGAGGGATTAAATTGATAGTCAATGTGCTCTAGCGCCAGCTTCGTGCCCATCAAGGCCGAGCCTAACCACCCTAGTAAGGCCCCATTACTTAACCAGCGCTGATTAGGCGCCAACCAGCCGATGCTAGCTGCCAAGATAACCCCCGCCAACGCCGCTCTTTGATAAACACACATCACACAAGGCGCTAGGCCTTGGACATATTGAAAGTAGAGGGCGATAGTAAGTAATAAGGTAGTGCCTAACGTAAGTAGCGCCCACGCAAGGCGAGAGTAAGAAAAAGCGGCGAGCATAAGACTCCTAAAATAATAAATAGCTAACAGCCAAGGTATCTTGTAGAAAACTGGTCTGCTCTGTTACTATGTTGACCCTATTAAATTAACAACTTTAACAGAGTGATTTTATGATAAATAAGGCCAATAGCCCCGCAAGTGTCGCAGAGCAATATATCATAGAATCTATCTGGAATAGCCACTTCCCCCCTGGCTCTATCTTGCCGGCTGAGCGTGAGCTATCTGAGTTGATCGGTGTCACCCGCACGACCTTGCGTGAAGTATTACAACGTCTGGCGCGAGATGGCTGGTTGACGATTCAACACGGTAAACCCACGCAGGTGAATAACTTTTGGCAAACCTCAAGTTTAGGCATTTTAGAAACCTTAGCGCGTTTAGATACCGAAAAACAGCCGGAGCTGATTGAACACTTATTATCCGCCCGCACCCACATTAGTAGTATTTTTATTCGCGCGGCCATCGCTAAGGCTCCACAGCACGTAGTGGCACTTACTGAGCAAAGCGCACAACTTGCCGATGAGCCCCAAGCATTTGCTGCCTTTGACTATGAACTGCATCAACAGCTCGCCTTTGCCTCCGGCAACCCCATTTATGGCTTGATCCTCAATGGCTTTAAAGGCTTGTATTGCCGAGTGGGCCGTTACTACTTTACCCAAGCGAAGGCTCGTACCTTAGCGCTAAGTTATTATCATCAATTAGCGCAGCTGGCGCGCCAGCAACAGCCTGAGCAGGTAGCAGAGCGGGTACGCGCTTATGGTAAAGCCTCGGGTGAAATATGGCGTGCGATGCAAACGCCGTTGCCGCCCAGCTTATTAGAATAATGACTTATAAGTAGTTCGGCGTAACAGGCGTGGTTTTATGTTGCTACTAAATAACAAAGAAAAACTCATCCTTAAAGCTTTTTGCCACGGAATCCACAAAAACCACGGACGAAGCGCAATAAGGAAAGAGCTTATCTTATCTAAGATCTTACCCAGTATTTGTTCGTTTAGATCTTGATTTTTCCGTGGGTTCAGTGGATTCCGTGGCGAAGTTGTCTTAAGTTTTAAAAGCAAGCTTGCGACATAATCCACCTTAGTTTTAAGGCATTACGTAATATTAGCGTTCGGGACAGCGGCCAATAATACGGCTACCGCTAACTTCTTCTTGTTCTAAAATGACCTCAAAGCCCCACAGCCGATGAATATGCCTAAGCACTTCCTGACAGGAGTCGGCTAAGGGCACGCGGTTGTGAGGAACATAGCGCAGCGTCAGCGAGCGATCGCCATTAATGTCAACGTTATATACCTGAATATTAGGCTCAATGTTCGCTAGGTTATATTGAGCCGATAACGTTTCCCGTACTCTTTGATAGCCGTCTTCATCGTGGATGGCCGCGATTTTAAGGTAGCTTTTAGTATCGTCATCGGTAATAGCAAACAGTCGTAAGTCGCGCATCACTTTAGGTGATAAATATTGGCTAATAAAGCTCTCGTCTTTAAAGTTCTCCATCGCAAAGTGTAGGGTGTCTAACCAGTCACTCCCGGCGAGTTCAGGAAACCAAGTTCTGTCTTCTACCGTGGGGTGCTCGCAAATACGGCGTAAGTCCATAAATATGGCAAAGCCAAGGGCATAAGGATTCAGCCCCGAATAGTGAGGGCTGTTATAAGCCGGTTGAAAAATCACATTGGTGTGGCTGTGCAAGATTTCCATCATAAAGCGATCGGTTACTAAGCCTTCATCATATAAATGCTGATTAATGGTGTAGTGCCAAAAGCTGGCCCAGCCTTCATTCATGACTTGAGTTTGTTTTTGTGGATAAAAATACTGACTCATCTTGCGCACAATCCGAATGATCTCCCGTTGCCAAGGGGCTAATAAGGGCGCATTTTTTTCAATAAAATACAGCAAGTTTTCTTCCGGATCTCGAGGGTAGCGCTTAGCCAGCGCACTCGTATCCTTGGCTGGTCGGGGTAGGGTGCGCCATATCTCGTTTACCTGTGTTTGGAGATAAGCAGTACGGGCCTTTTGCTTGAGCCGCTCTTGGGCTAACGAGCGCTGGCTGGGCCGTTTATAGCGATCGACACCATAGTTCATCAAGGCATGACAGCTGTCTAATAAGATTTCTACCTCGGCCACCCCATATTTATCTTCACACTCGCTAATGTATTGTTTAGCAAATACTAAATAATCAATAATAGAGCCGGCATCGGTCCAGCTTTTGAATAGATAATTACTTTTAAAAAAAGAATTATGACCGTAGCAAGCGTGGGCTATCACCAGCGCCTGCATGGGCAAGGTGTTTTCTTCCATAAGATAGGCAATGCAAGGATTGGAGTTAATCACAATTTCATACGCCAAGCCCATGTGTCCGCGCTGATAGGTTTGTTCGGTTTGAATAAACTTTTTGCCGTAAGACCAGTGGTGATAGCCAATGGGCATACCAATACTCGAATAGGCATCCATCATTTGTTCAGCCGTGATCACTTCTATCTGGTTGGGGTAAGTACCTAACCGATAATGAGCCGCGACGCGAGCAATCTCCCGGTGATATTGCTCGAGCAAGGCAAAGGTCCACTCTGGACCATCGCTGAGTGGGGTTAAGGGTAATGAATTAACGCTTGTTTGTTGTTTTGACATGGTCACCTCACGCCGCCTGTTGTTTTTTAAATAAGTCTTTAAACACGGGGTAAATGTCGGCGACTTCGCGAATGTGCTCCATGGCAAAGTGAGGAAACTGTTGCCCCAAAGCTTGGTATTCTTGCCATAAACTTTGATGGGCACGGTGCGTAATTTCTATATAGGCGTAATAGCGTACTAACGGCATCAGCTCTTTCTCTAATAACTCGCGGCACAACGGGGAATCATCGGCCCAGTTATCACCATCAGAGGCTTGGGCAGCATAAATATTCCATTGCTCTGCTGGGTAGCGACTATCAATAATGTCTTTCATTAGCCGTAGGGCGCTGGACACGATCGTACCGCCGGTTTCGGGCGAGTAAAAAAACTCTTGTTCATCTACTTCTTTGGCCTGTGTGTGGTGACGTATAAACACCACTTCGACGTTTTTATAGCTACGGGTTAAAAATAAATACAGCAGCAGGTAAAAACGTTTCGCCATATCTTTAGTAGCTTGATCCATAGAGCCCGATACGTCCATGATGCAAAACATCACCGCCTGCGTAGAGGGGATAGGGCGTTGGATAAAATTGTTGTAACGCAAATCAAAGGTATCAATAAAAGGCACAGCGGCAATACGTCGCTTGAGCTGTGCAATTTCTTCTTCGATGGCTAACACCTGTTGGTAGTTTTCTGCAGGGCGTCGACTGAGCTCGGCCAAGGTGCGCTCGAGGGCTATAATGGACTTGCGCTTAGCGCTTTGTAAGGCAATGCGCCTAGCTAATGACTGGCGTAAAGAGCGCACCACATTGATATTAGCGGGCACCCCGTCGGCGGTATGGCCTGCCCTAAAGGTTTTTAGCTCACTAATTTTATTTAATTTGTTTTTTTCTAGGTTAGGCAGCGCTAAGCCATCGAATAACAAGTCGAGGTATTCCTCTTTAGAAATAGTAAAGATAAATTCATCGGCACCTTGCCCCTCGGCACTGGCTTCACCTTGTCCTTGGCTACTGCCAGCCCCAGCGCTGGGTCGCTCGAATTTGTCCCCAGCACTAAACTGCTCGTTGCCCGGGTGCACTTGTTCTTTATATCCTCCTTTACCTTGATGAAAAAAAGGCTCTGAAATGTCTTTACTCGGAATAGAGACTTGCTCGCCATGTTCAATATCTTGGATGCTACGTTTAAGGACCGCATCCGCCACCGCTTTTTTGAGTTGTTGTTGATAGCGGCGGATAAAGCGCTGTCGGTTGACGGCGCTTTTATTGCGGCCATTTAGTCGTCTATCGATAAAATGTGCCATTAGGTTCCCCAAGCTAAGTTAGGTGGATTTGCGTACCCGCAAGTACCATTCTGATAATAGTCTGACTTGCTTACGGGTGTAGCCTTTTTCCATCATGCGTTCGACAAAGTCATCGTGCTTTTTCTGCTCATCGCTACTAGTTTTAGAGTTAAAGGAAATCACTGGCAGCAGCTCTTCGGTATTCGAGAACATTTTTTTCTCAATCACGGTGCGCAGTTTTTCATAGCTGGTCCAGTTAGGGTTTTTACCGGCGTTGTTGGCACGGGCGCGTAGTACAAAGTTAACAATCTCATTACGAAAATCTTTTGGATTACTGATGCCCGCGGGCTTTTCAATTTTTTCTAGCTCGGCATTTAAGGCCGCTCGGTCAAACAGCTGCCCGGTGTCGGGGTCGCGATATTCTTGGTCTTGGATCCAAAAGTCGGCATACACCACATAACGATCAAAAATGTTTTGCCCATACTCGGAATAAGACTCGAGGTAAGCGGTCTGAATTTCCTTACCAATAAATTCCACGTACTTTGGGATCAAATACCCTTTAATAAATTCTAGATAGGTGTCGTGGGTGTCTTGGGCGAACTGCTCTCTTTCTATTTGCCGCTCGAGCACATAAAACAGGTGCACTGGATTAGCTGCAACCTCGGTGTGATCGAAGTTAAATACTCGCGATAAAATTTTAAAAGCAAACCGTGTTGATAAACCTTTCATGCCTTCATCAACGCCGCCGTAATCGCGGTATTCTTGATAGGACTTAGCTTTAGGATCGGTGTCTTTAAGGCTTTCACCGTTATAGACCCGCATTTTGGAGTAAAGGTTGGAGTTTTCTGGATCTTTTAAACGCGACAACACGGCAAACTGCGCGAGTGCTTCTAGGGTACCAGGTGCACATTTGGCGTGAGCTAGCTCACTATTAGTCAATAGCTTTTGATAAATAGCGACTTCTTCATTGACCCGTAAGCAGTAAGGGACTTTGACAATATAAACACGGTCTAAAAAAGCCTCATTATTACGGTTGCTTTTAAAGTGTTGCCATTCTGACTCATTGGAGTGAGCTAAAATAATGCCGTCGAAGGGCAGGGCAGATAAGCCTTCGGTACCGTTATAGTTACCTTCTTGGGTCGCGGTTAATAGTGGGTGTAGCACCTTGATCGGCGCTTTAAACATTTCTACAAACTCCATTAATCCTTGGTTGGCTTTACATAACGCCCCTGAGTAGGAGTAAGCATCGGGATCATCTTGGGCAAAGTGCTCGAGCTGGCGAATATCTACTTTACCGACTAATGAGGAGATATCTTGGTTGTTATCGTCTCCTGGCTCGGTTTTAGCAATCGCGATTTGATCAAGCACCGAGGGATAGACCTTTTCTACAGTGAAGCGACTAAGGTCGCCGCCGTATTCATGCAGCCGCTTAACCGCCCACGGTGACATAATGGTTTTAAGGTAGCGACGGGGGATACCATACTCTTGCTGCAACAAGGGGCCGTCTTCATTATCGTCAAATAAACAAAAAGGATGATCGTTTACCGGCGAGCCTTTAAGGCGATAAATAGGCAACTTTTGCATTAAGGCTTTGAGACTTTCGGCCAGCGAGGATTTACCACCACCCACTGGGCCCAGCAGATAAAGGATTTGCTTTTTCTCTTCTAAACCTTGAGCAGCATGTTTTAAATACGCCACAATTTGTTCAATGCTGTCTTCCATGCCATAAAATTCAGCAAAGGCTGGGTAGCGTGCAATCACGCGGTTAGAGAAGAGCCGACTTAGCCGAGGATCTTGGGCCGTATCTACCATAGTTGGCTCACCAATCGCCGTTAGTAGGCGCTCTGCGGCCGAGGTATAACATCCTTTATCTTCTTTACATAAATTAAGAAATTCTTGCAGGCTGTATTCTTCTTCTTTGGCTTTTTCATAGCGCATTTGATAATGCTCGAAGATACTCATTATATTGTCCCCTACTTATTTAGCTCTAACCTTTACGTAACAAGTTGAGCGGTGCGCACATAGCTTTAATCTGTATAAAGATTAGTTAGGTTTTGAGAAACCTGCTTGCGAAAGGACGCTAAAGAAACAAAAATGCCTGAAAAAAGATTTATTAATCATTTTGTTATAATTTTTCAGTTAAATGAGCTACTTGAGAGCAAGGAGTGAGGAAGTTAGCAGCAGGGCAGGGATAAAAGAAATACCAGATATGGAGAGGGCAACTTGTTAAATAAAAGCAACCAGATCTGGCTGAGAGTTGACTTCAATAAGGGCTGCAGTTAGATTGAAAAGACATTATGCTTTGTATGTATTTTGATAGGCTACATATGAAGGGTGATGGTTAGCTCTGTTTAAGCACGTTTCCGTTTGTTTTGCCCTCGCTTGCGAGGGTTCTTTTTGACTACTTAGTTATGCCAACATGCAGGTGAGGTGCGTTACATAAGTGCAACTTTAACCCTGACTCAGCTAGCAACTAGTAAGCATAAGCACAAAAAAAGCCCGCTTAAATAGCGGGCTTTTGAATTTGGTGCGTCCTAGTGGATTCGAACCACCGACCCCTACCATGTCAAGGTAGTGCTCTAACCAGCTGAGCTAAGGGCGTATCACAACCGAGCGAGCGTATATTAGCTAAGCCCAGCGGCTTGGGCAAGCCTTTTTTGTTAAGGCTCTGATGAGTGAAGATTTTTTACTCAAACTGCAGGAATATCGCACCGTTTTAAGAACCGTTGCCATAATTTGGCATGTTCTAAGGTTAACTGACGATAGCGAACATAGAGGGTGCTTTCTAAGTTCTGCTCTATTTGTTGTTGATAGTTGATCATTAACGCTTGCTTTGAGTCAGGAGGAGTTAGGGTGCTTTGCAGTAGTGGTGCTAATTGCACAAATTGGCGATCTATTTTTGCTAAGTAGGCTTGAATGTCTTTGGCATAATAATGTTGCATCGCATTACGCAGCCGCTTGGCATCGGCTTGTTGAGCAGAGCCACAATTAAAGTCATCTAGCGCCTGCAAAAACGTCAGACTTTGCTCTAAGTAGTGAGCTGCGCTGTGCAGCGAGTAAAACAGCTCACCTAAATAGGGGTTTTGATATAAGCCACTGAGCGCCTCACTCAGCGACTGAGAGGTTAAGCGTTCAGTGTTATTTGAGATGTCTTCGGTTAGTTCTTGCCAGCGGGTAAATAAGCGAAAAGCATGTAAGGTGCTGTAATAGCCAGCTTGCTCTTTAAAAGGTAACGATTGATGAGCTGGCGCTAACGCTTGGCGGATCTCCGGCTCGGCAATCATCATATTCCAGTGATAACTGAGGAGCTGCGGTTGCTTTTGCTCGATAATATGCATCAGCCAGGCATTGAGCTCCTGATCGTCGCTCTCTTGTAAGCACTGGGTTAATCCTTGCTGAAACTGCAGATGGTACAGCAATTGTCCTGCCGCCGACTGACTGCGACCCACCGGATCATTGTGCTTACCCACTAAGCCCAGTAAATCGCAGCGATTTAACTTAAGGCTATCTAGCAACCCCGTGCTAATGCGCGCTGGCGCTAATACCAGTTCTCGCTGGGGTGGCAATTCGGGCAGCGGCTGAGGGGAGGTTAATGCTGGTGCCGGCACCCCTAATACCGAGGCTACTCGTGTTAAGTAAGTATCAAAATGACGCTCTAAGTCATGTTGTGGGCTACATGCCGTCAACCAAAGGCAAGCCACTACGATTATTATGTTCCACCCGCGCATACATCACCCGTAATCGGCCAATTAACGCCACTGCTGAGATAGTTAAGCCTATCAGAAAACCTATCCAGAACCCGTGTGGACCCATGGCGGGCACTAACCAATCGGTAAGGCCGAGTATGATACCGGCAGGTAAACCACACAGCCAAAAGGATACCAGCGTAATATAAAATATAGCTTGAGTGTCTTTATAACCACGCAAGGCGGCAGCGGCAATAATTTGTGTGGCATCGGATATTTGATAAAGCGCTGCTAACAGTAATAAGCTGGACGCTAATTCGAGCACATAGGCATTATCGGTATATAAATCACTAATCCAATAGCGAGCGGCCACAGTGGCTAATGCCGTCATTAAGGCCAACATAGCGCCAAATACAATGCCAATGATACTGACTCGACGGGCTTTATCGGCCTGGTTTTCACCTAGACTGTGGCCCACTCGAATAGTCATGGCCATGCCAAGGCTGAGAGGGAGCATAAAAATAAGACTAGAAAAATTAATGGCAATTTGATGGCCGGCTACCACCTCGGCACCTAATGGTGCTAACAAAAGCGCTACCACGGTAAATAAGGTTACTTCACAAAAAATAGCCATGGCAATGGGATAGCCTAGCTTAAAAATACGACCAATTTGTGGCCAGTTGGGCGCAGTGAGTGACGAGAGTACCGCAAAGGGCTGAAGAATGGCTGAACGCCGAGTATAAAGTATCATGGCAATCAACATTACCCAAAACACCAAGGCAGACGCATAGCCACAGCCCACACCGCCTAGGGCAGGAAAGCCTAATTTACCATGGATTAAAACATAGTTAGTGGGAATATTTACTAACAGACCAGCAAAGCCGATGATCATAGTCGGTAAGGTATAAGACAGCCCTTCACTGAAGTTACGTAACACCTGATATAACGCATAAGCAGGCATTCCCCATAAAATAGCGTGCAAATAGCCTGCCGTTTTACTTGCCAACTCGGGCTCTACTTCCATTATCTCTAGGGTTAGCGGCGAAAAGTAAAGCGCTGCCATGGCGGGAAGCGTGACTAATATGGTTAACCAGAAGCCTTGATGGACGGCGCCGGCGATTTCGCCATAGCGACGTGCGCCATTAAGTTGCGATATGATAGGTGTCAGCGCCATAATAACCCCTTGTACTAACAGGATCAGCGGCAACCAAAAGCTGGTGGCCACTGCCACTGCGGCAAGATCGACCGCGCTCACTTGACCCGCCATTAGGGTGTCAACAAAGCTCATTGCCGTTTGCGCCATTTGCGCCACCATAATAGGACCGCTTAACCGCAGTAGACGGGGAATTTCTCTTAAGTAAGGCGTGAGTGCCATTTAATTATTTCTCATTAACAAATAGGGTAGGGAGGAGCTTGCTATTAACACCATGGCGGGAATAACCGTTAGCAATATAGCCTGCACTCGTCCATATTCCCAGTATTTTAAGCTAGCTTTTAGAAGGATAACTGATGTTTACGGGGATTGTTCAAGGCCAAGGCCAAATCGTCGATATTATTGAAAAAGCGGACTTTCGCACACATGTGGTGACGTTACCTGCTGAGTTGCTGCCTGGTTTAGCGTTAGGCGCCTCGGTAGCTCACAATGGTTGCTGCCTAACTGTAACTGATATTAAAGAGCAGCAGGTGAGCTTTGATTTAATGCAAGAAACCCTAAGAGTAACTAATTTAGGACAGCTTAAGATAGGAGATAGCGTTAACCTAGAGCGAGCCGCGCGCTTTGGCGATGACATTGGTGGTCATGCCATGTCTGGTCATATTATGGGGATGAGTTCGCTCCTTGTGCGCGATGAAACCGATACCAACACCAGCTTATGGTTTGCTTTACCCGCAGCGCTTGCTAAATATGTGTTTACTAAGGGCTATATAGGTATTGATGGTATTAGCCTTACGGTAGGAGAAGTCCAAAGCGATCGCTTTGTTGTGCACTTGATCCCAGAAACCTTAGCACGAACGAATTTAGGTGAAGTTCAAGTGGGTTATCAGGCCAATTTAGAAATTGACCCACAAACGCAAGCTATTGTTGACACCGTAGAGCGAGTGCTTGCTAACCAAGCATAAGTAAATACACTAACGCTTGGCTGGTAGATAGCAATACACAGTGTTATGCCAACATGCCAATATTTAAATATAAAATACCAGCCTGAAAAATCTTCAATAATAAACGTTAATTACGTTGTAGGGTGTCGTCAGTCAGATAGTCATTGCTGTTTGTATATGTGGTGCCAGGAAGTGCCGACACCATAAACGCTTGCAAGAGGTTTTAGAAGACTAATATGATTTAATATCACCATGCAGAAACCGATGACAACAAGAATCATCTTGCTTCAGCTGGGTGAGTTTCAACATTGCACTTTGAACTACAAAACACCTTAAGCACATTTAATAACAAAGGGGTTGTGTAGTCCTTTTATGGTTAATCGTGGTGAACAAATGCCTGTATTTTATTTAATGCCCTTATTACTGTTGAGCGGTTGTAGGGGCGCCCCATCTTTTGCCTTAGCAGGCTCTTATTTTCCAGCGTGGTTGGTATTTATTTTTATTGCTATCTTGGCCACGCTGCTCATCCGAGTGGTATTTATTCGCCTGGGAATTGATGATGTCTTACACTTTCGGCTGTTTATTTATACTTGCCTAGCCCTTGGTCTGTGCTTTGCCGCGCTCTGGTTGCTATTTTTACCTTAGGATAAAACATGGATAGTCCTGACTTAACTGCCCCTCACTCAGCTACTAAGAAAGTAGTAGCCATGATTATCAGCCTTTTGATAGTTGTAGCAGCTATTATCTTTGGCTTACTGTATTGGCAGCAAACCCTTCATAACCCGTTATCGGAAGATGCTACGCTAGAAGCGAATGTAGTACACATTACTACGGCGGTACCCGGACAAATTGCTGAAATTTATGTAAAAGATGGCGATAAAGTAACTAAGGGGCAGCGCTTATTTTCACTTGATCCGGAGTTTTATGAATTGCGGGTACAACAAACCAAAGCCGAGTTGGCCTTGGCGAAAGCCACTTTTGAAAATAAGCAGCGGATCATTCAAGCCGAGTCTCATAACGCCACTATCACTAATGAGCAAATTGAGCGGGCACGCACTAATTTACGCCTCGCTAATCAAAGTCAAAAAAGAATGGCATCGTTAGCGCCTAAAGGCTACGTTACTCAGCAGCAACTCGATGAAGCTAAAACCTTAGCTCAAGACGCTAATATTTCGCTGCGCCAAGCACTAGAGCAGGCCGGTGCCGCCGATGCATTAGTGAGTAACACCGAAGCAGAAGCCGCTATGGTCGAGATGGCGCAAAGTAGTTTGGCGATGGCAGAGCGCGATCTAAGGAAAACTCATATCAAGGCCCCTCAATCGGGCTATGTTGTCGGTTTAAACGTGAGTAGCGGGGAGCATTTATTGCCTGAGGTAAGTGTTTTTACGCTGATTGATACTCAAGATTGGCATGCGGTAGGTATGTACCGAGAGACCGATCTTAAACGTATTAAGCCTGGTAATTGTGCCACCGTGTATATTTTAGCTGATCCCAACACCGCGATAAAAGCACGAGTAGATAGCATTGGTTGGGGAGTTAGTTCAGAGGACATAATTAATCTGCCGCGTAATATGCCGTATGTACAAAAATCGATGAATTGGGTACGAGTCGCACAGCGTTTTCCGGTGCGCTTTAGTTTAAAAATAGCGCCAGAACAAGAATGGTTACTACGTGCAGGAGCCTCTGCTACCACCATAGTGCATGACGGTCAGTATTGTGATTAACTCCTCTCCCGTGTTCACTCACTGGTGGGCTCAAATAAAACATGATTTGCGTCCCTTTCCGGGGCGTTGGGAGCAAACATGGCGCATTGCGCTGCTGTGTGCCTTAATGACCTTAGTGTCTATGACCTTTCACATTCCCGCTGCCGTATTAAGCTGTTATGTGATCTTCTTTGTGATGAAGTCAGACTCGGCAGAAAGTATGGTGTTAGCCATCGCATTAGTGGTGCTAGTCTCCATTGTGGTATTTATCCTTATTGGTTTGGTCAACCTATCTATTAGCTCACCACCGGCACGCTTAGCCATTATGGCGTTTACTTCCGTTATTTTATTGTATTTGGGAAACGCCAGTTTATTAGGGCCGCTGGGCGGTATTATTGCCTTAGTCATTGCCTTTGTAATGACCTTATTAGCGCATGTGCCTTTTGGTGAAGTAGCCACTCGGGCAGTGCTATATGCGTGGCTAATGACATGTGCTCCTATGGCACTGGTTATCAGCTTTAATTTAATCGCTGGCCGCCAGCCGCAAGCAGTATTAGTGAATGAAGTGGCCGGGCGCTTAGAGCTCGCGGCACAAAGTTTGCAACAGCACGCTTCGGCGCAGCAAGTGCGCGCTATGGTGGCAGAGGGAATAGAAAGCCAGCAAAAACGCCTAAAATGGCTGAAACTATTTCACTTTGTGCCGAAGAAACGACAACAAGATTTAGCCGTCGCCGTCATACAAAGTTATCAAATACTTTTGGCCAGTTTAGCTCTCACAACTCAAACCACTGTGCCCACCGAGCGACAACTTCAGCAACAACAGCAGTTAGCTACTGCCTGCCTGCTCGCCGCCCGTCAGTTACGACAAAGTAAATCATTGCCTACTTCTTACTTTAAGTGGCAAGTGTCTGACTTTTCTTTAACCCCTTATCAAGACATTGCCCAAGCGCTGAACACGCTCAGCAGTGAGCAAAATAACGCAGGGTTTACTATTCCAGAAGAAAAAGCTACGTTTTTTGTGGCGGACGCTTTTGTCAATTCGGCGTATCTGCGTACTGCGGTTAAAGCCACCGGCGCGGCTATTTTATGCTATCTCATCTACAGTAGCATTGAGTGGGAAGGTATCCATACGGCGATGATTACGTGTTATGTTGCCACCTTGGGCAGCAGCGGCGAAACTATTAATAAGCTCGTGTTACGTATTATTGGCGCCTTAATCGGTGCCACCTTAGGTGTAATATTACTGGTGTTCTTTATGCCGCACATGACGTCTATCGGGACCTTAATGGCCGCAGTATTTGTGGTGAGTATTTTAGCGGCTTGGGTTGGCATTGGCTCAGAGCGGGTGGCCTATGCGGGGATCCAAATTGCCTTTGCTTTTTTTCTTATCACTTTACAGGGTTTTGGTCCCAGTGTGGATTTAAGTGTGGCAGGCGATCGCATTGTGGGGATTTTATTGGGTAATCTAATGATGTATCTCGCTTTTACACAAATATGGCCGTATAGCGTTATTCACTCAGTAAAAAAGCACATGACTCACTTACAGCAGATATTAGAGGATTGGGCCACTACCGAAAACAAAGATACGCTTCAAAGGGTGGTCTATGCCGGTCAAGCGGCCCAAGTATTAGAAGAAGCTGAGTACGAGTTAAGCCTCGCTTATTTGGAGCCTAAGCGATTACACCTAGGGCATACTAGTTTGTCCGACTATCAACAACAACTCGACCAATTAACGCAGCGCTTTAACTCGCTGGTGCTTGGTTCATCTGTCCCATCATAAACGCTAGGTTGGCTGAGGCAATTAATGCGCCCGCATAGGCCAAGCTTTTCGCTTGAGCAGCATCTAGCAAGCCGTTAGCGGCTTGGGTAGCGAGCATCATATTGCCTACTCCCACTTTATAAGCTTCTTGTGCCGCATCGTGGGTTAAGGTGGCGGCTTCTACTAACTCAGAGGCTGCTTCATATGCTTCTAATGCTGAGCGCAGCGCGTTAACTGCAAAGTGCATTTCTTTAAGAGCATCTTGCTGTGTTTTACGTACAAGCTCTTGTGCCGCCATCGCCCGCGACTCGGCTTCTTGCACTTGCATTCGTCTTAACCCTCCATCAAATAGCGGTAGGGTGACGCCTAAAAGTATCGCCTGCGAAGAAGAGTGGGGGCTCATTTCGCCCACACCACGCAGATTAAAGTTGGCATTACCACTGGCAGCCACCCCTAACAAAGCCACTTTAGGCATATAGTTCGCTTGTGCAGAGTCGACTCCTTTTTCTGCCGCTTTACGAGCCGCATCTACGGCGAGCAAGTCGGGACGATAGGCAAGAGCCTCTTTAAGTAATTCATCATTGGGGAGCTCAGAGAAATGCGGCAAAGTTCGACCTTGGGTATCCGCAATCTGTATCTCTGCTGTAGGAGGCAGTCCGATAGCTGATAACAGCGCTTGGTAGGCGTCTTGCTCTACGCCTTTAGTTTGTACTTTCGCAAGTTTGGCCTGAGCTGCTAATTGTTTAGCCTGTGCCACTTCAATAGACGTCGCTACCCCGTGACGAAAGCGTGCTTGCGCCGCGTTAGTTAAATTAAGCGAGTTTTCTAAATGCTGGGCGGCGAGTTTAGTATTTTCTCGCGCCGCGCTATATTCAAAAAAAGTTCGAGAGACATTAAAAATAACGGCCTGATGTGCCCCTGTAAACTTAACGCGACTGGCGGTAGCTAATTCCTTGGCCGCACTTTGTAGGGCGGCGCGCTTACCAAAATCAAATAAGAGCCATTCCATAGTAAGTGCCGGAACTATCCCACTGATATGGCTATGATTGGTAGTGTCTATTTCGACATCCAGCGGTAAATTAGTTAGCTCACTTTGAGTATGTCGTTTACTGCGCTGATAACCCCCGAGCACACTGGCCGAGAGCATAGGTAAGTAAGTGGCTTTGACCATGCCGGCCGCCGTCGCCGCTTGCTCGGCTTCTTGCCACGCGATCCGGGTGGCAGGGTTATTATGTTGCGCTAAGGCAATGAGCTCATCAAGAGAGTAAGTGTGCTTGGCATCAATCGTAGTGACGGTGCTTGACTCCACTTGGCTTAATGCATAATCAGGCGTCACACTCAGCGCACTGCGAGGCAAGGGCTGAGTGCGATTAGAGGCGTCCGTTGACGAATAAGTTACACAGCCAAATAAGCTCGCCGCTAATAACGTCACTATGCTGGTCACTACGCTGCTTCGCATCATAACGAGGGGTTAAGTTCCTAAGTGTATTGAAGTAATAGAAAAGCTAATCTCGCATCAGCTTATCGCTTTCTTATTTTAAAATCCTGTTTATGCATCAACTAAACCACGACTCGAGCGGCCACCATCGAGCGTAATAATATGACCGGTTAAATAACGCGGGCCCGTTAATAAAAATTCGACGGTGTCTGCTACTTCTTGAGCAGTTCCCAAGCGAGCCAACGGAATAGAATTAAGTACTTGCTCTTTCTGACTGGGAGTTAATTCTTGCTCGGGCCAGATAATAGCGCCAGGAGCGATGCCGTTGACTTTCACCTTAGGTGCAAGCTCTGTCGCTAGGCCTCGGGTTAAGGTGGCTAGGGCATTTTTAGCCATACTATATAACAAGTGATCCTTTAAACCATTATCGGCATGAATATCCACCATATTAACAATGGCCCCTTGATGGCTTATTAAAGTCTTGGCTAAAGCTTGTATGAGAAAGTAGGGCGCGGCGGCATTGGTGCTGGCTAAGTCATGCCATTGCTGTGGCTGACTATTACCAAAAGGAGTGGCATAAAAGCTAGAGGCATTATTTATTAAGCCATCCAGTCGACCAAAGCAGTTAATGACCCGATCTGCCATGGCAGGCAGTTGTTCAAGTTGAGCCAAATCTTGTCTGAGGAGTTGAACGCTATCAGGGCGAAGGCGATTTAACTCGTGATGTAAGGCTTTGGCGAGGGTTTCGCTGTGATGATAGTGCAATATTAAACGGTAACCCAACTGGTGCAAATGGCGACTCATGTGTGCGCCTAGTCGTTTTGCGGCACCGGTGATTAAGACCACAGGTTGTGGCATAAGCTGTCTCCTGTTACTAATAGTGCTGCCATTGAGGGTGTTAAGTAATGCCTTAAAACTAATGTGGATTATGTCGTAAGCTTGCTTTTAAAACTTAAGACAACTTCGCCACGGAACCCACTGAACCCACGGAAAAATCAAGATCTAAACGAATAAATACTGGGTAAGATCTTAGATAAGATAAGCTCTTTTCTTATTGCGCTTCATCCGTGGTGTTTGTGGATTCCGTGGCAAAAAAGCTTTAAAAATTAATTTTTCTTTGTTACTTAGTGGCATCATAAAACCACGCCTGTTACGCCGAACTACTTATGCGCAGCTAAGCCGTGATTGGAGGATAAAATATGCTTGAACAAATCAAAGCGTGGCTAGATACCACAGAGCCACAGCCCACCACGCCCTGTAAAGAAGTGGCGATTAGCACCTTATTAGGGGAAGTGATGTTAGCCGATGGGCATGTTAGCGCCAATGAGCGCCAATTGGCAGAAAAGTTACTAGCTCGCTTAACTAAGCAAACACCGGAGCGGGTACAAGAATTAATTTCCCATACTAAAGCGCAGCAAACGGATGCGGTATCATTATTCAAGTATACCTCTGAGCTTAAAAACTTACCCATTGGTGAGCGAGAAGATATTTTATATGCCCTATGGCGGCTGGCCTTTAGTGATCATACCCTCGATATTGAAGAAGAAGCGCTCATCCGAGAAGTAGCCGAATTATTATATATTCCTCATGGCCGCTTTACGTGGTTAAAAGCCCAAGCCCAAGAGAATAACCAAACTTAACGGCTATTTTGCGGTGGCAGGGTAGGGGCGTCTCTGGTAAAATACGCGCCCTAAATACAGTCTTCTTAATGTCTGTCTTGCAGCCCAGCCCCTAAAGGGCACGTCATACTGGCACCGTATACCAGATGATAGCGTTGCGCGGTGTCGCTTGCGACGCATGACAGCTTCATTTACACACATACATGTGCGCTTTGGTAGGGTGCACCACTGTTAAGGATATTTCATGCCGATAATTACCCTTCCCGATGGTAGCCAACGTCAATTTGAACACGCTGTATCTGTAATGGATGTCGCTCAAGATATAGGACCGGGCCTTGCTAAAGCCTGTATTGCTGGGCGTATTAACGGTGAGCTGGTCGATGCTTGTGAGCTGATTGAGCAAGATGCAGACGTCGCTATTATTACCGCGAAAGACCAAGAGGGCTTAGAAATCCTGCGCCACTCTTGTGCTCACTTATTAGGTCACGCCATTAAGCAGTTATGGCCACATACTAAGATGGCCATCGGTCCGGTAATCGATAACGGCTTTTATTATGATATTGACTTGGACTACACGCTGACCGAAGAGGATGTCGCCAAGCTTGAAAAGCGCATGAAAGAGTTGGCTAAAACCAACTATCCGGTGATTAAAAAGAAAGTTAGCTGGCAAGAGGCGCGCAATACCTTTGCTGAGCGCCACGAACCTTACAAAATAGAAATTTTGGATCAAAACGTCAGCCAAGACGACCGCCCTGGCCTTTATTATCATGAAGAATACATCGACATGTGTCGGGGTCCTCATGTGCCGAGTATGCGTTTTTGTCAGCACTTTAAATTACAACGTATCTCTGGAGCCTACTGGCGTGGTGATTCTAAAAATAAAATGTTGCAACGCATTTACGGTACCGCGTGGGCTGATAAAAAAGCGCTCAACACTTATTTAGTGCAGCTTGAAGAAGCAGCTAAGCGTGACCACCGTCGTATTGGTAAGCAGCTCGACTTGTATCATATGCAAGAAGAAGCACCGGGCATGGTGTTTTGGCATCACGACGGCTGGACTATCTTTCGTGAGCTAGAACAATTTGTTCGTGAGCAGCTACGCGCCTATCAGTATCAAGAAGTAAAAGGTCCGTTAATGATGGATCGCGTAATGTGGGAGCGCTCGGGGCACTGGGATAAGTACGCAGATTTTATGTTTACTACGAGTTCAGAAAACCGTGATTATGCGATTAAGCCCATGAACTGCCCCGGTCATGTGCAAATCTTTAACCAAGGCTTAAAGTCCTACCGTGACTTACCACTGCGTATGGCGGAATTTGGTAGTTGTCACCGTAATGAGCCCAGCGGCGCACTGCATGGCTTAATGCGAGTACGTGGCTTTACCCAAGATGATGCTCATATTTTCTGTACTGAAGAACAAATTCAATCCGAAGTATCTGATTGTATCAAGCTGGTTTACGACACTTATCAAACCTTTGGCTTTACCAATATCGCCGTTAAGCTCTCGACACGGCCTGAAGAGCGGATTGGTAGCGATGAAGCATGGGATCAGGCCGAGTTAGCCTTACAAGAAGCCTTAACCGCCGCCGATATCGAATATGAGCTACAGCCCGGTGAGGGGGCCTTTTATGGTCCTAAAATTGAATTTACGCTTTATGACTGCTTAAACCGAGCTTGGCAGTGTGGCACTATTCAACTTGACTTTGCGCTTCCCGGTCGCCTTGGAGCAAGTTATGTCGGAGAAGATAACGAACGCCATGTGCCAGTTATGATTCACCGTGCTATCCTAGGGTCGATCGAGCGCTTTATCGGTATCTTGATTGAGGAATATGCTGGCCTATTTCCAACTTGGCTGGCTCCTACTCAGGTTGTCGTGCTCAACATTACCGATAATCAGGCCGATTACGCACTCAATCTCACTGATAGTCTAAATAAAGTTGGCATTAGAGCCAAAGCGGACTTGAGAAATGAGAAGATAGGCTTTAAAATCCGCGAGCATACTCTAAAGCGAGTACCTTATATGTTGGTGTGCGGTGACAAAGAAGTCGAAGCCGGAAAAGTGGCAGTGCGCACTCGCAAGGGACAGGATTTGGGTATCTTCGATGTAGAAGAGCTCAGCTTGCTAATACAGCAAGAAATCCAAACTCGCGGTAATAAAACAGTGGAGGATAAGTTATAAAAGGCGCTAAAAGAGGGAGCAAACCAGCTCCTCGCAATCGACTGAATGATGAGATCCGTCTACCAGAAGTCCGCTTAGTCGGACTGGAAGGCGAGCCTATGGGTGTAGTCTCTATTGCAGAGGCTCTCGAAACTGCAGCCACTGCAGGTGTAGACCTGGTGGAAATCAGTCCCAATGCCGAGCCGCCCGTCTGCCGTTTGATGGATTACGGTAAGTTCCTCTATGAGAAGAGCAAGGCGTCCAAGGAACAACGAAAAAAGCAAAAACAGATACAGGTGAAGGAAGTTAAATTCCGTCCCGGTACTGATGATGGCGACTATCAGGTAAAACTACGCAACCTGGTTCGCTTTTTAGAAGAGGGTAATAAAGCCAAAATCACACTGCGTTTTCGCGGTCGTGAAATGGCGCACCAAGACCTAGGCTTTGATCTACTGAACCGCATTAAAGCGGATCTAGACGAGCTGGCCGTAGTGGAAGCTTTCCCGAAAATGGAAGGTCGCCAAGCCGTCATGGTGCTAGCCCCAAAGAAAAAATAGCTAAGGCCTACCAAGTAGCTAAGTCGTGTTGACTTGGCTCGCCTTACTATTTGTTATTATTAACAATGCGGAGTTGTTATGTCTAAGATGAAAACAGATAAAGGTGCTGCAAAGCGCTTTAAGAAAACGGCGAATGGTTTTAAGCGCAAGTCGTCGCACACCAGCCATATCCTGACCAAGAAAAGTACTAAGCGTAAGCGTCATCTACGTGGTACTAGCATGGTTGCTGCATCTGATGTTGCTCAAGTTAGAGCAATGTTGCCAAACGCATAAAAGGATTAAAGAACAATGGCAAGAGTTAAACGTGGTGTGACTGCCCGCGCTCGTCACAAAAAAGTATTAAAGCAAGCTAAAGGTTATTACGGCGCTCGTTCGCGCGTTTATCGCGTAGCGGTACAAGCAGTAACTAAAGCAGGTCAGTACGCTTACCGTGACCGTCGTCAGAAAAAACGCCAGTTTCGCCAGCTGTGGATTGCGCGTATTAACGCCGCAAGCCGCATGAATGGTCTGTCTTATAGCCGTTTCATCAACGGCCTGAAAAAGGCTTCAGTTGAAATCGATCGTAAGATCTTGGCTGATATCGCAGTACACGATAAAGCTACCTTCACTGCTTTGGTTAGCAAAGCAAAAGAAGCATTAGCATAAGTCGTTAACACGATATGTGAAAAAAGGAGGCCTAGGCCTCCTTTTTTATTGCTCATATTTAATGTGAGTATGGCGAAAAAGACACAAATCCTTTATTATCAAGACCTTTCAAATTAATCAGGTCTGCATAAGCGGACTCGTAACGAGGAACTCATGGATCAGTTGGAAGACGTGATCGTCAAAGCACAAACGGAGATCCACGCCGCAGCTACCGCTGCTGAGCTGGACGCTATCCGCGTGCATTATATGGGCAAAAAAGGCTTCTTCACCGAGCAGTCTAAAGCCTTGGGTAAATTGTCTGCCGAAGAGCGGCCCGCTGCCGGCCAACTGATCAACCGTGGCAAGCAAGCAGTTAATGATGCGATTAACAGCAAGCGCGAAGCACTGCAATTAGCCGAGCTTAATAAAAAACTAGCGACTGAAACCCTAGACATTAGTTTGCCGGGCCGTCGTCAGTCTACCGGTGGCTTGCACCCAGTGAGTCGCACCATTAAACGCATTGAGTCATTTTTTGGTGAGTTGGGCTTTAAGGTAGTGGAAGGCCCAGAGATTGAAGATGATTTTCATAACTTTGATGCGCTTAATATTCCTGCCCATCACCCTGCACGTGCCGATCACGATACCTTCTACTTTAATCCAACATTAATGCTGCGTACCCAAACCTCTGGGGTACAAATTCGTACTATGCAGCAAGAAGCGCCGCCGCTGCGTATTATTTCGCCGGGGCGTGTTTATCGTAACGATTACGACCAAACTCATACCCCGATGTTTCATCAGGTAGAAGGCTTACTAGTAGATGAAAACGTCAGCTTTACCCAACTGAAAGGGGTACTGCACGACTTTTTAAATAACTTCTTTGAAGAAGATCTACAGATTCGTTTTCGTCCTTCCTATTTTCCCTTTACTGAGCCCAGTGCTGAAGTAGACGTCATGGGTAAAAACGGTCAATGGCTAGAAGTACTGGGCTGCGGCATGGTGCATCCTAACGTGTTGCGCTCAGTGGGTATTGATCCCGAACGCTACAGCGGCTTTGCCTTTGGCATGGGGGTGGAGCGGTTAACTATGTTGCGCTATGGCGTGAATGACTTGCGCGCTTTCTTCGAAAATGATCTGCGTTTTCTTAAGCAATTCCGGTAATCGGCAGGAGCAATAATGAAATTTTCAAAAACATGGCTAGATGAATGGGTGAATACTGGCCTTAACGCCGAAGCTCTTGCCGAGCTGATGACGATGGCGGGCTTAGAAGTAGACAATATTGAGCCGGTCGCGGGTGATTTTACTCAAGTGGTGGTGGGTGAGGTGGTTGAATCCAGCCAGCACCCCGATGCCGATAAGCTGCAAGTAACCAAAGTAAATATTGGTGAAGGGGAGCTGTTAGATATTGTCTGTGGTGCACCTAACTGTCGTGCCGGATTAAAAGTCGCGGTGGCCGTCGTGGGCGCAGTGTTACCCGGTGATTTTAAAATCAAAAAAGCCAAGCTGCGCGGTCAACCCTCTCATGGCATGTTGTGCTCTTACAATGAGTTGGGCATCGAGCTAGATTCTAGCGGCATTATCGAATTACCCGATGATGCACCGCTCGGTGTGTCGGTACGCGACTATCTGTTATTAGATGATGCGATTATCGACATCGATTTAACCCCTAACCGTGCTGATTGTTTAGGCATCGCCGGTATTGCTCGTGAAGTGGGGGTGCTAAACCAACAAGATGTGCTTTGGCCAGATATTCCTGCGGTGCCGGCCACCATTGACGATCAAGTGGCGGTCAATCTCTTGGCGCCTCACGCATGCCCGCGTTATTTAAGTCGAGTATTAACCGGCATTAATGTTAAGGCCCGCACGCCCTTATGGATGCAAGAAAAGTTACGCCGTAGCGGTATTCGCAGTATCGATCCGGTGGTGGATGTCACTAATTTTGTGTTGCTGGAATGGGGCCAACCCATGCATGCCTTTGATCGCGCTACGTTAAAGGGAGCGATTCAAGTACGCATGGCTAAGCAAGACGAAGCGCTCACCTTATTAGATGGTAATGAGGTTAAGCTTAATGCCGACACCTTAGTGATTGCTGATGAGCAACAAGCCATTGCCATGGCTGGTATCTTTGGCGGCGAAGCCACGGGTGTGACTGAGCAAACCACCGATATTGTATTGGAGTGTGCTTTTTTTAGCCCACTGTCAATTACTGGCCGGGCACGCAGCTATGGTTTACATACCGATGCCTCACACCGTTTTGAACGCGGCGTTGATTATCAGTTACAACATAAAGTGATGGAGCGGGCCACAGCATTATTATTAACTATCTGTGGGGGGCAAGCTGGTCCTGTGGTTGAAGCGCTGTCTGAGCAAGACTTACCTAAAACGTCTCAAGTTGCCTTACGACAAGCGCGATTAAATAAAATTATCGGTATAGAGATCCCTGCAAATCAAGTGACCGACATGCTTAGCCGTTTAGGACTAGCAGTAACCACCACTGAGCAAGGCTGGCAAGTGAGTGTGCCCAGCTATCGATTTGATATCCAAATTGAAGAAGACTTAATCGAAGAAGTGGCGCGTATTTACGGTTATAACCAGATCCCTAACCGGGCACCGGTAGCAGCGCTGACTATGTCTAAGCATAACGAAGCTCAATTGCCTTTAGCTCGTTTAAAAGAAACCTTAATTGATGCCGGCTACCAAGAAGCAATTACTTACAGTTTTGTAGACCCTAACGCACAACAACTATTATTTCCTGATGCGGATACGATGATCTTGCCGCATCCCATTGCCGCGGATATGTCGGCGATGCGGGTTTCATTATGGCCAGGCTTAATTAAAGCGGCGGTGCACAATCAAAACCGCCAACAGTCGCGATTGCGTTTGTTTGAGCAGGGCTTAATTTTTATTCCTGATGAAAGCGCAGAAAACGGCGTACGCCAAACCTCGATGTTTGCTGGTTTAGTGCTAGGTCCGTTAGTGGATGAGCACTGGGACATGCCGGTGAAAGAAGTCGACTTCTTTGATATCAAAGGGGATTTAGAAGCGCTGTTGGCGTTAAGTGGCCACGAACTCGACTTTTCTTTTGCGCGTGCCGAGCTTAGTGCGCTACATCCCGGTCAGTCAGCAGCATTATTTTATCAAGGCCGCCAAGTTGGCGTGGTGGGAACATTACACCCAAGCTTATTACGTAAACTGGGCTTAAAATCTCAAGCCTATGTGTTTGAAGTGGAAACCGCCGCACTCACCACCCGCCATGTACCGGAGGCGGTCGCTATTTCTCGTTTTCCTGCGAACCGACGAGACCTGGCATTGGTGGTTGATCAAGAGGTAGCCGCTGGGGATATCCTTGATTTAGTTAGGAAAGTTGGCGATAAACATGTAGTTGGATTAAACTTGTTTGACGTATACCAAGGCTCGGGTATTGAAGAGGGCAAAAAAAGCCTAGCGCTTAGTCTCGTATTACAAGATACCCATCGAACTTTGGAAGAGAAAGAAATTGCCGAGGCGGTGGCTAACATCGTGACGGCACTTTCTGATGAGTTTAATGCTTCCTTGAGGGATTGATATGGCGTTAACCAAAGCCGATCTAGCTGAACACTTGTTTACTCACTTAGGCTTAAGCAAGCGAGATTCAAAAGAAATGGTAGAAGCTTTCTTTGAAGAAATCCGTCGTTCGCTAGAGCAAGGAGAACAAGTGAAAATTTCCGGGTTCGGTAACTTTGAATTACGCAACAAAGGGGAACGCCCCGGACGCAACCCTAAAACTGGCGAAGATATTCCTATTTCAGCACGGCGCGTGGTGACTTTTCGCCCCGGGCAAAAGCTGAAAAGTAGAGTAGAGCATCTAGCGTCGTCCGATGACGATAGCACGTCTTCCGATTAGTCATAAGCCAGACAATATTGTCTGGCTTATTTCATTACCCGGTTTTATGAGCACTTGCCTAAATGTTAATGGGGTAGGTGGATGAATAGGGGAACAGTTTATGTCCCACGATAATATTGTGATCTTAACCGGCGCCGGTATTTCTGCCGAGTCGGGGATTAAAACCTTTAGAGCCAGCGACGGGCTATGGGAGGAACATCGTATTGAAGATGTGGCTTCGCCCGAAGGATATGAGCGCAACCCGGAATTAGTTCATCAGTTTTATAATACTCGACGGGCGTTATTACAAACCGTGGAGCCTAATGCCGCACATTTCGCGCTCGCTAAATTAGAAGCGGATTGGCCAGGCACAGTCACTTTGATCACGCAAAACATTGATGATTTACACGAAAGAGCCGGTAGTCAACAGGTGTTACATATGCACGGTGAGTTATTAAAAGTGCGGTGTCCCGTGTCTAATCAGACTCTCGATTGGACAAAGGATCTCAGTCCCAAGGATCTGTGTCACTGTTGTCAATTTCCTGAACCGTTACGTCCGCATATTGTATGGTTTGGTGAAATGCCTTTGTTGCTCGATCAGATCTATCATGCTATCAGTGAAGCCAATTTATTTATTGCTATTGGCACCTCTGGCAATGTATATCCCGCCGCAGGTTTAGTGCAAGAAGCCGCGCTCCATAAGGCGCATACCGTAGAAATAAACCTAGAAAAAAGCCAATCAAAAACTTTATTTGATGAGCACCGCTATGGCAATGCTACCGTTACTGTACCTGCCTATGTGGATGAATTATTAACTAAGCTTTAACGGGAATAATAACGGCGATATTTAATACTTACTTGTTGTTCGTAATAGCTGCTCAGTCTGCGGGCTTTTTTATTTAAAAAGTAAGCCCGCACCAGGCGGGCTTATTAATTAAGTGGGATCACTGAGAGCGTAATTTCACCCAATATTGTTCGTAAATAGCGAGGGTTTCATCACCTAAGTCATCTTGAAAATGACCATTAGCTGTTATTTCTGTACTAGGAAACAGCACACTATTTTCTGCTATTTCAGGCGGCAGTAAGCCTTTGGCGCCTTTATTAGGCATCGCCATCCCTAACTCTTCCATAATACCGGCGGCTACTTCAGGTTGTAATAAATAATCAATAAACTGATGTGCGGCGTCAATTGATTTGGCATTGCTGGGAATAGCTGCACTATCTACCCAAAAAATAGCTCCTTCTTCGGGATAGACGTATTCTAAGTTAATACCATCTTGCTGTGTTTTATAAGCTTGATCACTCCACAATAATCCTACCGACGCCTCACCGGTGACATACGGCAGACGAGGGTTATCTGAATTATAAAGCAACACGTTATTTTGCAACGAGATCAGTTTTTCATAAGCCGCTTTAATTTCTGCGGGATCTTTAGTATTCGCCGAATAACCTAAGGTTAATAATGCCATTTGAAAGCTTTCACGAATATCATCGGTAATCATTAACTGATTTTTCCAACGCCCATCCCATAAGTCAGCCCAACTGGTCATTTTAGCATCGGGCAAGTCATCTCTATTAATGGCAATAGCAGTGCTACCAAAAGCATAAGGCACACTGTATTTATTTTCAGGATCAAAATCCCTATTTAACATGCCTTCATCTAATTCATTAAAATGGGGCAGCTTACTTTTATCTAGAGGCAATAACATCTCTTCCCGTGCCATTTTACTCAACATATAGCTAGAGGGAAAAATAACATCGTAGCTTTCTTTAGCCTTGCTGGTTTGCAGCAGTTTTAACTTAGCATACAGCGCCTCATTTGAGTCAAAACTAGCGTAATCGACTTTAATTCCCGTTGCTTTGGTGAAGTCTCGTATCACCTGATCCGGAATATATTCGGCCCAACCATACACAGATAAACGGTCTTGAGCTTGTGCCAACGAGGGTAGGCTAGCGGCCATCAATAGTGCCAAAGAACTCCATTTTAATTTCATCAGTGTTTCTTCCTTAATAACAGTTGTGCGATTACCACTAGTATCAGTGATGCGGCTAACATAATGGTCGCAAGGGCGTTCACTTCTGGAGACACTCCTACCTTAACCATAGAATAAATTTTTAACGGTAAAATTTCATAGCTCGGCCCAGTAACAAAAGAGCTGACAATGACGTCATCTAACGACAGAGTAAAGCTTAATAGCCAACCGGCAGCAATCGCTGGGCCGGCGAGCGGCAGAATAATCTTACGAAAGGTCACGGCTTCGCTGGCTCCTAAGTCTTTTGCTGCTTCTAGCATACGCACATCAAACCCTTTTAACCGCGAATAGACGGTGATCACTACAAAAGGCAAACAAAAAGTAATGTGAGCTAATAATAACGACCAAAAACCAAGAGAAATGCCCAGCACCACAAACAGCGCTAGCAATGAAATCGCCATCACAATATCGGGTGACATCATAACTACAAATAACATGCCACCGACAAAACCTTTACCGCGAAAGCGGTAGCGGTACAAAGCGACCGCAGCCAGAGTGCCAATGATGGCCGCGGCACTGGCTGATACCAAAGCAATGGTCACCGAGTGCCGCGCCGCTTCCATTAAGCTGGCGTTATTGGCCAAACGCACAAACCAGTCTAGGGTAAAGCCATCCCAGCTAATACCGTACTTTGATTGGTTAAAAGCATTCGCTACTAAGACGCCAATAGGAATATAAAGGTAGGCAAAGACTAATAATAAAAAGCTGCCTTTTAGCCATTTAATCATCGATGGACACCTTCTTATTGAGCATTTTAGCGGCGCGATAATACAAATACATCATAACCGCCATTAATAACGTCAGTGTGACACTAGTAGCAGCACCAAACGGCCAGTCACGGATATTTAAAAACTGGGTCTTAATTATATTGCCAATCAAGAGGTTTTTAGCTCCCCCTAATAAGTCAGAGATATAAAACATGCCTAAGGCGGGTAAAAATACTAATAAACAGCCTGCCACTATGCCGGGTAGGGTGAGTGGTAAGATCACCCGAAAAAACCGTGATGCTGGGCCAGCACCTAAGTCTTTAGCGGCTTCTAATAGCCGTCCATCTAATTTATCAATGGCTGAATACAACGGCAGTATCATAAAAGGCAGTAAGATATAAACCAGCCCAATGATCACGGCTACTTCAGTAAACATAATCCGCAGCGGTTGCTCAATTAGCCCTAACCCTAATAAAGCGCTATTAAGTAAGCCTTTAGTACCTAATACCACTTTAAGCGCATAGGTACGAATTAATGAGTTAGTCCAAAAGGGAACTATCACGAGAAACAACAATAAGGGCCTGAGCCGTGTAGGCAGTTTGGCAATAATAAACGCAAACGGATAACCCACGCCTAAACAGATGAGCGTGGCAATACCGGCCATGAGTAAAGAGTGCCCTAATACTTTGGCATATAAAGGATCAAATAAGCGGCTATAGCTGTCGAGGCTAAATACCAAGCTCACTAAACTACTGTGATCTCGCGTCATAAAGCTGGTGGCAATGATCATTAAATTGGGTAAAAATACAAAGATCAATAACCAACCCACAATCAAAGTCACAGCCAGATTTCTAAAGCCATTGCCGGCCAAAGGATTAATGGGCTTCATAAGGCAACACCACTTCCCAGCTATCAACCCAAGTCACATGGACTCGTTCACCTAAACGGTAATCAAAGTCAGGATCGTCTTCATCAAAAAACTCAGACACCAAAATATGCTGCCCTGAATCTAGCTCAACTCGCGAGTCTAGTGTCGCTCCTTTATAGAGACGCTCAATAACCCGGCCTGGCACGCCATTGGTACTGCCTTCACTGGCACGGCTCATTCTTAAGTCTTCTGGGCGCAGCAATACACACACTTTATCGTTAGCCGAGAAAGATTGTTCGGTATGCACTATGCACTCGCGGCCTTCTACATTAGCTTGCCACTGTCCAGCAGTGGCAGTTTCAGTAATAAGAGTGCCACTTAGAATATTTATTTCACCAATAAAGCGTGCCGCAAACAGGTTAGCAGGGGACTCATAAATTTCTCGAGGGGAGCCATCCTGCACAATATGACCGCCTTGCATCAATATAATGCGATCCGACATCGACAAGGCTTCTTCTTGGTCATGAGTGACAAATACAAAGGTAATACCCAAGCGGCGTTGCAGTTGCTTAAGCTCACTTTGCATTTGTTTGCGTAATTTATAATCTAAGGCACTTAATGACTCATCCAGTAACAGTACTTTAGGTCGATTTACCACGGCGCGTGCTATGGCCACCCGTTGTTGTTGTCCACCAGAGAGCTGGTGAGGAAAACGGTTCGCCATTGATTCTAATTGCACCATTTTTAGTGCTTCTATCACCCGCGGCTTAATGTCAGCGCTGGCTACTTTTTGCATCCGTAAGCCAAAGGCGACGTTATCAAACAGTGTCATATGGGGAAATAATGCATAACTTTGAAATACGGTATTTACATGACGGTGTTCCGCTGCCACCTGCGTAATGTTATCGCCGGCTAAGGTAATAGTACCGCTATCTACTTGTTCTAATCCGGCAATCAGGCGCAGTACTGTAGTTTTGCCACAGCCTGAGGGACCAAGAATGGTCAAAAACTCGCCATCATAAATGGAAAGATCGAAGTTATCGATGATGGTTTTGCCATCAAATGCTTTGCTGATACCCGTCAGAGAGACTAGGGGAATGCTTTTTTCCGCCATGTAGCCTTATACACCTCGATGAAAACGCTATGCGTTTAATATAAAAAGTGGGCGCATTTTATGCCCGATATTTTGTATGTCAAATCAAATATTTATGCTGCTATGACGAACCACTTTATATAGAGGCTATAGCCATAATCTAACCTTACTTAAACCCTTCTAAGAGCGCCAGCCAGAAGAGGTAAGTATTTGCACTCTGGGCCCTAGTACAGCTTATCTGTGGTTCTCTCTTTACTTGATATAGATCAATTTCACCTTTGACTAAAAGGGTAAGGTGATCCCCCATATGGTGTTCAACGTTGATTTAAACCACAACATATAGGTGTTTATGTCGCTCTTACGTTTTTGTAGTGAAGATATCGTATGGCAAGAAGTGCCAGGTGAGACTTCACTTGCTTATACCTTGACGGGTTGTCCGGTTGGCTGCAAGGGCTGTCACAGTGTAGATAGCTGGCCGAGGGGCAGTGGAGTGGCATTGACGCCAGATTATTTAACAGCGCGCTTGACGCAATATCAGGGTTTGATCAGCTGTGTGCTGTTTTTAGGTGGCGAGTGGCAACCTCATGCACTGCTTACTTTATTGCAGCTATGTAAAGCGCACGGTTTAAAAACCTGTTTATACACGGGGCTTATTGACTGCTCCCCCCACCTAAAGGAGGGGGATTCCCAATTCATCGAGAATAGGGCAAAGGGACTGGCCCAGTGCCACTTACATTCTCTCCAAGGGCTAACACCGCCAACCCAGCGGCTTTAATGTTGATCGCGGCGT